>NZ_JBSEYU010000007.1:0-113496 GCF_053627955.1 Micrococcus sp. 093350064-1
CGTCGAACTGGAAGTCCACCGCCCACACCACGTTCGGCGCGTCCGCCGTCGGCGCGTCGACGGTCGAGGACCCGACGCGCTTGCGTCGACGCCGCTGCGGGACCCGGAGCCCTTCGTCACGCCACAGGCGTTGGATCTTCTTGTGGTTCACCACCGGCCCCTCGGCGCGGGCGTCGTGATACGCCCGCCGATACCCGTAGCGGGGATGGTCCTTCGCCCAGGCGCGCAGCCACTCCCTGAGCGCCCGATCCGGGTCCGCGACCGTGTCGCCCTTGAGCGGTCGCCGGTACGCGGAGCGGCTCAGCCCGACCAGACGGCACGCCATCCGTTCGCTCACCCGCAACTTGCGCTTGAGGTGATCGACGGCGGCGCGGCGCCTGTCCGGGCTTAGAAGTTTCCCTCAGCCAGCTCCTTGAGCGCGGCCTTCTCCAGCTCCGCTTCCGCGAGCAGACGCTTCAGGGTCGCGTTCTGCTTCTCCAGCTCCTTCAGGCGCTTTGCGTCCTCGGCCTTGAGGCCGCCGTACTGGTTCCGCCACCGGTAGTACGTCTGCTCGGACACCCCGAGCTCCCGGCACACCGCCGCGACGTCCTGACCATCGGCGAGCATCCTGTCGGCCTGCCCGAGCTTACGGACGACCTGCTCGGGGGTGTGACGCTTCCTGCTGTTCGTCATGATCTGACCAGTCTCCCTGCCCGCGACCGCGGGCAACAGGACGACTCTCATAACGACTGGACCTACGAAACGGGGTCAGCCCAAGAGTCTGTCGAGGAAGGGTGAGAAGGCCCTCAACTGCATATTGTGCACAGCAACGCACCCATTGAGCGACACGCCGAGGACATGTGAGAGTCGAGCAGGAATGCTCATGTCGCGTTTCCGCGTCGGAAGGGTGAACGGCCACTTCACCTGCCACAGCCGCACTTCAGAGCCCGCGGCTGGAGGGATACTGCTCGCAGCCCTGCGAAGGGGGTCATCTCGTGATTTCTCGCACCCCCACCCCGGACGATATCGAGTCAGTGCTCGCCGCCGTCGAGACCATCCCGCCAAGCCTGTTCGATCACTACGAGGGATCCCGCGAGAACGAGCCGGTGCGGGGCCATGACCGCCTCCATGCGGCGCAGGATGGTGAGCGGAGGGACGAGCGTGCCGTACTGGTTCGGCTTGAACACGCCCCGGAGCTGATCCGCGATCCCCCACACGAAGTTCGAGAGGTTCTGGCGAGAGGGCATGGTGGCAGATCCTTTCGGGGCACGGCGGTGTGGCAGTCGGCCTCATTCTGGCACTGAAAAGTCGCACGCCTGATGCCTGAGAGCCGGGTTCCGAAGAATTCTTCGGATGAGGAGGCCGGCACCTTTTCGACCGACCTCCGGAGGCTCGAATCCGAAGTCTTCTTCGGTTTCCCATGTCGACTCGTCACCGCAGCAGTCGAACGTCACCGATTCCGAAGAATCCTTCGGATTTCAGCTGCTCATCTGCCACGCTGGGGCCGTGGCCACCACACGCGCAGTCTCCTCTGCCGCGGCGCTGATGAAGATCAGCGATCGCGTCCGCGCCATGCGTAAAGAGCTCCTGCTGACCCAGCAGCAGCTCGCAGACCTGGCGGGAGTCTCGGATGCGACCGTCCGCCAGATCGAGCGCGGCACCGGCAAGAGCACCCTGAAGTCAGTGCTCTCCGTCATGGAGGTGCTCGGCCTCGAGCTCGAGGTCACCGGCTGACGACTCCTGCACTCGAAGACCTGAAGCGCGTCACCACCGCGGACGTCTACAAGGGCGGCGTCCCAGCGGGGACGGGATCGCCCTTGCGGCTCAGTCCTCCAGGCTCAGCTCCACGTCCCCGACCCACGGCTCCGCGAATCCTTCGTACGTCCCGTCCTTGAGCGCGATGGCCAGCCACTGGTCCACGTAGTGCTTGAACACCTCGTCGCCCTGCGGGAGCATGTACCCCTTCTGGAAGTAGTCGAAGGGCTCGTCCGGGTTCGCGGCGCACAGCTCGGGGTACTCGTGGTCGATGTAGAGCACCTCGGAGCGGTCCGTGGTCATCACGTCCGCCTCACCGGCCGCGAGAGCGTCGAACACCGTGAGGTTGTCGTGTGTCAGCAGCTCGCCCTGCGGGTAGTGCTCCCGCGCGAACTTCTCGTTGGTGCCGCCCTCCGGGAAGATCGACCGCACACCCGGCTGATTGATCTCCGCCACGGTGTCGTACTTCTCGACGTCCTCGCAGCGAGTGATCGGCGTCTTGCCGTCCTCCTGCGTGGGCACGGTGAAGTACACCTGCTCGGCGCGTTCCGGGTTCAGGGAGATGCCCCCGACGGCGACGTCGCACGCCCCCGACGTGTAGTCGTCCATGAGCGTCTTCCAGCTGGTCTTCACGAACTCCGGCTCCACGCCCATGGTCTCGGCGAGATCGCGGGCCATGTCCACGTCGATGCCCTTCCAGTCGCCGCTCTCGGTCTGCTCGGTGAAGGGCGGATAGTCACCGGTGGAGCAGACGCGCAACGTGCCGGCCTCCTTGATGCGTGTGAGTGCGGAGTCGACGACGGTGGCGGTGGCAGGTTCCGATGAGCCGCCCGCATCCTGCGCCGTGCCGCAGGAGGTGAGGGCGAGCGCCAGGGCGACGCCGAAGGCCGCCGTCGTGAGTCGGTAGTGGGTAGGGCGGAAGGTCATGATCGGCTGTCTCCCTCGACGACGGCATGTGAGTCCCGTCACCGTAGCCCGGCACCACTCGCCCCCATCGCCCCGTGTGCGACAAATACACAACACTCGCCTTGCGTATCTCACTGAGGTGTGCCTTACTGGTTCTCGGACCCCCGCCGGAAGGACCCCCATGGCCCACGCCTCCACGCACCCCGCCCATCCGCTGCCGCCCGTGGCGTCCCGTCGTCTGCTGCTGGCCCAGCGGCTGCTCCGCGGCGAGGGCTCCGTCGAGGTCACGGCCTTCCGCGCCGGCGAGACGCTCACGACGGCCGTCCACGGCGTGAGCGCGGACGGCCGCCTCGTGGTCGCCCACGTCCCCAACCTCCTCGGTTCGCTCGGCGCGTTCCACACGCCCGCGCCGCTGGACGTGCGCGTGGACGTCCTGCGCGACGCCCTGGACCTCACGCTCCCCACCCGCCTGGCGTCCGTGCATCTGCTCGGCACCCTGCGCTGGTGCCGGGACTCGGCCGAGGTCGCGGAGCTGGGGCTGCGCGGTCGCGTCGCGGACCTCGTGGCCGACGTCGGCCCGCGGGTGCGCGTGGGCGTCGTCGAGACCCAGCGGATCCTGCTGCACGACGTCGACGGCGTCGCCGTGTTCTGCCGCCACACCCTGCCGCTCACGTCGCGCGGGCTCATCGACCAGACCGAGCTCGCAGACCTGGCGGACGACGTGCTGGGCACCGCCCCCGAGGTGCTCGCGGACCTGGCCGACGCCGTCGCCCTGGGCCTGCTGCCGGGCGAGAGCACCCCGTTGCAGGTCGACACCGAACCCCTGCCCGAGTCCCCCGCCTACGCCCTCGACGCGGACGAAGCCGGGGTGACCCTGCTGCGCGTCCGCGACGGCGAGACCACCGCGGTGCACGTGGCCCTGCCCGGTGCGGGCCGACTCGACCACAGCCCCCGGCACGCCTGGCGGCGACTGCTGGACGCGATCCCGGCGCGGGTCGCCCACCCCTGAGGGGCGTCGTCAGTCGATCGTGTAGGTGGCGCAGGTGGCCACGTCCGTGACCTCGATGCCCTCGGCGGTGCAGGCGAGGTCGACGTTGTAGGTGCACTCGAGGCGGTGGCACGCACCGACGGTCGAGGCGCCCTCGGTCACCGGGCGGCGGACGTCCAGCTGGACGAAGGTGCCGCAGCCGGGCGTTCGGTCGGAGCCGGCGACGGTGATGGCCAGGGCGTTGCAGGACGACTCGGCATTGAAGGCGCAGGCGCTGGCGGCGCAGGTGCGGACGGCGGTGGTCATGGCGTGATCCTCCCGGTTCGGGCCCGCCCCGGGCTGGGACGGTGCTGCTGGAATCGAGATTACTCCGGCCCACGAATAGCACAAGAGGGGTGAGCCTTAGTCGATAGGCAATTAGCGCAAATGCATTTTGCGCATTGTCGCGTGTCGTATGGACCGACGTCGTGCCCGCCGGCCGCCCGGAATCTTCTGCATCTCTGGCCCTTCTGGCGACCACGCGCCCACTCAGAAGGGTCAGATGCGCAGACGATCCGCCGTCCCCGCCTCCTGAGCAGCCCCGGCAGCCCCGGCAGCCCCACCACCCTGGCCGAGTCCGCCCCGCGCCCCTAGCGTGGGGCCATGAGCACCCATCGCCTGTCCTCCACCGCCCTCGGGTTCGCCGCCGGACTGGGCACCGCGGCCGCTGTCACCGCAGCCCGCAAGATCGCCCTCATGGGCGCCGTGGGGAAGGGCCACCCGCTCAAGCACCGCCTCCTGGACGCGGCATCTGGCCTGGTCCAGCCGAAGTACCCCATGGGCGCGATGAGCACCTATCTCAACGGACTGCACTTCTACGCCGACGACCTCGGCCGACAGGTCGAAGCCAGCCACTTCTGCATCCACCTGCGCCACGACCTGCACCAGTGCGTGATCTTCGACCGCAACGCGCCGGACGCACGGCTGATCGGCATCGAGTACATCATCAGCGAGGAGCGGTTCCGCAGCCTCCCCGACGAGGAGCGGCGCCTGTGGCACAGCCACCACTACGAGGTGAGCTCCGGCGCCCTCACGGCCCCCGGGGTGCCCGAGCTGGCCGAGCACAGTTACTTCGAAGACCTCATCCACACCTACGGGAAGACGTTCCACACCTGGCAGTACGACCGGGACGACTTCCCGTACGGCATCCCCCAGCTGATGATGGGCCTCACCGGCGACGGCCAGGTGGACGAGGCCCTCCTGCGCGCCCGGGACGAGCGCGTGGGCGTGGACACCGCGGCCAAGCGGCGCCACCGCGCGGACATCCCGGTCCCGGACGTGGTGCCGGGCGCGAACAGCTGGGAGCGCGGGCGGGTCGTGCAGACCACGCTCGAGGAGCGCCCGGTGCGGGGCCGCGACGACTGAGGCCGGCGTCGTCGGCAGGGCGCCGTTTCCCGAACGACAGCGGTGCGACACGCCGCCGTTTCCCGAACGAAAACGCTCGGCGGGCCGGCGCCGTCATCCGGATCGGGCGGGGGCGCCCCGCGAGGGACAGTACGTCCGCCGCACGTGTCGCGGCAGCGAGAACGCTGGGCTCAGACCTTGCCCTTGAGCAGTCGGTGCCAGTAGATCCGGGGCTGGCCGAAGCGGTCGAAGGCCGCCGTGCTCTTCCGCGGCTTCGTCAGGTCCACGCCGGGGATCGACCGGTCCTCGGAGCCGTCGCGGACGTGCTCGTCCAGGACCAGCTCGTCCCGGCTGACCATCACGGGGATCACGGTGTAGCCGTCGTACTTCTGGAGCGGCTTCCCCGCGTCCGCAGCCTGGATGTTCTGGGTCAGGATCTTGACCTGCCGGCGCAGGGCTCCGCCGGAGGGCCGTGTGCCCAGGGCGGCGGCGTCGCCCAGCGCCCACACGTGCGGGTGCACGGGATGCCGCAGGGTCGCGGGATCCACGGCCGCCAGGCCGGCCTCGCCGTCGTCCGCCAGGCCTGCCTCGGCGATGAACTCCGGGGCCCGCACCACGGGCGTGATGTACGCGGCCGCGACGTCGGTGATCCGCTCACCGGTGTTGAGCACCACCTCGCGGGCCTCGTGGTCCACGGCGTTCACCTCTGCGCCGGCGTGCACATGGATGCCGTACCTCGCCACGGCCTCGGCCAGAGCGGGGTCGATGGTCTGCCGGTCCAGGATCCGGCCGTACGGGGTCACCAGGTGGACGTCCACGTCCGGCAGGATCCCCGTGCGCTCCCACGCCGCGCAGGCCAGGAACAGCGCCTTGAGCACGGTGCCGCCGCACGAGGAGGGCTCAGCCGGCACATTCGCCACCACACGGTCCCCCGCGGCCACACGCGACAGCAGCGCCCGGGCGGCGTCCACGTGCTCGGGCACGTGCGCACTCGCCGCCCATCCGGCGGCGTAGGCCTCACGCAGCCCGTCGATCGCACCCCACCACGGGGTCAGCCCCGGGCAGAGCACGAAGTGGCGGAAGCCCACGGTCAGCCCGGTGCTCGTCACCGCGGTCCGTTCCTCGGCGTCCACGGCCACGACGTGGTCCGGGATCCATTCGACCCCGTCCGGGATGACGGCCCGCATCGGCCGTTCGAACCGGGCCATGTCCGCCTGCCCGCCCGCCGCGTAGTTCAGCATCGGCCGGTAGCGGTGCAGCTGGTGGCCGTCGGCGATGGCGACCCGGCCCTGCCGCTTCCGCCGCAGTGCGGCGGCCAAGGACACGCCGGCGTTGCCGCCACCGACGATCAGGATGTCGTACTGCTCTGTCACGTGGTCCTCCGTGGGGTGACGGGGTCAAAGGAACGGTACGTCCGCCCCCGCAGACGTGCTCCGCGGCAGACGGGACGTGCCGCCCATCCTCCACTGGGGGCCGGAGCCGGCGCTAGCCCGTAAGGCCCAGCAGCCGCAGCTGGTCGGCGTACTTGCGCAGCCCCACCTCCACGGCCTGCGGGTTCTGCGCGTACCAGTCCAGGTGGGTCTGTCGCAGCTGCTCGGCCGGAACGGTCTGTCCGGCCACGGTCCAGTCCTCGGTCGGCTCGGCGTCGAGGTCGAGGGCCTCCACCACGGCCGCCTCGAGGGGCGCGCGCACCCCGCCGAGGAGCACGCGGGAGGCGGGCACGGGCTGGACGGCGACATCGCCCGGCAGGCGCTCGGCCACGCGCTCGGCCACGCGGGTCAGCAGTGTGTTGGTCGGGTGGTTCACGGTGTAGAAGCCGACGCCCCGCTCCGCCGCCACCAGATCCGCCATGGACAGCGTCCCCTTCGCCTCCTCCCTCGCCCGCAGCGCCTGCACGGACGCGGCCGCGGCCTCGCGGATCGCCGCCGGCGCCACCTCCCGACGACGGCCCGTCGCCGCCTCGGCCAGCACGTGCAGGTCGTGGTACGGCACGACGGGCGGGTCCTCCCCCGGCCGCTCGGCCGCCCCGGGCGCGAACTTCCAGTTGCGGAGGGTGACCTGCCAGGGGAAGCGCGAGACGTCGTACACCACGGGGATCCGCACCACGGCGGCGTCCTCGGGCAGCCGGGCCACGAGCTGGTCCGTGCCGATGGGCATGCCCCGGTAGTCGTGCGGGATCGGCTGGGTGACGAGCGCCTTCACGCGCGGCAGCAGCCGCTCCAGGTGCGCGACCTCGTCCGGCTGGGCCTCGAAGGCGGGCGGCACGCGCACGCTCACCAGGTCCGCCCCGTGCAGCGGTGTGCCGGGCTCCCCGCCGAGCAGCCGCCGATACGACTCGCCCTGGCAGTTGCCCCACACCAGCAGCAGGTCGTCCTCGGGCAGGTCCTCGAGCCCGTAGAAGTGCCCGTAGTGCCGGCGTCGTCCCTCGTCCTCGTGCACGCCTGCGTCCTCTCTCCTCAGCCGTCCTCGCGCCGGATCCAGTCGACGCCCGTCTTCCCGAACCACCAGGCCAGGAACGCGGAGAGCGCCGCGAAGTCCAGCTCGTCCAGCTCGCTCATCGGTCCTCCCGTGTTCCGTCCTGTCCGCGATTGTGCCAGCCCCGCCCCGCGGGCACCGGCCCGCTCAGCCCCAGCCGCCCCACCACGCCTCGAGGTCCGGCACGGCGGCCACGGGCGCCCAGCCCAGCCGGGAGGCGGGCACCCGCCACACCCGCGCCGTCCCGCCCCGCCGGTGCCGCCACCGCGCCCGCGCACACGTCAGCACGGCGAGCACGGCCCGCTCGCCCGGCTCGGCCGGCTCACCCAGCACCTCCACGCGCTCGACGCCGGCCCGTTCCAGGCGCAGCAGCCACGCGGCGACGGCGTCCGCGTCAGGCCGGGCTCCGGCCGCGGCGGGCCGCAGCGGCACGTGCACGTCCACGGACCAGTCGGGCACCGACCGCACGGCGTCGAGGTCGCCGCGCGCCGGCGTCGGCGGCAGGTCCTCGCCCGCCGCCGCGCCGCCGTCGGGCTCGCCCAGCAGCCGCACGCGGGGGTCGCCGAGCGCCCGCGCCGCCGCCTCGTCGAGGCCGCCCACGACGCCGACCCGCGCCCCCGGTGCCGCGCGCAGCACGGCGTCCACCGCCACCACGGCCGCCGCCGCGCCGTCTGTGCCCTCCGGCACACGCACGCGCGCCTCGACCCGCAGCGGGCCGGCCAGGGAGAGGCCGTGACCGCGGGCCGTCGTCGCGGGGATGCGGGAGGCCAGCACGAGCGCCTCGCGGGCCTTCACCCGGGCGGCCTCGGCGGCGTCGCCGCGCCCGCCGAAGTCGGCGCCGGCCTGCCACGCCACGGCGTCCGGCGCGTGGCGCAGGGCCGCCCCCACGCGCCACAGCCGGTGCGCCAGCTCCCAGTCCTCCCCGCCGTAGCCCACGAAGGCGGGGTCGAAGCCGCCCGCGTCCTCGTAGACCTCGCGCGCCACCGTGAGCACGGCCGAGATGACGTACCGGTAGCCGGTGGAGTCGGCGCGGCGCAGGTCGTCCGTGGCGCGGTACCCCTCGCGCAGCCAGGCCGGCTCGGCCAGGCGGGCGTCCGCGGGCACCTCGTGCCCGGGCCGCCATCCGTGCGCCCAGGCCCGTTCCAGCCAGGCCTCGGCCAGGTGCCGCCGCCGGCCCACCACCGCGGCGTCCCGGGGCGCCTCGGCCACCGCCGCCAGGGCCGCGGCGAGGTACCCGGGCTCGGGGAGCATGTCCCCGTCGAGGAAGGCGAGCACGTCGCCGTCGGCCGCCTCCGCCCCGAGCGCCCGGGCCGCCGAGGCGCGGAACCCGCGGTCCGGCTGGCGCACGGTCACCACGTCGAACGGCAGGCCCGGGTCCACCCGGGGCGGGACGGGCGAGCCGTCGTCGGCCACCACGAGCTGCAGCCCGCCGGTCAGGCCGCGCTGGGCCGCGAGCGCGGCCGTGAGCCGGTCGAGGTCCGCCTGGGCCCGGTAGTAGGGCACCACCACGGAGACGGCGGCGCTCACGTCCACCTGTGCACGCGGCGGAGCACGTCGAAGAGCATCCGCGCGCAGTCCTCGGCCCCGGGCGAGAGGTCCACGCCGGGGCCCAGCCACGTGCGCTCGGGGGCCTCGACCGCCTCGGCGATCGCCTCGGCCATCGCGAAGGCCGGCGACCCGTTCGGGTGCACGAGCCGCAGGGTGCCCGGTCGCAGGCGCGCCATCTCCTCCGTGTAGCGGCCGGCGGAGGCGATGGCCCGCCGCCCCACCGAGGTCCACGCCGCCAGGGACCCGGACGCGGACACGTTGCGGTGCGCCGCGAACGGGATGCCCGCCGAGAGCAGGGCCGCGTCCGCGAACTCGTCCGGCACGAACCCGGTGACGCGGAACTCCAGGCCGCGCGCCTCGGCGTCGCGGGTCAGCTCCGCCACGAGGTCGTCATGCCCGGCGCTGACGGGTCCGAGCGCCGTCAGCCGGCGCGGCGCCCCGGAGTCCGGGCCCCACTGGCGGTGCAGCTCGGTGAGGGCCTCCAGGGCGAGGGCGTGCCCCTTGCCCGGGTAGACGAAGCCGAAGAGCACGAGGTCCCGGTCGAGGCCGGCCATGCTCTCCGGCACCACCGGCTCGGCGCGGGCGGCCGCGGCCCGGCGGTCCTCCACGGGCAGCGGGACCACGTCCGCGGCCACGTCCACCAGGTCCGCCAGCAGCGCCCGCTCGTGCTGCGAGGAGACCACGACGCCGTCCACCGCCTGGGCGAGCCGCGCGTATGCCTCGCCGCGGCGGCGGTAGCGGCCGTCGCCCTCGGCGGGCTGCGGGATGTCGTGCAGGGTGAGCGTGGTGCCCTCGGGCAGGACGTCGACGAGCAGGTCCGCGGCGGCGGTCGCGGTGGGGCCGAACA
This sequence comes from Micrococcus sp. 093350064-1, assembly GCF_053627955.1. Lineage (NCBI taxonomy): Bacteria > Bacillati > Actinomycetota > Actinomycetes > Micrococcales > Micrococcaceae > Micrococcus > Micrococcus sp. 093350064-1. The sequence goes on from NZ_JBSEYU010000007.1 coordinate 9,882, forward strand.
GCGCGTCCGTGACGTCCAGGTGCACGGCGGCGCCCAGCGCGCGCGCCTCCTCCAGCACGGGCACGAGGCCCCGGAACGCCGCGACGTCCTCCGCCGTGAGCAGCTCCACCTCGGCGCCCACCCGACGGAGGGCGGCGGCGGTCTGCCGGCCATGGCGCACCACGCCGTGCTCCGGCGCGCCCACGGTCACGTACAGCACACGCCCCTGCGGCTGCGAGTCCACGTCCACGATCCCCTTCACCTGCGGCGGCGCTCCTCGACGCGGCGGCGCGCCGGAACGGACAGGATGCCGCTGCTCCGATTCTCCGATCCTGCCCTGACAGACTAGATTCCGCGACCCCCGACCCGGGACGGGGACACGCCGCCCGCGCGGCATCGCATCCCCCAGGTCAGGAGGCCCTCCCCCGTGAGCATCACCGTCCAGCACGTGCCCGCGCAGCACCCGTACACCCGCGCGATCCGCCCCCTCGACCCGGGCGCCGCGCCGGACGTGGAGTTCCTGCCGGACCCGCCGGTGCCGGGCGCGCCCGCGCACCAGTGGTGGCCGCCCCGGGCCCTGCACGCGGAGTGGCTGGCCGAGCACCGCCCGGACGTGCTGCACGTGCACTTCGGCTTCGAGCACTTCAGCCCCGCCCAGCTGGCCGCCGCCCTGGACGCGCAGCACGCGCACGGGGGCGCCGTCGTCGTGACCGTGCACGACCTCGAGAACCCGCACCTGACGGACCAGGGCCCCCACCGAGACCGCCTGGCCGTGCTGCTGGGCCGCGCGGACGCCGTGCTCACGCTCACCCCCGGCGCCGCGGCGACCCTCGCCCGCGACTACGGCGTGCGCGCCCTCGTGGTCCCCCACCCGCACATCGTCCCGCTCGAGGACCTCGTGGCGCAGGGCGACGACGACGCCCCCGGCCTGCTGCCCCCCGACGCGTCCGACGACGGCGACGGCGCGCCCGTCCCCGCCCGCCTGCTGGTGCACGCCAAGGACCTGCGGGCCCAGGTGGCCCCGGTGGCGCTGCTGCCGGTGCTCGCCGCCGCCGTCGGGACGCTGGCCGAGCGCGGTGTCGACGCGCGGGTGACCGTGGAGGTCCAGGACACCGTGCAGGACGAGGACGCCCTGGCCGCGCTGCGCGCAGGCTGCGCCCACCACGGCTTCGAGCTGTGGCAGCACGACCGGCTCGACGACCCCGCCCTGCACGCGCTGCTGCGCGACGTGGACGTGTCCGTGCTGCCGTACCGCATCGGCACCCACTCGGGCTGGGTGGAGATGTGCCGTGACCTGGGGGTGCCGGTGGCCGTCGCGGACATCGGGCACATCGCGGACCAGTCCGGCGCCTGGTTGACCCCCGACTCGCTCGCCGCGTTCGACCCGGAGGATCCTGACTCCCTCGCCGACGCGCTCGAGACGCTGGTGCGCGCCCGCGCGCGCACGGCCCCCGCCGACCCGGCCGCCCGGGCCCGGCAGCGCCGTCGCGTGGCCGCCGCCCACGTGGCGGTCTACCGCGAGGCCCTCGCCCGGGCGCGCGGGGCGCTGCCGAGCGTGTCCGTGCTGGTCATCACGGGGCATCGGGACGAACACCTGGCCCGCGTGATCGCCGGGCTGGAACGCTCCCACCGCCGCCCGGACCAGGTGGTCGTGGTGTTCATGGGCCAGCCGGACGGGCGCGTCCCGGCCACGGACCTGCCCGTCACCGTGGGGCACGTGGCCGCCGAGGCCGGCCTGCCGCTGGCGCAGGCCCGCAACCGCGCGGCCGAGCTCGCCATCGGCGAGATCCTCGTCTTCCTCGACGTGGACTGCATCCCGGCGGCCGAGACCGTCGGCGTGCTGGCCACCGAGGTCGCGGCCCACTCCGGGTCCGTGGTGATGGGCCGGCCCCGCTACCTGCGGCCGGGCTGGGCCAGCGCCGTCGAGGAGGCCGACCTGACCTCGCACCGCGCGGACGCCCTGCTGCGCCGCCTCTCCGTGCCCCACCGGGCGCGCGCGCACCTGACCGCCGGGCCCTCGGACGAGTGGCACCTCGTGTGGACGCTGATCCTGGCGCTGCGCCGCGCGGACCTGGCCCGCATCGGCGGTTTCGACGCGGGCTTCACCGGCTACGGCGCCGAGGACACGGACCTGGCCTTCCGCGCCCGCGGCGCCGGCCTGACGCTGCGGTTCAGCCCCGCCGAGGCGTTCCACCAGCACCACGGCGTGATGACCCCGCCGCTGCACCACCTCGAGGACATCCTGATCAACGCCCGCCGCTTCCGGCAGGTGCACGGCCGATGGGCCATGGAGGGGTGGCTGCGCGCGTTCGCGGACGCGGGGCTGATCGCGTGGGACCCCGAGGGCGAGCGGCTCGAGCTGCTGCGTCACCCCACGGAGGCGGAGCTGACGGCCGCCCGCCGCGACGACGCCGCGTACTGAGGGGCGATGCGCCGGGGGCGTGCCGGACTCAGCCCAGGGCACCCTCGATCGCCGCCTCCCAGCGCCGCCGGTACTCGCCCGGCGCCACGAGCAGCAGGCCCGCGAGCCGGTCGGCGGCGGCCGGGTCCGCGAGGGCGCCGCGCACCGCGCCGGCCCAGTCCGCGTCCGGGTCCTCCCACGCGCACCACGGCACACCCGCGGCCCGGTGGATCTCGCGGACGAACACGCGCTGCTCGTCGAACGGCCGCGGCTCGGGGGCGAGCACCACAGGGCGGCCGGAGCGGGCGGCGTCCACCACGGCGTTGTGCCCGGCCGAGACCACCACGACGTCGGCGTCCGCGGCCCGGCGGGCCGGCGCCTGGACCCAGCCGTGCAGCGTCACGGTGGCGGGCATCGCCTCCACCGCGAGCCCGCCCGGCGCCTCCGGATCGCCCACCCCGGCGATCGGGCCGTACACCTCCCACGTCGCCTCCGGCACGGCGGATGCCGCCCGGGCCAGGTCCGCGGCCCGCACCCCGCCGCCGCCTGTCCCGGCGATCACGGCGACGCGCGGGGCGCCGCCCGCGGACGCCGTCGTCGTGGCGCGGGTGCCGAGCCGGCCGGTGACGTCCGCGACCCCGAGGTAGGTGACCCGGTCCGCGTGGACGGCGCGCCAGGCGGGGACCTCGAGCTCGGCGGCGTAGTGGGCGAAGAGGCCGTCGGCCTCGGCATAGACGAGGGCGTGCGCGGGGTCGGTGCGCTCGCCGTGCATGCGGCGGTGCAGCACGGGCCAGCCCGCCAGGCGCAGGAACAGGGCCGCCTCCACGGACACGTCCACCACGCACACGTCCGGCTCCACCCGCTGCGCCGCCGCGTGGAGGGCGTCGAAGCGAGCCCGGATCTCGGGCCCCACCGGGGACCAGTGCAGGGGCGAGCGCGCCGGCTGCTCGTGGCCGGGCACGAGGTCCGAAGGCAGCGGGATGACGGGGACGTCCGTGGGCAGCAGTGCGGCCGCCCGGGGGTGGGCGGTCACGACCGTCACGTCGAACGCCCCGGTCGACGCCAGGCCCGCGGCGTGCCGCATGTGCCCCGCCCCGTGCTGGTGGGCGTAGTAGAGGACCCGCCTGCGGGCCGGGGCCATCAGAGGGACTCCAGGTCCGCCGCCTCGGCGGACGGGCGCGGGACCCTCCGCGGGTCGAACCCGTATGCGTCCTCGGCGGCGGCGAGGTCGCGGGCGTCCTCGGCGGCCTGCTCGAGCAGGTCCACGTAGCCCTCCACCATGGTCTCCGCGCTGAACCGACAGGCCCACGCACGCACGCGTCCCCGGTCCTTGCGGCGGGCGTGACGGATCGAGACCGCGAGCTCCTGCGCCGTGTGGTGCACGGCCAGCGCGCCGGCCTGCGGGGCGACGATCTCCCCCATCGCGCCGCTGAGCAGCGCGGCCACCGGCACGCCGAGCGCCATGGCCTCGACCACGGCGAGCCCGAACGGCTCGGCCCACAGCGGGGTGGCCAGGAAGACCTCGCCCGTGGCCAGCATGTGCGGCAGCGCGTGATGGTCGAGGTGGCCGTGGTAGACGGTGTCCGGACCGAGCCGCGGCACGACCTCCCGGGCGTGGTACTCCTCGTCCGAGATCGGCCCGGCGAAGTGCAGCTCCATGCCCGCGATCCGGGCGGCGTCGATCGCCACGTGCAGGCCCTTCTCCGCCGTGATCCGGCCCGACCACACGGCGCGGCCGCGCACGGGGACGGCGTCGGAGACCCACTGGTGCAGCTCGATCCCGTTGGGCACCACGTCCACCCGCGGCAGCCGGTGCTGCCAGGCCAGCGCGTTCGACGCGGACACCGAGGCCCACCGATGGTGGTCGGGGGCCGTCCAGCCCGAGGCGTCGACGACGGCCAGCACCTCCGCCAGCGTGGCCGGCGTGTGCAGGACGGTGACCACGGGGCGGGCGCGCAGCAGCTCGAGCGGCGCCGGGGAGAGGGAGTTGTTCAGGACGGCGTCGGAGTCGTCATCGAGGATCAACGCGCAGGCCCGGCGGGCGGCCTCCTCGCGCACGCGGGCGCCCGCGCGGCCCGGGCCGGCGCCCTCGGCGGGCAGCACGGCGACGACGTCGCCCGGCACCCGGGTGCCCTCCCGCGCGTAGACGGTGACGTCGTGGCCCCGGCGCACGAGGTGCTCCACGGTCATGGCCGTGTGCATCTCCAGCCCGCCCTCGTAGGGCGAACGAATGGGGTGGAGCATGTGGGTGAGCACGCTGATGCGCATCGGCGTCCCCTTCCCGGCCCGGGCCGGGCCGAACGGCCCCGTGCGGGGCGGCAGAAGCGCGACTGACCTGCGGTGACACGACCGCATCACGTCCGCGCTGACGTACCCCGGCACTGTAGACACCCGGGGGGTCCCCCCGGAAGCGCCGGCCCCCCTCCCGGGGGTGAGGGCAGGGCAGGCGCACACGCCCCCGTCACGAGAAAGTCCCGGCCCGCGACCTCGAGGATCGCGGACCGGGACGGTCCGTGGAGCTAAGGGGAATTGAACCCCTGACCTTTTCATTGCGAACGAAACGCTCTACCAACTGAGCTATAGCCCCAGGTCATGCCCTCCCGCAGGAGTGCACCGGACCATCATACGCCCGACGCCCCCGATCCTCCAATCCGGCGGCGCCCCGCGGCGACCACGCCGAGCACCACACCCGCCAGATCCGCGACGACATCCACCGGGTCCCCCGTCCGCAGCGGCACCCACGCGTGCTGCACGAGCTCGCTCACCGGCGCGTGCACCGCGAACGGCAGCGCCCACCACGCGCTCCGCCCCCGCCACACCGCGAGGAACGCGGGCAGCGCGAACACGGCCACGTGGATCGCCTTGTCCAGTCCGGGCACGGTGAACCCGGCCTCCGGCACCTGCTCGCCCGGCAGGTACAGCACCACCAGCTGCACCGCGACGGCGACGGCCAGCGCCGCCGCCAGGGCGCGGCGCCGTCGTGGGGAAGCGGGGGCGGAGGGAGCGGCCGGGGAGCCGGAAGGAACGGTCATCCGCCCATTCTGTCCGGCTTCTGCGCCGGGCACTCATGGTCCCCGCCCTGCTGAAAAGGAGCTATGTTTTTGCCATTTCTGCGCCGATCATGTGATGATCACCCCATCCGGGTGGGCTCGTTCCGCCAGGATGCCGGTGTTGACAGCGCCGCCCAGGGCCGAGGGACCGCGATGGCTTGAGCAGAGAGCTCGCCGTTCGTGGACTCGGGACCCGGCGGGATGCCCTCCACCTCCCCGGCCCCCTGGCCGCGACGTGATCGGTACGCCACCTTCCGCCCTGCGGAGCCGTGCCCTGACCGGACCGCGCCGGGGGATCGGGACGTCCACAGTCACTCGTGCGAAAGGAAGTCCGATGCCGCCCTCCCAGGACGCAGCATCCCTGACCCAGCTCGGCGTGATCGGGGTGATCCTGCTCGTCGCGCTGTTCTACGGCGGGACCATGATCATGTCCGTGGCCATCTCCAAGAAGAAGGAGAACGCCGACGCCTACATGACGGCGGGCAACCGGATCGGCTTCGGCGTGTCCGCCGCCTCCATGACGGCCACCTGGATCTGGGCCGCCTCCATGTACGCCTCCGTGACCGCCGGCTACACGTACGGCGTCTCCCGTGCTCGGCTCCGTCATCTCCCTGACCTCCAACTTCATCGCCGGCGGCGCCCTGATCTCCCTGCTGTCCCCGCTGTCCTTCGGCGCGGGCATCCTGATCGTGGCCGCGGGCGTGCTGCTGTACACCCTGTGGTCCGGCTTCCGCGCCTCCGTGCTCACCGACTTCGCCCAGGTGATGGCCATGCTCGGCGCGACCGTCATCATCATCCCCGCCGTGTTCTTCGCCGCGGGCGGCCCGGGCATGTTCCAGGCCGGCGTCGAGGCCGGCCACGTCACGGCCCAGCAGCAGAGCTTCTTCTCCTCCGAGGCGTTCATGAACCAGGGGGCGCCGTACATCGCCGCCGTGCTGGCCTACGCGATCGGCAACCAGACCATCGCCCAGCGCCTCTTCGCCGTGCGTGAGGACCTCATCAAGCCCACCTTCATCACGGCCACCCTCGGCTACGGCGGCACCGTGATCGGCGTCGGCATGCTCGGCGTCATGGCGCTCTACCTGGGCGTCGAGCCGCTCGACGGCGACGTCAACAACCTCCTGCCGCAGATGGTCGCCGACCACCTGCCGCTGGCGCTCGTGGCCCTGGCGTTCCTGATGATCATCGGCTCGCTGTCCTCCACCGCCGACTCGGACCTGTCCGCCCTCTCGTCGATCGTGATGACGGACGTCTACGGCCAGTCGGTCGGCCGCAAGAACGCCGACCCGAAGACCATGCTGCTGATCGGCCGCATCACCATGATCGTGGCGACGGCGGCGGCCCTGTACTTCGCCACCGCCAAGTTCGACATCCTCGACCTGCTGGTCTTCGTGGGCGCCCTGTGGGGCTGCCTCGTGTTCCCCGTGATCGCGTCCTTCTACTGGGGCAGGATCACCAACGTCGCGTTCACGGTGTCCGTGCTCGCCGCGCTGGCCGTGTTCCTGCCCGTGCGCTTCGAGTGGATCCCGATCGAGGGAGCCTGGGCGTTCGTGGTGGAGACCCTCGCGATCCTCGGCGTGGGCGTCGTGCTGGGCATCATGTGCTTCGGCTTCTTCGGCCTGCGTCCGGCGGTCGTGGTCGGCGCGATCGCCTCGGTCGTGATGCTGTTCCTCGGCTACGGCTTCCTGCGGGACTACGCCACCCTCACGGGCTCGCTCGTGGCCTACGCCGTGTCCTTCCTCGTGTGCTGGGGGCTGTCCGTCCGCTCCGGGCAGGACTTCGACTTCGACCGGATCGCGCGCGTGACCGGCGACTTCGACCCCGCGACCGAGGACCTGCCGCAGGTCGAGCGCGCCTCGGCCCCCGTGTCCTGATCCCCCGTCCACCGACTCACAAGGAGCATCCGCATGACCGTCGGTCTCACCCTGTACGTCCTGATGTGGCCCGTCCTCGTGCTGGCCGTCCTCGTCGCGATCGCCCGCGGCTTCGTCGCCGACTGGGCCGCGGCCCGCCGCGAGGGCCGCTCGATCATCTGAGGCCTCCGCCGGGGGCGGCCCGTGACCCTGGTGGTCCTCGCCCTCGACACGGTCTTCCGCCTGACGCCCGCCGAGACCTCGGCCGCCATCCCGGGCATCGCCGGGCTCGAACACTTGCTCGTGACCGCCGGTCTCGCGCTGCTGTTCGTCGCCCTGTACGGCGGCGTGCGGGAGCGTCAGGCCCACCTCGAGACGGGCCGCGCCGGCGGCGCCGTCGTCGAGGGGGCCTGACCCGCTCGATCCCCTGCTATACCGCGCCCGCGTCAGCGAGCGCGGTCGAGCAGGATCACGTCCAGGCGGCGCGGCCCGTGCACGCCTTCGACGCGCTCGAGCTCGATGTCGCTCGTGGCCGAGGGACCGGAGATCATGGTGATCGGCGCCGTCGCCTCCACGCGGGCCAGCGCCTCCGGGAAGAGCTCCACCACGGAGTCCAGCGGCACGATGCACACGTGGTGGTCCGGGACCAGGGTGATCGCCCGGCGGCCCTCGTCCGGGCGGCCGCTGAGGAAGATCGTCCCGGTCTCCGCGCAGGAGACCGTCGAGGACGTCACCACCGCGTCCACCTCGTTCAGCGCGTCCACGCTGAGGGGCTCGCGCTCGCCGTCGTGGGCGCCGCGGACCGCGGCCCGCTCCCCCGTGTGACCCACCGCGGGCTCCGTGATGCGCTCCCGGCCGGCCCCGCGCGAGTCCGCGGGGAGCCAGTCAGGCTCCAGACCGGCCGGCACCACGTACCGGGCGTCCGGGCCGAGCAGCTCGGCGATGGCCGCGGCCACCGTCTCCTCGGTCTCGTCCCGCACGGAGGCCCGGTAGTCGATCAGCCGGTCACGCAGCATCTCCACCACCTCGGCCCGGTCCCGGGAGGAGGTCCGCCGGTAGGTGCGCTGCACCGGGTCTGCGACCGGGCCGTCCGCCGTCGCCTCGCGGATGCGCCGCAGGATCTCGGCCTTCGCCTCGCTCATCGTCCGTCCTCCTCGACGTGCTCGTCCTCCGGCCGGTCCAGCCCGGTGACGCCGTCCATGGCGACCCGGTGCTCGGTCTCATCCTTGTGGCGGGCCCACCAGTTGCGGAAGGACTCCCGCGGGGGCGCCGGCACGTCGCGCTCGTCGGTCCAGCCGCCGGCGATGCCCGGCAGCCAGCCGAGCACCCGGTCCGGCCCGGCCGCGACCCGGCCCAGCCCCAGACCCCGCTCGGCCAGCGACATGCGCCGACCCGAGGACATCACCACGGACGCGCCCTTCATCGCCACGTCCATCTGCGAGGGCGTGACGGACTCCACCGCCGTCTTGGCGCGGGCCAGGGGGCCGCCGACGGCGTCCTCCTCCGTGCGCAGCGCCTTCCGGGCGGCGTGGGTGGCCTGCACGTCCTCGTCCCGGAGGTGGATGAGGATCGAGGGGATGTCGATGGCCACGGGGCAGACGTCGTAGCACGCCCCGCACAGCGTGGAGGCGTAGGGCAGGGTGCCGTTCTCCCCCGCGTCCACACCGGTGAGCTGCGGGGAGAGGATGGCGCCGATCGGGCCCGGGTAGACCGAGCCGTAGGCGTGGCCGCCGGTCTGCTCGTACACGGGGCACACGTTCATGCACGCCGAGCAGCGGATGCAGTGCAGCGCGGAACGGCCCTTCGGGTCGGACAGCACCGCGGAGCGGCCGTTGTCCAGCAGGACCAGGTGGAACTCCTGGGGACCGTCGCCCTCGGTGACGCCCGTCCACATGGAGGTGTACGGGTTCATCCGCTCGCCCGTGGACGAGCGCGGCAGCAGCTGCAGGAACACCTCGAGGTCCTCGAAGGTGGGCACGAGCTTCTCGATGCCCATCACGGTGATCAGCGTCTCCGGCAGGGTCAGGCACATGCGGCCGTTGCCCTCCGACTCGACGACGGAGAGCGTGCCCGTCTCGGCGACGCCGAAGTTCGCCCCGGAGATCGCCACCTTCGTGCTCAGGAACTTCTCGCGCAGGTGCCGGCGTGCGGCCTCGGCCAGATCGGCCGGCTCGGAGGTGAGGCTCTCGTCCGTGTCCGGCATCTCCCGGAGGAAGATGTCCCGGATCTCCCGGCGATTGCGATGGATCGCCGGGACGAGGATGTGGCTGGGCCGGTCGTGGCCGAGCTGGACGATGAGCTCGGCCAGGTCCGTCTCGACGGCGGCCACGCCGGCATGCTCGAGCGCGGCGTCCAGGCCGATCTCCTGGGTGGCCATGGACTTGACCTTGATCACCTCGTCCACGCCCTTGGCGGTGACGAGCTCCGTGATGATGCGGTTGGCCTCGGCCGCGTCCCGGGCCCAGTGCACGACGCCGCCGCGCGCGGTGACCTCGGACTCGAGCCGCTCCAGGAGCGCGGGCAGGTCCGCCATGACAGACTGCTTCAGCGCGGAGCCGGCGGCGCGCAGCTCCTGCCAGTCCGGCAGCTCCTCGACGACGCCGGCACGCTTGGCACGGATGGTGTGCGTGGCCCGGCGGATGTTGGCGCGCATCTGGCCGTTCCCCAGCTGCTCGCGGGCAGACTCGGGGAACGGGGTGTTCAGCAGGATCTCGCCCTCGCCGTGGACGGGGCGGACGGTGGGCATTCCCAGGCGCACGCGGGTGGGTGCGGTGCTCATCGGCGGGCCTCCTCAACACGGGCGGACGGTCCGCGGCGGGCGCCGGCGGACGCGGGGATGGACAGTTCGACGGGGCCGTCGACCTCGAGCGGGTTCTCCCGGGTGGCCGCGAGGATCTCGGCGAGGTGCACGGTGCGCAGCGGGCGGCCGTCCTGGCCGCGCGCCTCGCGACGGTGCATGGCCCCGTCCAGGTGGAGCAGGCAGGAGGCGTCGCCGCCCGTGCAGAGGGAGGCGCCGGACGCGGTGACCTTCTCGATCTTCTCCTCCGCGATGGCGGCGGAGACGTCCGGGTTCTTCAGGGAGAAGGTGCCGCCGAAGCCGCAGCACTCCTCGGCGTCCGGCAGCGGGCGCAGGTCGATGTCCGCGACGGTGCGCAGCAGGTCCTCCTGGCGCGAGCCCAGGCGCAGCAGGCGCATGCCGTGGCAGGAGGGGTGGTAGGTCACGGTGTGCGGGAACCAGGAGCCGAGCTGGGCCCCGGCGTCCGTCACCCCGAGGACGTCCGTGAGCAGCTGCGACAGCTCGAGGGTGCGGGAGGCGACGACCTCGGCGTCGCGGGCCAGACCCTCGTCCCCGCCGGAGCGGGCGACGTCCGGCTGCTGGTGGCCGAGCGAGGCCACGCAGGAGGCGGAGGGGGCGACGGCGAGGTCGTAGTCGGCCTTCATGAAGGTGCGGACGTGGTTGCGCACCACGGGCAGGGCGTCCTTCACGTACCCGCTGTTGACGTGCATCTGCGAGCAGCAGACCTGGCCGGGCGGGAAGACCACCTCATGGCCGAGCCGCTCGAGGATGCGGACGGTGGCGAGGGCCACCTTGGGGTACATCGCGTCCACGATGCACGTGGCGAACAGGGCGATTCTCATGCCGGTCTCCGTTCCGGACGGGGCGCCTGGGGCGCCGTGCGGTGCGCCAGCACACGGGTGCCGTAGTGGTCAGACCATATCATGCCAGCCTCTTGCAAGGTGACCACCCTCACAGTACGCTCCTTGGTCTGACCACAGTGGTCCGACCATCACCGGCCCGACCGGATCCCGCCCCGTCCCCTCGCCCACCGGGAGACCCCCGTGCACACCTTCACCCCCACCCCCGATGCCGCCGGCAGCGTCGCGCTCTCCGCCGCGCTCGGCGTCCTGCCCCTGCTGACGTTCTTCGCCACCCTCCTCGGTCTGCGCCTCAAGGCCTGGCAGTCGGGGCTCGCCGCGCTCGTGGTGGCCCTGCTCGTGGCCGTGCTGGGCTTCCACATGCCGGCCCACCTGGCGGCGCTGGCCGCCGCCCAGGGAGCGACCTTCGGCCTGTTCCCGATCGTCTGGATCGTCGTGATGGCGCTGTGGTTCTACCAGGTCACCGTGCTCTCCGGGCGATTCGACGACATGCGCGCGATCTTCGACTCGCTCGGCGGCGGAGACATCCGCATCCAGGCCGTGCTCATCGCGTTCTGCTTCGGCGGCCTGCTCGAGGCCCTCGCCGGCTTCGGCGCCCCCGTGGCCATCACGGCCACCATGGTGCTCGGCCTGGGTGTGCCCCCGCTGCGGGCGGCCACCGCCGTGCTGCTGGCGAACACCGCGCCCGTGGCCTTCGGCGCCGTGGGCACCCCCATCACCACCGCGGGCACGCTCACCGGCATCCCCGCCACGCACATCGGCGCGATCGTCGGCCACCAGGCCCCGTTCGTGGCCGTGTTCGTGCCGTTCCTGCTCGTGTTCATCATCGACGGGCTGCGCGGCGTGCGGCAGACGTGGCCGGCACTGATCGTGATCGGCGCGAGCTTCGCCGTCGCCATCTGGCTGGCCTCGACCTACTTCTCCTACGAGCTCACCGACGTCGTGGCCTCCCTGGTCTCCCTCGCCGCCGCCGTCCTGCTGCTGCGCTTCTGGCGGCCGCGGGGCGCCGAGGAGGCCCGCCAGCGCCTCGACGCCCCCGCCCGCGCGGCGGCGCAGGACCTCACCCCCGGCCGGATCTTCATGGCCGTGCTGCCCTACATCGTGGTCGTGGCCGTGTTCGCCCTGGCCAAGCTGGTCCCCTCGATCACCGCGGCCCTGAACTCCGCCACCGCCAAGATCCCGTGGCCCGGGCTCGACGGGCACCTCGTCGACGCCTCCGGCGCGCCCCTGGCGAGCACCGTGTACAAGTTCGAGTGGCTGGCCTCCCCCGGCACGCTGCTGCTGATCGCCGGCCTGATCATGGCCGTGGTCTACTCCCGGTTCGACCACGACGGCCGGTTCCCGCTCTCGGTGGGGAACGCGCTCGCCGAGATCGGCCGCTGCTTCGCCCGCATGCGCTGGTCCGCCCTGACGATCGTGATCGTGCTCTCCCTGGCCTACGTCATGAACTTCTCGGGCCAGACGGTCGCCATGGGCACGTGGGTGGCCGGCCTGGGCGCGGCCTTCGTGTTCCTGTCCCCGGTGCTCGGCTGGCTCGGCACCGCCGTGACCGGCTCGGACACCTCCGCGAACGCCCTGTTCTCCACCCTGCAGCAGACCGCCGCCACGAACATCGGCGCCGATCCGGCCCTGCTGGTGGCCGCCAACACCTCCGGCGGCGTCGTGGGCAAGATGATCTCCCCGCAGTCCCTGGCGATCGCCGCGACGGCGGTCGGCATGGAGGGCCGGGAGTCCGAGATCCTGCGCCGCGTGGTGGTGTGGTCGCTCGTGCTCCTGCTGGCGGTGTGCACGCTCGTGTACCTGCAGTCCAACGTGCTGGCGTGGATGCTGCCGGCGGCGGGCTGACCGCCTGCACCACCCGAGCGGGGCGGCGTCCATCGGTAGGATGGACGGTCGCCGCCCCGCCCCCTCGGAAGGTCCGTCCATGACCGCTGCCCCCGCCTACACCATCGTGCTCGACTGGCTCGAGGCCGAGCTGCGCTCCGGCGCCGTGGTCGTGGGGGACAAGCTGCCCGGCGAACGCACCCTGGCCGAACGCTTCGGCATCTCCCGGGCGTCCGTGCGGGAGGCCACCCGGATGCTCGAGGCCATGGGCCTGATCCGCGCCAGCGCCGGCTCCGGGCCGAACTCGGGCGCCGTCGTCGTCTCCGAGCCGTCCGCGGCGCTGGGCTGGGCGCTGCGCCTGCACATCGCCACCCGGTCCCTGCCGATGGCCGACGTCGTCGCCGCGCGCGTGCTCCTCGAGACCGATGCGGCGCAGGCGGCCGCCGCCACCTCCGGCGACCCCGAGAGCGTCGCCGTCCTGGCCGAGGTGGAAACCCTGCTGGACCGGATGGACGACCCCGCGCTGCCGGAAGAGGACTTCCACCTGCTCGACACCGAGTTCCATGTGCGGCTGGCCACCCTGGGCGGGAACGTCGTGACGGCGATGATGCTGGACTCCCTGCGCCAGGCGACCATCGGCTACGTGACCGAGACCGTGGCCGGGCTGTCCGACTGGCCCGCCGTGCGCGCCGGCCTGCAGGCCGACCATCGGCGGATCCTCGCCGCCTCCGCCGCCGGGGACGGCCGGGCGGCCGCGCAGGAGCTGCGGGAGCACGTCCTCGGCTTCGCCGCCCTCGCCCAGACCGGCAGGGTGCCCGCCGGCGGCTGAGCCGGCGAAGGGTCCGGCGCGCGCGGGGTCCCGCCGGACGGACGGCTCCGGCGGTTCAGGCGGTGACGCCGTGCACCAGGGCGCCCACGCCCACGGCGGTCAGCGAGCCCAGCGCACAGCAGAACTCCACGAGCATGCCCATGCCCATGGCCGTGAGCGCGCCGATCGAGCTGCTGAGCGCGGCCCGGGCGTCCCGGGTGCGGGCCCACTGGGAGGCGAACAGGCCGACGGCGAAGCCGAGGAACAGCCCTACCACCGGGATCACGAAGAACCCGACGGCGGCGCCGGCCACCCCCCACAGGATCGGGCCGCGGGTGACGCGTTCACGTCGCAGCCGTCGGCCGGTCAGCACCGCGGACGCGCTCAGCCCCGCCACGGCGAGACCGGCCGCGATGACGCCGAACGTCCAGGACGCGGGGGAACCCAGCAGCGCGGCCCACCCGAGAGCCGTCACGAGGTTGAGCAGCGAGCCGGGCAGGACGGGGTACACGGTGCCCACCAGCCCCACCAGGAGCAGGAGCACGGCCACGAGGGAGATCAGCGCGGGAGTCACCGCACCAGTATGACGGGACGGGCACCGCGGTGACGGCGGCACCGGCGACCGCGCAGCGGCCCCCGCGCCCTCGCCGGAACGGGCCGGATGGGCTAGATTCGCCGCATGTTGGTCGCCGTGCCCACCGAAGTGAAGAACAACGAGTTCCGTGTGGCCCTGACGCAGGGCGGGGTCCAGGAGCTGGTGCGCGCAGGCCACCAGGTCCTCGTGCAGTCGGGGGCCGGCGTCGGCTCCGGCGCCTCGGACCAGGACTACCGCGACGCCGGCGCCGAGCTGGTCGACGACGTCGACGAGCTCTGGGAGCGCGCCGAGCTGGTCCTCAAGGTCAAGGAGCCGCAGCCGGAGGAATACGGCCGCCTGCGCCGCGGCCAGGTCCTCTTCACCTATCTGCACCTGGCCGCCTCCCCCGCGTGCACGCGGGCGATCCTGGACGCCGGCACGACGGCGATCGCCTACGAGACGGTCACCCGCGGTCGCTCCCTGCCGCTGCTGGCCCCCATGAGCCAGGTGGCCGGCCGCCTGGCCCCCGCCGCGGGCGCCTACCACCTCCTCCAGCCGCAGGGCGGCTTGGGCGTGCTGATGGGCGGCGTGCCCGGCACCCGCCGCGCCCGGGTGGCCGTGATCGGCGGAGGGGTGGCCGGCGAGGCGGCGGCCGTGATCGCCGCGGGCATGGGCGCGGACGTGACCGTCCTGGACATCTCCCTCGAGCGGCTCGCGCAGCTGGACGCCGTCCACCAGGGTCGGATCCGCACGCTGGCCTCGTCCCACCTGAACATCGGCGAGACCGTGGCGGACGCGGACCTCGTGATCGGCTCCGTGCTGATCCCCGGCGCCGCGGCCCCGAAGCTGGTGACCGCCGAGATGGTGGAGTCCATGCGGCCCGGCTCCGTGCTGGTGGACATCGCGATCGACCAGGGCGGCTGCTTCGAGAACTCGCGGGCCACCACCCACCAGGATCCGACGTACCTCGTGGGGGACAAGATCTACTACTGCGTCTCCAACATGCCCGGCGCCGTGCCGCAGACCTCCACCTCGGCCCTGACCAACGCGACGCTGCCCTACATCAAGCGCATCGCCGACCTCGGATGGCGCGCCGCGCTGGCCGCGGACGAGGGCTTCGCCGGGGGCCTCAACGCGCACGACGGCGTCCTCACCCTGCCCTCCGTCGCCACGGCCGTGGCCGACGAGCTCGGCCTGGACCCCCAGAAGGACGTCCGCGTCACCTCCGAGGTGCTCGCGGAGGCCTGAGCCCCGCGCCCGTCGCGCGCGGGGCCGGCCGGCCGCTCAGAGCCCCGCGAGGAACGCCCGGTGGAACGAACAGTCGCCGGTCACCTCAGGGTGGAAGGCCGTGGCGAGCAGGTGGCCCTGCCGCACGGCCACGGGCAGCCGCGCGTCGCCGTCGAGCCCCGGTTCCGCCGCGGGCACGGACAGGCGCGACGCCGGCACGCTCGCCAGGACCTCGACGCCCTCCCCCGCCTGGACGACGGCGGGGGCGCGGATGAACACGGCGTGCACCGGCTCCGCCGCGACCGCGGGGATGTCCAGGTCCTCCTCGAACGAGTCCACCTGCGCGCCGAAGGCGTTGCGCCGCACGGCCACGTCCAGCACGCCGAGCCCGCCCTGATCCGGCGCCGGGTTGCGGATCTCGCGGGCCAGCATGATCAGCCCCGCACACGTGCCGTAGGCGGGCAGCCCGTCGCGGAGGGCGGCGATGAGCGGGTCCTTGAGCCCCATGATCCGGGCGAGGCGGTCCATCACGGAGGACTCGCCGCCGGGCAGCACGATGCCGTCCAGACCCTCGAGGTCCGCGGGGCGGCGCACGGGGCGCGTGCGCGCGCCGAGGGACTCGAGCACGTGGGCGTGCTCCCGCACGTCGCCCTGGAGGGCGAACACGCCGACGGTCTTCTGTGGACTCACCAGCCGCGCTCGGCCAGGCGGTGCGGGGCGGGCAGGTCGCCCACGTTGATGCCCACCATGGCCTCACCCAGGCCGCGGGAGGCCTCGGCGACCGCCATCGGGTCGTCGAACTGGGCGGTGGCCTTGACGATGGCGCGGGCGCGCTCGGCCGGGTTGCCGGACTTGAAGATGCCGGAGCCCACGAACACGCCGTCGGCGCCCATCTGCATCATCAGGGCTGCGTCGGCCGGGGTGGCCACGCCGCCGGCGGTGAACATCACGACGGGCAGGGCGCCGGTCTCGGCGACCTCGCGCACCAGCTCGTACGGCGCCTGCAGCTCCTTCGCGGCCACGTACAGCTCGTCCTGGGCCAGGCCCTGGAGCTGGGCGATCTCCTTGCGGATGGTGCGGATGTGCTTCACGGCCTCGGAGACGTCGCCGGTGCCGGCCTCGCCCTTGGACCGGATCATGGCCGCGCCCTCGGTGATGCGGCGCAGGGCCTCGCCGAGGTTGGTGGCGCCGCACACGAAGGGCACGTCGAAGTCCCACTTGTCGATGTGGTTCACGTAGTCCGCCGGGGAGAGCACCTCGGACTCGTCGATGAAGTCCACCTTGAGCGCCTGCAGCACCTGGGCCTCCACGAAGTGGCCGATGCGCGCCTTGGCCATCACGGGGATGGACACGGCCTCGACGATGCCGTCGATCAGGTCGGGGTCGGACATGCGGGCCACGCCGCCCTGGGCGCGGATGTCGGCCGGGACCCGCTCGAGCGCCATGACGGCCACGGCGCCGGCGTCCTCGGCGATGCGCGCCTGCTCCGCGTTGACGACGTCCATGATCACGCCGCCCTTCATCATGTCCGCCAGGCCGCGCTTGACGCGGGTCGTGCCGGTGCCGCGGGCGCCGTCGTCGGCGGCGGAGGCGGTGGAGGCGGAGAAGCTGCGGGCGCGCTCGTCGCTCATGGTGGTCCTTCCGAAGGGGTGGCGGCCCCGGCCGCGGGGCGGCTGGCCAGGGCGAAGACGCGGTCAACTCTAGTCCCCCGGCGGCGCAGCCCGGCCCGCGTCACGGACGACGACGTCACCCGGCCCCGTGCCGGCGCAGCGTGCGGCGTCGGCGCCACACGACGAACGCAGCCACGGCCGCGAGGATCAGCACGAGGGCGAGGACACCCCGGCCCTCTCCGAGCGCCGCGCCGATGACGGCCCACACCACGGCCATCCCGACGGTCCCGTACACCACGCCCCACAGGAACGTGCCGAGCGCGGCCGCCGGCAGGAACCGGCGCCAGGGCATGCGGGCGACGCCGGCGGAGCCGATCACCGCCGTCTGGATGCCCACCGTGAGGTAGCAGAACGGGATGGCCCACACCCCGTGGCGCTGGATGAAGCGCTGGGCGCGGACATAGACGGGCCCCTCCATCACGCGGGCGAACCAGCGGGTCCGCTCGACGCCGGAGGCCAGCCCCCGCCCGAGCGAGAACACGATCAGGGTGCGCAGGATCGCCAGCATCCAGAAGAACCCGATGGACCACAGCAGCGGCAGCCCGTCGATCCACGCCATCATGGGCGGAGCCACCCGTCGGTGCGGGGACTCATGCGCTCGCCCCGGCCGTGCTCACGCGTTCCAGAGCCCGTACGAGTCCGCGAGGTCCGCGATCTTCTGGGCGCGCAGCACGCGGGGCAGGTACGAGCCGTCGCCGACGGCGGCGCCCTGCGCGTGCTTCTCGAGCAGGTCGCGGGCCCACGCGAGCTCGTCCTCGGACGGGGACATCGCCCGGTTGACCCAGTCCACCTGATCCCGGTTCAGGACGAGGCGGCCGGTCATGCCCATCGAGGCGGTGACGGCGCTGGAGTCGATGACCGCGTCCTCACCGTCCGTGTTGCCGGGCGGTCCGTCGATCGCCCCGGGCAGACCGCCCACGCGGGAGGCGATCACCATGCGGGAGCGGGCGTAGGCCATGGCCAGCGGGTCCTCGCCGACGCCGACGTCCTTGCGGAAGTCGTTCACGCCGAAGGCGAGACGGAACGTGCCCGGCGCCTTGGCCACGGCCGTGGCGTTCTCGATGCCCAGGGCGGACTCCAGCAGGGCGATCACCGGGGTGCCGGCGCGCAGCCGCATGGCGGTGAACGTGACCTGCTCCGGCTCCTCGGTCTCGGCCAGCACGACGCCGCGCACGCCGTCGAGGCCCGCGAGCGCCTCGAGGTCCCGTTGCCAGTGGTCCGTGGAGGTCGCGGAGATGCGCACCCACGCCGTCATGCCGCCGGAGAGGGCGTCCACGACGTGCTGGCGGGCCGCGTCCTTCTGCTCCTCCGGCACGGCGGCCTCGAGGTCGAAGATGACGGAGTCGGCCTCGGAGGCCAGGGCGGGGGCGAACGCGTCGGGGGTGGCCGCGTTGACCAGCAGCCAGGAGCGGCTGAGCTTGGCGGGCAGGGCGGCGGCGCGACGGTTCCTCACGGGCATGGCCTCCAGCCTAGCCCGCTGCGGCCGTCCGCCCGCGGGCCCCTTCCCGCCCGTGGGCGGCCTCACATCCGCTCGCGGCGGGCGAGGCGGACGGCCGTAGCATGGAGAGGCCGTCGGCCCGTCCGACGCCGCCGAGCCCCGACCGCCAGGAGTACCCGATGCGCCCGACCTCCCCTTCCCGCGCCCTGCGGATCACGGGTGCCGTGGCCGCCGCGTGCCTGCTGGCCGGTTGCGCGGTCGACCCCGGCCTGGCCGAGGATTCGGCGTCCGACGACGGCGTGCCCCTGCCCGCGACGGAGGGGTATCAGCCGCTGACGGTCTACCTCGCCGTCGCGGAGGCGGAGGCGGTCCCGGGGACGAGCGGCCGGCCCTTCGGCTGCGGCGACCTGCTGGTGCCCGTGCAGACCGTGCCGACGGACACCGAGGACGAGGCGGACGCCGCGCTGGACTTCCTGTTCGCGGACGAGCAGGGCTGGCACGGCGACCCGTCGCTGTGGAACGCCGTGTTCGACGCGCGCGAGACCCTCACCCCGACCGGGCACCGCCGCGAGGGCGACGTGGAGATCTTCACCTTCACCGGCACCGTGACGCCGGAGGACGACTGCACGGCCGAGCGGATCCGCGCCCAGCTGCAGGCGACCGCCGCCGCCTTCACGTCAGCGGGACAGGTCCGGCTCGAGGTGGACGGCCGGGACCTCGACGACGTGTTGGGGCTCGAACCGCTCCGCCTCGGCGAGTCCGTGGACGTCCCGCAGGGGGACCCCACGCCGAGTGGGGAGCCGAGCGACGGATCCGGCGAGCAGACGTGGGCGCCGGCCGAGGAGTCGTCGTGGGGTCCCGCCGAGCCGACCCAGGGCACGTGGTCCCCCGGCCAGGAGCCGAGCGCCCCCTGACCGCGCGACCCGCCGTCGTCGCCCGTCATCGGACCTTCGGGCACGGCCGCGCCGTGCTATAGGGTGCCGAGCGTGCGGAACCTCCGAGATCACCTGTCCCAGCGCGCCGTCGGCGTGAAGCAGTCCGCGGTCCGCGACGTCTTCGACATCGCGATGGACCCGAACCTCATCTCGCTCGCGGGCGGGAACCCGTGGCTCGCCGACCTCCCCCTCGACGAGCTGGGCCGGATCGCCTCCGACCTGATGACCCGGTTCGGCACGGAGTCCCTGCAGTACGGCCCCGGCCAGGGCACCGAGGAGATGCGCGCCGCCGCGACCGCCGTGATGGCCGCCGACGGCATCCCGGACGCGGATCCCGACCTCGTGGTCATCACCCCCGGCTCGCAGGCCGCGATCGACACCGCCTGCCGGGCGTTCGCGGACCCGGGCGACGTCGTCGTGGTGGAGGACCCCACGTTCGTGGGCGCGTTGACCACCTTCAACACCTGGCAGCTCGAGGCCGTGGCCACGGGCACCGACGACCACGGCCTGGTGCCCGCGGCCCTCGACGAGACCCTGACCCGCCTGGCCGCCGAGGGCCGCCGCGTGGCCTTCCTCTACACGATCCCCTCGTTCGCGAACCCCTCGGGCGCCCTGCTGCCCCCGGGCCGCCGCGCCGAGGTGGGCGCGATCTGCGAGAAGCACGGCGTGCTCATCGTGGAGGACAACCCGTACGGGCAGATCGCGTTCGACGGCGAGCCCGTCGCCCCGATCGCCGCAGACCACCGGGACAACGTGGTCCACCTCGGCACGATGTCCAAGATCTTCTCCCCGGGCGTGCGCATCGGCTGGGCGCTCGTGCCGGCCGCGCTCAAGCGCGAGTTCTACCTGTGCGCGGAGTCCGCCTACATCCACGCGTCCACGTACTCGCAGATGCTCTCCACCGCCTTCGTCACGCAGCTGGACTGGCAGGGCCACGTCCGCCACGTGACCGGGCTGTACCGCGAGCGGGCCGCGGCGCTCGTGGACGCGGTGCGTGAGCACTGGGACCCGGCGGTCGAGTTCATCACCCCGCAGGGCGGCTTCTTCCTGTGGGCCACCCTGCCCGTCGGGGTGGACACCCTCGAGGTGATGCACCGCGGCATCGAGGCGGGCGCGGTGTTCGTGCCGGGGGCGGCCTTCACCCCCGTCGAGGGCACGCACTCCACCCTGCGCCTGGCGTACTCGTTCGTGGCGGCCGAGAAGCTCGTGGAGGGCGTGCGGCGCCTGGCCCCGGCGGTGAACGAGTCGATCGACCGGGCCCGCTGAGCCGCGGCGGGCGCCCACGACGACGTCGGCCCGGCGCGTCTGCCGGGCGTGCGACCTCTTCCCCGGGCCCGCGAGATCGTATACGATCTCGACCATGACGCAGAGCACACCGGATCCCACGCCCACCGTCACCGAACACGACTTCACCGTCCGGGAGAACCGGCCGGGCAAGGTGCTCGCCGTCCACCTGAACTACCCCTCCCGCATCGCCCAGCGCGGCCGGTCCCCGCAGGCCCCCGGCTACTTCCTCAAGGCCGGCACCTCCCTCGCCCGCACCGGCGACACCATCGAGCGCCCCGCCGGCACCGAGCTGCTCGCCTACGAGGGCGAGATCGCGCTGATCATCGGCCGCACCGCCCGGCGCGTCAGCCCGAAGGAGGGCTGGTCGCACGTCTCCGGCATCACCGCCGCCAACGACTGGGGCCTCTACGACCTCCGCCACGCGGACAAGGGCTCCAACGTCAAGAACAAGTCCGGCGACGGCTACACCCCGCTCGGCCCCGCGGTGATCTCCGCCGCGGGCCTGGACCCGGCCGCCCTGCGCGTGCGCACCTGGGTCAACGGCGAGATCGTCCAGGACGACACCACCGAGGGCCTCGTCTTCCCGTTCGGCCAGCTCGTGGCCGACCTCTCGCAGCTCATGACGCTCGAGGAGGGCGACGTCATCCTCACCGGCACCCCCGCCGGGTCCTCCGTGGCCCAGCCGGGCGACGTCGTCGAGGTGGAGGTGGACGCCCCCAGCGCCCCCGGCGCACCGACCACCGGCCGCCTGGTGACGACGGTCGTCGACTCGGAGCACTCCCTGGCCCCGTTCGGCGCGCAGCCGCAGGTGGACGACGTGCAGCGCGAGGAGGCCTGGGGCTCCCGCGAGGCCGCCGGCCTGGCCCCGCAGGCCGCGGCGCCGTCGTCGTCCGCGGTGGACGAGAACGGTCACTGGGTCGCGAGCGCCCCGCAGCCGGACCGCTCCCTGCTGACCCCGGAGCTGCGCGCCAAGATCGACGCCATCGCGGTGGCCACCCTCACCGCCCAGCTGCAGAAGCGCGGCGTCCAGAACGCGACCATCGACGGCCCGCGCCCGATCCACCGGGGTCGGCGCGTCCTCGGCTACGCCAAGACCCTGCGCTACATCCCCAAGCGCGAGGACCTGGCCAAGGAGTTCGGCGGCGGCTTCAACGCCCAGAAGCGGGCCATCGACTCGGTGCAGCCGGACGACGTGGTGGTCATGGAGGCCCGTGGCGAGCACGGCACCGGCACCCTCGGGGACGTCCTGGCCCTGCGCGCCCAGGTGAACGGCGCGAACGCCGTGATCACGGACGGCGGCATCCGCGACTCCGCCGCCGTCGCCGAGGTCGGCCTCCAGGTGTACGCCGGCGCCACGCACCCGGCGGTGCTGGGCCGCCGTCACATCCCGTGGGAGGTCGGCGGCACCATCGCCTGCGGCGGCACCACCGTGCAGCCCGGCGACATCATCGTCGGCGACGACGACGGTGTGGTGGTCATCCCGCCGTCCCTGCTCCAGGAGGTTGTGGACGACGCCTACGAGCAGGAGCTCCAGGACGCCTGGGCGTACGAGCAGGTCAAGGCCGGCTACCCGGTGGACGGGATGTTCCCCCCGAACGCCGAGTGGAAGGCCAAGTTCGCCGAGTACCGCAAGACCCTGCCGGACGCCCCGGCCCCGGAGGGCGACGCCTGAGCATGCGCCGCACGGACATCGGAACGGTCGGCCTCGCAGGCGCCCCCGTCTCCAAGGCGGACCGCGCCTACCAGGCGATCCTCGAGGGGATCCGGGACCAGCGCCACGAGCCGGGCGACCGGCTGGTGCTGTCCCAGATCGCCGCGGAGCTGGGCATGTCCGTGGTGCCCGTGCGGGAGGCGATCCGCCGCCTGCAGTCCGAGAAGCTGGTGGCCTACGAGCGCAACGTGGGCGCCACCGTGGTGGGCATCGACCCGGTCGAGTACCGCCACACCATGGAGACGCTGGCGCTGGTGGAGGGGTTCTCCACCGCCCAGTGCGCCCCGCACGTGACCGCCGAGGACCTCGCGGCGGCCCGCGAGGTGAACGCGACCATGCGCGCGATGACGGAGTCGGAGACGGCCTGGGACCCGGTGACGTTCACCGAGCTCAACCGCCGCTTCCACTCGATCCTGTTCGAGCATCACCAGAACGAGCACGTGCACGACCTGGTGCACCGCGGCTGGAACCGCCTGGCCGCGCTGCGCTCCTCCACGTTCGCGTACGTGCCCGGCCGGGCGGTGGCCTCCGTGGACGAGCACGAGCACCTGCTGCGCCTGATCGAGGACGGGGCGCGCTTCGAGGAGATCGAGGCCGCCGCCCGCGCCCACCGCCTGAACACCCTGCGCGCCTACCTGGAGCACGGTGCCGAACCGTCCGCGTGACCGCCGGCCGGACCGGCGCCGACGCCGTCGGCTCCAGGCCCCGATCATCAGACCCACCCGAAGCACTCAGTGAAAGAGACACCATGACGGAGAAGACCAGCATCGAGGCCCGCACGCCCGAGGGCCTGCCCGACGTCCTGCGCCACTACATCGACGGCGAGTTCGTCGACTCGATCGACGGCGACACCTTCGAGGTGCTCGACCCGGTGACCAACGAGCCGTACCTGACGGCCGCCTCCGGCAAGGCCGCGGACATCGACCGCGCCGTCGCCGCCGCGAAGCGGGCCTTCGAGTCCGGCGAATGGTCCCAGGCCCTGCCGCGCCAGCGTTCCCGTGTGCTGCACCGGATCGCCGACATCATGGAGACCCGCGGCGACCAGCTGGCCGAGATGGAGTGCTTCGACACCGGCCTGCCGATCAAGCAGGCGAGGGGCCAGGCCGCCCGCGCCGCCGAGAACTTCCGCTTCTTCGCGGACCTGATCGTGGCCCAGCACGACGACACCTTCAAGGTGCCGGGTCGCCAGATCAACTACGTGAACCGCAAGCCGATCGGCGTCGCCGGCCTGATCACCCCGTGGAACACCCCGTTCATGCTGGAGTCCTGGAAGCTGGCCCCGGCCATCGCCACCGGCAACTCGGTGGTGCTCAAGCCCGCCGAGTTCACCCCGCTCTCGGCCTCCCTGTGGGGCGGGATCTTCGAGGAGGCCGGCCTGCCGAAGGGCGTGTTCAACATGGTGCACGGCTTCGGCGAGGAGGGCTACGCGGGCGACCCGCTCGTGAAGCACCCGGACGTGCCGCTGATCTCCTTCACCGGCGAGTCCCGCACCGGCCAGATCATCTTCGCCAACGCCGCCCCGCACCTGAAGGGCCTGTCCATGGAGCTCGGCGGCAAGTCCCCGGCCGTGGTGTTCGAGGACGCGGACCTGGACGCGGCGATCGACGCGACCATCTTCGGCGTGTTCTCCCTGAACGGCGAGCGCTGCACCGCCGGCTCCCGCATCCTGGTCCAGCGCTCCGTCTACGACGAGTTCGTGGAGCGCTACGCCGCCCAGGCCTCCCGCGTGAAGGTCGGCCTGCCGGACGACGAGACCACCGAAGTCGGCGCCATCGTGCACCCGGAGCACTTCGAGAAGGTCATGTCCTACGTGGAGATCGGCAAGACCGAGGCCCGCCTGGTGGCCGGCGGCGGCCGCCCGGAGGGCTTCCCCGAGGGCAACTTCGTGCAGCCCACCGTGTTCGCGGACGTGGCCCCGGACGCCCGGATCTTCCAGGAGGAGATCTTCGGCCCGGTGGTGGCCATCACCCCCTTCGACACGGAGGAGGAGGCCCTCGAGCTGGCCAACAACACCAAGTACGGTCTGGCCGCCTACATCTGGACCAACGACCTCAAGCGCGCCCACAACGTCGCGCAGAACGTGGAGGCCGGCATGGTGTGGCTGAACTCCAACAATGTGCGGGACCTGCGCACCCCGTTCGGCGGGGTGAAGGCCTCCGGCCTGGGCCACGAGGGCGGCTACCGCTCGATCGACTTCTACACCGATCAGCAGGCCGTGCACATCAACCTCGGCGAGGTCCACAACCCGGTGTTCGGCAAGCAGGAGCAGGCCGCGGCGCAGATCGACGGCTGACCCCGCGCTGACCGGCGACCATGACGGCGCCCGCACCGTCCCCGCGACGGTGCGGGCGCCGTCGTCGTGGTGGGGCCGGGCCGGGTCTCTCCCCCGGCCCACCGACGCGGGTTGAGTTGTCGCGGGTGCGGGCGCCCCGGACCCGCGACAACTCAACCCGCGTTCCTCGACCGCCTTCCCGCCGGTCGCCCGGATCGTATACGATCGAGCCCGTGACCGTGTCCCAGGCCACAGCGCACCGCCCCCTCACCAAGGAGCACCGATGACCAACCTCGAGAGCCGCCAGAAGACCTCCTCCGGCTTCTTCGTCACCAAGGAAGTCCCCATCGACCCGGAGAACCCCCTCCCCACCCCGACGTCCGAGGCGCCGGACATCCTGCGCTGCGCCTCGATGGAGCTCGTGGTCACGGACCTCGCCGCCTCCCGCGAGTTCTACGTGGACGTGCTCGGCCTGGTGGTCACCGAGGAGGACGAGGAGACCGTCTACCTGCGCTCCATGGAGGAGTTCATCCACCACAACCTGGTGCTGCGCCAGGGCGAGACCGCCGCCGTGGCCGCGTTCTCCTACCGCGTGCGCACCCCCGAGGACCTGGACAAGGCGGTCGCCTTCTACGAGGAGCTGGGCTGCCGCGTGGAGCGCCGGAAGGACGGCTTCGTCAAGGGCGTCGGCGACTCCGTGCGCGTCGAGGACCCGCTGGGCTTCCCCTACGAGTTCTTCCACGACGTCGAGCACGTGGAGCGCCTGGCCTGGCGCTACGACCTCTACACCCCGGGCGCCCTGGTCCGCCTGGACCACTTCAACCAGGTGACCCCGGATGTGCCGCGCGCCGCCCGCTACATGCAGGACCTGGGCTTCCGCGTCACCGAGGACATCCAGGACGAGAACGGCACCGTCTACGCCGCGTGGATGCGCCGCAAGCCCACCGTGCACGACACCGCCATGACCGGCGGCGACGGCCCCCGGATGCACCACGTGTGCTTCGCCACGCACGAGAAGCACAACATCCTGGCGATCTGCGACAAGCTCGGCGCCCTGCGCATGTCCGACCACATCGAGCGCGGCCCGGGCCGCCACGGCGTCTCCAACGCGTTCTACCTCTACCTGCGCGACCCGGACGGCCACCGCGTGGAGGTCTACACCCAGGACTACTACACCGGTGACCCGGACAACCCCGTGGTCACCTGGGACGTGCACGACAACCAGCGCCGCGACTGGTGGGGCACCCCGATCGTGCCGTCCTGGTACACCGATGCCTCCCGCGTGCTGGACCTCGACGGCAACCTGCAGCCGCTGGTCTCCCGCACCGACGACTCGGAGATGGCCGTGACCATCGGCGCCGACGGCTTCTCCTACACCCGCGAGGGGCAGGGCGAGGAGTCCATGCCGGAGTGGAAGCAGGGCGAGTACAAGCTCGGCAACCAGCTCTGACCGGCACGGCCGGCACCGCTTCGGGACACCACGACGACGGCGGGCACCCAACGCAGGTGCCCGCCGTCGGCGTCCGCCCTCCCTACCATCCTCCGCGTCTCCCCGCCCCACGCCGTTCGAGGCGGAAAATCCACCTCATTCGAGCCGGGAGGGCCAGTTTGAGCTCGATTTCCCGCCTCAAAGCGTGGGGAGCAGGGGTGTCCCGCCTCGCAGACGGGCGTCGGGGGGCTGGCCTGGCTCACGGTGCACCGCCGCAAGCCCGGGCTGGGCATCGGGACGCGCGCCCCGGACTGATCCGGGGCGGTGACAGGATGGCGACGGGGCCGGGGGCCGAGCCGCGTAATCGTATACGATGAAGGCCAGGCCCCTGCCCGTCGTCGTGAAGGAGACCGCTGTGCTGGACCACGAGACCCACGTCAAGATCGCCGACGAGCTGCACCGTGCGGGCATCGACCGCGTGCCCGTGCCGCGGCTGACCGCGCGCTACCCGGAGATGGAGATCGAGGACTCGTACGCCGTCCAGCGCATCTGGGCCGAGCGCCAGGTCGAGGCGGGCCGCCGCAAGGTGGGCCACAAGATCGGCCTGACCTCCAAGGCCATGCAGGACGCGACCGGGATCGACGAGCCGGACTACGGCGTGATCTTCGACGACCAGGTGTTCGAGTCCGGCCACGTGTACGAGTGGAAGAAGTACACCCATCCGCGCGTCGAGATGGAGCTGGCGTTCGTGCTGCGGGACGAGCTGCGCGGGCCCGGCCTGAACCTGATGGACGTGCTGCGCGCCACCGAGTACGTGGTGCCCGCGCTGGAGGTGCTGGACTCGCGCATCGAGATGGCCGGCCGCACCATCACGGACACCATCTCGGACAACGCCGCCCTGGGCTCCCTGGTGATCGGCGGCCGCCCCGTGGGCGTGCACGACGTCGACCTGCGGTGGGTCTCCGGCATCCTCTCCCGCAACGAGGAGATCATCGAGACCGGCGTGGCCGCGGGCGTGCTGAACCACCCGGCCAACGGCGTGCACTGGCTGGCCAACCGCATCGCCGAGCACGGAGACGCGCTCGAAGCCGGTGAGATCGTGCTCGCCGGCTCCTTCACCCGCCCGATGTGGGTGTACGAGGGCGACACCGTCTACGCCGACTACGGCCCGCTCGGCACCATCACCTGCCGCTTCGCCTGACCCGCCCGTCGTCGTCGCCCCGCCCGCCCGCGCCCGCCCGCCCGCAACGCGGGTTGACCTATCACCAGTACGACGCCGCTCCACCCGCGACAACTCAACCCGCGTCGGGTGGAGGATGCGGAGAACCCCGGAGGAACGTCCCATGCCCGTCCGCCACAACCCGCAGCCGCTGTTCCGCGACCTCTTCACGCCCGAGGCCGTCGCCGCCCGTGGGGGCCGCCCCGCCGCCGGCATGTTCCTCTCCTCCGGGGACCCGACGACGGCGGAGATCTGCGCCGGCGCGGGCCTCGACTACCTGCTCATCGACGCCGAGCACGCCCCGCTGACGCTGCAGGACGTCCTCGCCCAGCTGCGCGTGATCGCCGGCTACCGCGTGCCCACCCTGGTGCGCGTGCCGGCGCTGGACACCGTGGCCATCAAGCAGTTCCTGGACCTGGGCGCCCAGACCCTGTTGGTGCCCATGGTCGACGACGCCGCGATGGCCCGCAGCGCCGTGGCCGCCGCCCGCTACCCGGACGGCTCCGCCGAGGGCGGGGTGCGCGGCGTGGGCTCCGCCCTGGCACGCTCGGGCCGCTGGAACCGGATCCCCGGCTACCTGCCCGGCGCGGCGGACCACGTCTCCGTGATCGTGCAGATCGAGACGGCCGCGGGCGTGCGCAACGCCGAGGAGATCGCGGCAGTGGACGGGATCGACGGCGTCTTCATCGGCCCCTCGGACCTCTCCGCGTCCCTGGGCCTGCTCGGCCAGCAGTCGCACCCGGAGGTGGTGGCCGCGGTCGAGGAGGTCATCACGAGGGTCAAGGCCGCCGGGAAGATCGTGGGCGTCAACGCGTTCGTGCCCGCGCAGGCCGACGCCTACGCCGCCGCCGGCGCGGACTACGTCAACGTGGGCGCCGACGTCGCCCTGCTGGCCCGCGCCGCGGAGGCCCTCGCCGACCGCTGGTGCCCGGCACCGACCGACGCCGTGGGCTCGGACGGGCAGGGCGGGCCCCGCGCGTCGTACTGACCTGGTCATCCCCTCACTTCGGGGCGCGAAATCCACCTCAAGAGCGCCCGATCCCGGCCCATGACGTGGATTTCCCGCCTCGAATGGCTCGAGGCCGGCGCCCCGGGGGACGCCACCGCCTCCTGCACAACCGCGCCGGGCCCGCTCGTGCATCCCCAGGCCCCCGCTCGTCCGTCTCGGGACGCGGAGCGACGGGGCACGCTCGCCGCATGCCCCGTCGTCCCGCCCCGCTGCCGCCGTCGATCGACCCCGCCGCCTTCACGGTCGACGACGCGCGCCGGGCGGGTGTGACGTGGTCCCGACTGCAGTCCTCAGACCTGCGGCGGCTGCGCCACGGCGTCTACGGGCCGGCCGGCCCTGCGGCGGCCCCCGTCCGTGAGTGGACGATGGATGAGATCCGCGCGTACCAGCGGCGCCATCCCGATGTCGTCGTCAGCCATGAGACCGCCGCGCGCCTGCACGGCCTGACCGTGCCCGCACGGCTGTTGGCCCCCGGTGCGGTGCACGTCAGCGTCGGCACCTCGGGCGGCCGGCCGGTCCAGGCGGGTCTGGTGCCCCACCGCATCGAGGTGCCGGAGGGACAGCGGATGACGCGGGGCGGCGTGCTTGTGACGACGCCGGCCCGCACCCTGTGGGACCTGTGCGCGGCACGGGCGGCGCTCACGGAGCGGGACGTCGTCGTCGCCGGTGACGCCCTGCTCTGCCCGCCGTGGCTGCCCGGCGGCGGACGCGGGGATCCCGCCTACACCCCGGAGGAGCTCGTCCGATCGCTGGCCGAACGGGGACGTTTCCAGGGGCGAGGACTGGCCCGGGCGGCGCTGGCGAGGATGCGCGTGGGGGCGGATTCGCCGCGCGAGACACGTCTGCGGCTGGCGCTCGTCGATGCCGGGCTGCCGGAGCCCGAGGTGCAGTGCCGGCTGGACCCGTCAGACCGCCGCGCTCCGACGGTCGACCTCGGGTATCGGCCGTGGCGCCTCGCGTTGCAATACGAGGGCGAGCACCACCGCACCGCCGAGCAGCAGGCCCGGGACGTGCTGCGCGACCGCTGGTGCGCCGACCGCGACTGGCTCTCGATCAAGGTCATGTGGGCCGACGCCCGGGACGACTACGCGGACGTCGTCGCCCGGGTGCGGCGCCGGGCGGCCGCGTTCGGTGGGTGACCCGGTGAGATCCACGGTCACCGCAGTCCGCCACGGCCCCCCGTTTCGAGGCGGGAAATCCAGGTCAAAGCGCTCTGGTCCACACCCGTGGGGTCGATTTCCCGCCTCGAAAGGACGGGTGCGGTGGGAGTCGGCCCGTGAACACCCGGCCTCCCCCACGTAGCGTGGCCCCATGACCACGTCCGCCCCCACCCTGAGCTCGCATTTCGCCGACACCTTCCCCGAGCTCGCCCTGCCCTGGCAGGCCCAGGCCACGGACGGCCCGCAGCTCGTCCTGCTCAACGCCGGCCTCGCGGCGGAGCTCGGCCTCGACGCCGAGTGGCTCGCCACCGACGACGGCGTCCGCTTCCTCACCGGCGAGCAGCCCGGCCCGGACGCACGGCCGGTCGCGCAGGCGTACGCGGGCCACCAGTTCGGCCACTACTCCCCCCGCCTGGGCGACGGGCGCGCCCTCCTCCTCGGCGAGCTCACGGCTCCGGACGGTCGGCTCCACGACCTGCATCTCAAGGGCTCCGGTCGCACGCCCTTCGCGCGCGGCACCGCCGACGGGCAGGCCGTGCTCGGCCCCATGCTCCGCGAGTACGTGGTCTCCGAGGCGATGCACGCCCTCGGCGTGCCGACCACGCGGGCGCTGGCCGTCGTCGCCACGGGCCACCCGGTCCGCCGCGAGACCGTGCTGCCAGGCGCGGTGCTGGCCCGGACGGCCGCGTCGCACCTGCGCGTCGGCACGGCCCAGTACGCCGCGGCCCTCCCCGAGCAGGCGCACCCCACGGAGGTGCTGCGCCGGATCGTCGACGAGGCCATCGCCCGCCACCACCCGCACGCCACCGACGCCGAGCACCCCGCGCTCGCGCTCTACGAGGCGGTGATCGCCGCGCAGGCCGAGCTCATCTCCCGCTGGATGCTCGTCGGCTTCGTGCACGGTGTGATGAACACGGACAACATGACCCTGTCCGGCGAGACCATCGACTACGGCCCCTGCGCGTTCATCGACGCCTTCGACCCGGCCGCGAGCTTCTCCTCGATCGACACCCAGGGCCGGTACGCGTACGGCAACCAGGGGCCCATCGCCGCGTGGAACCTCGCCCGGCTCGGCGAGGCCCTCGTGCCCGTGCTCGACGACGACCCCGACCGCGCCGTCGCACTCGCCCAGGAGGCGCTGGGCAGGTTCCACGGCGCCCATCTCGCGGCGTGGCGGGGCGGACTGCGGGACAAGCTCGGCCTCCCGGCATCGGTGGCGGAGGACGACGTCGCCGCGCTCACCGACCGCCTGTTCCCGTGGCTGGCCGCGGCGCGGACCGACTGGACCTCGTTCTGGGTGCGGCTGGCCGAGCACACGGCGGCGCCCGTGGACGACGACGCGGCGCGCACCGAAGCGGCACGACTCGTCCCCGGCGCCCCGGACCCCGCGGGGCTCGCCGCCTGGCTCGCGGACTGGCGGGCGATGGGTCCCGATCCGGCCCGCATGCGCGCGGTGAACCCCGTCTACATCCCGCGGAACCACCTGCTCGACGAGGCCCTGACGGCCGCGGAGGGCGGGGACCTCGCCCCGGTCCACCGGCTGCTCGAGGCCGTCACGGATCCCTTCACCCCGCGCCCCGGGTTCGAGCGGTACGCGGAGCCGGGTCCGGCGGACGGGGCCCCGTTCGTCACCTACTGCGGCACCTGACCGCTTTCGTTGACGAAACGGGCGCCCTCACCCCCGCGCCAGCGACTTCACCGGCACGGCCGGGTCCGCGAGCGCGGCAGGGTCCACCACGATCCCCCGGTCGATGATGCGCCGGGCGGCCTTGACGGTCATGGGGTCGTCAATCGACGCGGCCCCGCGCAGGGTCCCGTCCGCGGCCAGCGCGAAGCTCGCCACCACGACGCCGCGCACTTCGCGATCCACGATCCGCCCACCGGCCGGCACCGTCATGTCCCCCACGGCCTCCACGTGTGCGTCGTACCGGTCGGACCAGAACCACGGGGCGCCCGGGGCGTCCGCCTGCTCCCCCAGGAGCGCCGCCGCGGCGGCCGCACCGGACCGCAGGGCCGGCTCCCAGTGCCGCGACGGCGCCCACGCGGACTCCCGGGCGCGCGCGGCGTCACCCACGGCCAGGATCCCGGGCACGGCCGTGCGGCCCATCGCGTCCGTGAGCACGCCGTCGGCCACCTCCAGCCCGGCGTCCTCGGCGAGGGCGGTGTCCGGCACGGTGCCTCCGGCCAGCACCACGACGTCGGCGTCCACGGTCCGCCCGTCGTGGAGGTGGAGCCGGTGGGCGGCCGGCAGCGCGGCGCCGCCGTCGGCGTCCCGGTGCTCGATCCAGGCCGCCCGGCCGACCTCGACCGCGACGCCGTGCTCGGCGTGCATCCGGTGCAGGCGCGCGGCCAGCGCCGGCCCGACCGCCGCGCGAGCCGGGGCGTCCGTCCCGGTCACGAGCGTCACCGCGGCGAGCGAGCGACGCGCCGCGGCCGCAACCTCCGCTCCCGTGAAGCCGCCGCCCACGACCGCCACCTCGGCCCCGAACGTCAGGCGGTCGCGCAGGGCCTCGGCGTCGGAGCGGGTGCGCAGGGTGATCAGGTCCGGGTGGTCGGCGCCGGCGACGTCGAGGGCCCGGGGTCGCCCGCCCGTGGCGAGCACGACCGCGTCCGCCTCCAGGACCCGCCCGGAGGCCGTCTCCACCCGGTGGGGCGCGGGGCCGCCGTCGGGGTGGACGCCGCCCGGC
This sequence comes from Micrococcus sp. 093350064-1, assembly GCF_053627955.1. Classification (NCBI taxonomy): domain Bacteria; kingdom Bacillati; phylum Actinomycetota; class Actinomycetes; order Micrococcales; family Micrococcaceae; genus Micrococcus; species Micrococcus sp. 093350064-1. Next base: position 42,072 of record NZ_JBSEYU010000007.1, read on the forward strand.
ACCACCCGGACCGCCTCGTCCTCCACCAGCTCCACCCCGTGCTCGGCGAACCACGTCGGCGGGGCGAGCAGCAGGCGGTGCGCGTCCGCGTCGCCGGTCAGGAACTCCTTGCTCAGGGGTGGCCGGTCATAGGGCACGCCCTGCGGGTCCACGAGGGAGATCCCGCCCGCGAAACCGCGGCGCCGCAGCTCGCGGACCACGGCGAAGCCCGCGACGCCGCCGCCCACCACGACGACCGAGCCGGGCACGCCCGCCGGGGCCTCGACGTCGTGGCTCATGCGCCGGGGACGAGGTAGAGCTGGCCCTCGCGCTCCTCGACGCGGTGCACGCCGACGCCCTTGGTGGCGGGCAGGCAGAGCGCCTCGCCGGTGCGCAGGCAGAACTGTGCGGCGTGCAGCGGGCACTCCACGCGGTCGTCCTCGAGCCAGCCCTCGGCCAGCGAGGCGTCCTCGTGGGTGCACGTGTCGTCGATCGCGTGGAACTCCCCCGCGTCCGTGTGGAACACCGCGACGTCGTCCCTCGTCCCCGCCGTCGCCGCCGGGACGACGATCGCCTCGCCCTCCGGGACGTCCGCCGCCGCGCCGATGTGGATCGGCTCCGCCATGGTCTGCCTCCTCTGGTTCCCGGGCCGAGCGGCCCGTGGTGGTCTCCCGTCACCGTATCCCCCGCGCGGACCCGACACCCCTCCGCTGTGTTCCGCCCCGGCGCCATGCCGTGCCCACCTGTGAATGGATGAACCGGACATCACGGGGGCGTGAAATGACCCGACAAGCCTCCGAAAGATGTTCCCGGGAATGGCCGATCACGCTACGATCACGACGGCTCTCCGGCCCTCATCCCGCCCTCACCACGTCACCGACCCGGGGAGGCGACACGGCCTGCGCCTGTCGTTCCTCGGGCACTCCACCTTCCGAAGGCATCCGCATGAAGATTCTCCCGCCGCGCTCCGCCGCGTCCCCCCGCCCGCTCGCGCCCGCCGTCGCGGTCGCCGCGCTCTCCGTCCTCGTCGGCGGCCTGCTCCCGCAGCAGCCGTCCGCGACCACGGAGGGCGCCCCCGACACACGCCCTCGCGACGACGCCGCCCGCGCCACGACCGCCGGCACGGCCGCGACCCCCGCGTCGGCCGCTCCCGTCGAGGGCGCCGGCGTCGCGACCGTCCCGCAGGAGGGCGAGAACCTCGTCCCGGCCGAGGAGGCTCCGGCCGGCGTCGTGCTCGGCGAGCCCGTGGTGGACCGCCCGTTCACGGTGGCCGCCGCCGTGTGGGACGCCGCGGCGGACGACGCCGTCGAGCGCGTGGAGATCCGCGTGCGTCAGGACGGGGCCTGGGGCCCGTGGCAGGTCCTGGATCGGCCCGTCCTGCCCGAGGGCGCCGCCCCCGCGCGCACCGGCACGGACCCGTTCGTCGCGTTCGGCGCGGACGGCGCCCAGCTGCGCGTGACCACCGTCGACGGCGCAGCCCCGGCCGGCCTCGAGCTGTCCCTCATCGACCCGGGCACGGCCGCCACGGACGAGACCGTCGCGAGCGCGCACCCGGCGGTGGCCGCCGAGCAGGCAGCCGAGACCGCCGGCCTGCCCCGGGGCGTGAAGTCGAGCGCCGTCGTCGGGGGCGCCGCACCCGCCGAGGCCCACACCGTGGCCACGGCCTCGGATGCGCGCGCGAAGATCCTCCCGGACGTGATCACCCGCGCGCAGTGGGGCGCTGACGAGTCCTGGGCCGAGTCCTCCCCGCAGTTCGACCAGGTGCGCGCGCTGACCATCCACCACACGGCCGGCACCAACGACTACACGCGCGCCCAGGCCGTGGAGCAGATGCGCGGCATCTACGCGTACTACACGAAGACCCTCGGCTGGGGCGACTTCCCGTACCACCTGATCACGGACCGCTTCGGCAACATCTACGAGGGCCGCCGCGGCGCCCTGGACTCGAACCCGCTGGGCACGCACGCGGGCGGGTTCAACCGGGGCACGATGGGCATCTCCACGATGGGCAACTACGACGTGGTCGCCCCGTCCGAGGAGGTCGTGGACGCGATGGCCCGCGCCACCGCCTACTACCTGTACCGCGACAGCATCGACGCGCGGGGCCGAGTCACCCTGACCTCGGGCGGCAGCACGAAGTACGCCGCGGGCACGCCCGTCACCGTGGACACGATCTTCCCGCACCGGGCCACGTCCGCGACCGCGTGCCCGGGGCAGCACCTGATGGCCCGCTTCGACGACCTGCGGGACCGCGCCGAGGCCATCGCGACGGCGGCCGGCCAGCCGCCGGCACCGGCCACCCCGGCTCCGACGCCGGCCCCGACGACCGAGCCGTCGACCGCCGGCACGTACACGGTGCAGCCGAACGACGGCTGGTGGACCATCGCCCGCCGCACCGGCGTGCCCGCGGCCACCCTCCAGGAGCTCAACGGCATGACCGAGTCGACCGTGCTCCACCCGGGCATGGTGCTGCGCACCGTCGCCGACCCGACCGCCCCGGAGCCCACCCCGATCACCACCGGCACCTACACGGTGCAGCCGAACGACGGCTGGTGGGTCATCGCCCGACGGACCGGCGTCAGCGCCGCGGAGCTCCAGCGGCTCAACGGCATGACGGCGTCCACCGTCCTGCACCCCGGCATGGTGCTCATCACGGCCGCCACGGCGCCGGCTCCCACGCCCGCCCCCGCGCCGGCCCCGGGCACGTACACGGTCCGCGAGGGCGACGGCTGGTGGATCATCGCCCACCGCACCGGCGTGACGATGGAGACCCTCCAGCGCCTCAACGGCATGACCGCGACCACCGTGCTGCACCCGGGGATGGTGCTGCGGACCGGCCAGACCGCCTCCGCCCCGGCGCCCTCGCCCGCCACCTACGTGGTCCAGGCGAACGACGGCTGGTGGCTCATCGCCCAGCGCACGGGCGTCTCCATGGAGCGCCTGCAGCGCCTCAACGGCATGACGGTCTCGACCCTGCTCCACCCGGGCATGGTGCTGCGCACCGCCTGAGCACCCCGCCGGGACGACGTCGGCCCGCACCTGCGCGCGAAGGTGCGGGCCGCCGTCGTCGGTTGAGTTATCACCGGTCGCAGGCCGCCGCACCCGGGATAAGTCAACCGGCGTTCCTCCCCACGAGAAGTCGACGACGGCGCAGGCCTCCGGGAGCCCGTGGGGCCGGTGACTGCGGCGCGGCGGCTCAGTCCTCGAGCTTCTCGAACCGCACGCCGGGGTGCGCCGCCTCCAGCTCCTCCCACGTGATGCCGTGCAGCTCGCGGACCCGCACGACCCCGGAGGCGTCCAGCAGGAAGACGCCCCGATCCGCGTAGATGCGGGAGACGCAGCCGACGCCGGTGAGGGGGAACGTGCACTCGGCCAGCAGCTTCGGATCGCCCTTCTTGGTGAAGAGATCCATCATCACGTAGGTGTCCTTGGCGCCGATCGCCAGGTCCATCGCACCCCCGACGGCGGGGATCGCCCCGGGCTTGCCCGTGGACCAGTTGGCGAGGTCGCCGGTCGCGGAGACCTGGTAGGCGCCGAGGACGCACACGTCCAGGTGGCCGCCGCGCATCATGGCGAACGAGTCGGCGTGGTGGAAGTACGCGGCCCCGGGCAGCTCGGTGACGGGGATCTTGCCGGCGTTGATGAGGTCTTCATCGATCTGCTCGCCCTCGGCCTGCGGGCCGAAGCCCAGCATGCCGTTCTCGGTGTGCAGGGTGACGTTCTTCTCCGCCTCCAGGTAGTTGGACACCGTGGTGGGCTGGCCGATGCCCAGGTTCACGAAGGAGCCGGGGGCGATGTCCGCCGCGATCGTACGGGCCAGTTCGTCCTGGGTCAGCGGGGTGTCGGTCTGGGTGATGCTCATCGCTCTCCTCACTTCCCCTCGGCGGCCGGCTCGGCCGCGGTCGTCGTGGCCGCGCACGGCTTCGGCCGGCCCTCCGCCAGGGCAGCCCGCTCGGCGCGCTCCTTCTCCCCGGACTCGGTGTCGATCCGCACCACGGTGTCCGTGTAGATGCCGGGGGTCACCACGTGCTCCGGGTCGATCGGCTCCTCGCGGACCTCGTCCACCTGGACGATCGTGGTGGCGGCGGCCGCGGCCATGACGGGTCCGAAGTTGCGGGCGGTCTTGCGGTACACGAGGTTGCCGTGGCGGTCCGCCGCGTACGCCTTGATGAGCGCGACATCGCCGCGGATCGGGGCCTCCAGCACGTAGTGCGTGCCGTCGATCTCGCGGACCTCCTTGCCCTCGGCCAGCTGCGTGCCGTAGCCGGTGGGCGTGAAGAAGCCGCCGATGCCGGCGCCGCCGGCGCGCAGGCGCTCGGCCAGGTTGCCCTGCGGGACGAGCTCCAGCTCGATCTCCCCGGCACGGTAGGCCTCGTCGAAATGCCACGAGTCGGACTGGCGCGGGAACGAGCAGATGATCTTGGCGACCCGCCGCTCCTTGATCAGCAGCGCCAGGCCCGCGTCCGCCTGGCCCGCGTTGTTGTTGACCACCGTGAGGCCGGTGGCCCCGGACTCGAGCAGCGCGTCGATCAGCTCCATCGGCTGGCCGGCGTTGCCGAACCCGCCGATCAGCACCGTGGCGCCGTCGGTGATGCGGGAGACGGCCTGCGCGGCCGTGTCCACGAACTCCAGCATGGGGACTCCTTGGATGAGGGGGTCGGGTGGGTGCTCGGCCGGACGCGTCAGCGCGCGGCCACGTTCTCGAGGACGACGGCGATGCCCTGGCCCACGCCGATGCACAGCGCGGCCACGCCCCACCGCTCACCGGAGGCCTCGAGGCGGCGGGCCAGCGTGCCGAGCACGCGGGTGCCGGAGGCCCCGAGGGGGTGGCCGATCGCGATCGCGCCGCCCCAGGCGTTCACGATCTCCGGGTCCACGCCCCAGGCGTCCGTGCAGGCCAGGGACTGGGCGGCGAAGGCCTCGTTGAGCTCGACGGCGGCCACGTCCTTCCAGCCGATCCCGGCGCGGGACAGGGCCCGGTTCACCGCCTCCACCGGCGCGTAGCCGAAGAAGTCGGGCTCGTTGGCGGCGGTGGCGCGGCCGGCGATGCGGGCCAGGGGCTCCAGGCCGAGCACATCGGCGCCCGTCGACGAGCCCAGGAGGGCGGCCGAGGCGCCGTCGTTCATGGGCGAGGCGTTGCCCGCCGTGACGGTGCCGTTCTCCCGGCGGAACACGGTGCGCAGGCCGGCGAGGGTCTCGGGGGTGGAGTCCGGGCGGACGGTCTCGTCCCGCTCCAGGTCCGTGCCGGGCACGGCGGCCACGAGGGAGTCATACCGCCCCTCGTCCCACGCCCGCGCGGTAAGGCGGTGCGAGCGCGCGGCGAACTCGTCCTGGCGCTCGCGGGAGATGCCGAAGCGCTCGCGCAGCAGCTCCGTGGCCTCGCCGAGCGAGACGGTCCACTCCGGCGGCATCGCGTCATTGATCAGGCGCCAGCCGAGCGTGGTGTTCGCCGCCGCCAGGTCGTGCATGGGGAACGGGCGGGTGGTCTTGGGCAGCACCCACGGGGCACGGGACATCGACTCCACGCCGCCCACGAGGACCACGTCCGCCTCGCCGGTGTTGATCTGGCGGGAGGCGATGATCGCCGCGTCCAGGGAGGAGCCGCAGAGGCGGTTCACGGTGGTGCCGGGGATGGACAGCGGCAGGCCGGCCAGGAGGGTGGCCATGCGGGCCACGTTGCGGTTCTCCTCGCCCGCGCCGTTGGCGTTGCCGAAGACGACCTCGTCGATCCGCTGCGGGGCGGCGGCGTCCGTGCCGGCCTCGATCGGGCGGCCGGCGGCGGCGTCGGCCACGGCCTGGGCGGACGCGGCGCGCAGGCCCTCCAGGCCCGGGGCGCGGTCCACGAGGGTGCGGACCACGTGGGCGGCCATGTCGTCGGGGCGCACCCCCGACAGCGCGCCGCCGACCTTGCCGAAGGGGGTGCGGACGGCGTCGAACACGTAGGCATCGGTGAGGCTCATGGCCTCACCGTAGGACCGCCTCGGCGGGCGGGGAAGGGTGTGTGCGTGACGCGCACGGGCGTGCGCTGTGCGCATAGCGGACTACGCTGGCGGACATGACCGACGACGTCGACGCCCCCGGCGCACGTCCCGCGTCGGGCGGGGACGTGGTGCGCGCCCTGGCGTCCGGTCTGGCGGTGCTGCGCGCGTTCACCCCGGACACCCCCACGCTCTCGGTGAGCGAGGCCGCGACCGCCGCGGGGGTCACCCGGGCCACGGCGCGGCGCATGCTGCTGACGCTCACGGAGCTCGGCTACGCCGTGCAGGACGGGCGGCGGTTCGCGCTGACCCCGCGCGTGCTGGAGCTCGGCCACGGCTACTGGTCCGGCCGGTCCGTCTCCGAGATCCTCCGGCCGATCCTCACCCAGGCCTCGCAGCGCCTGCACCAGTCCTGCTCCGCGGGCGTGCTCCACGGGGCGCACCTGATGTACATCGCGCGTGTGCACACCGAGCGGATCCTGCGGGTGAACCTCGACGTCGGCACGCGCCTGCCCGCGTTCACCACGTCCATGGGCCGCGTGCTGCTGGCCGACCTGCCCGAGGACGAGGCCTGTGCCCTGCTCGCAGGCGCCCCGCGCACCCCCGCCACGGAGCACACCCTCACGGACGTGGACGCGCTGATGGCCGAGCTGGCGCGCGTGCGGGAGCAGGGCCACGCCGTGGTGACCGCGGAGCTGGACGCCCATCTGAGCAGCGTCGCCGTGCCCGTGCGCGACGCCGAGGGGCGAGTGGCCGTGGCGATCAACACGGCGCTGTCCCTCGGGCCGGACCATCGCGACCCGGGCGCGCGCCGGGCGGCCCTGCGGACCGGGGCCCGCGTGCCGGCGCCGCGCACGCCGGAGGTGGCGGCCGCCGTCGTGCAGGCCCTGCCGGTGCTGCGCGCCGCCGCGGACGACGCCGAGGCCGCCCTGGCCGCGCTCCAGCGCTGAGCGCCCACCCCCTTCAGCACTCCCCGCACCCGCATCCGCACCAGCACCAGCACCCGCCCCCGCGAATCGACTGCGGTTCTGACCCGTCTGAGGCCCGGAACGGCCGCCAGAAGGGTCGGAAGTGCAGTGGATTCGGAACGGGAAGGGCAGGGTGGGGGGTCAGGCCGGGAAGCGGCGGAGGTACTCCTCGAGGGAGTCGTCCGGGCGGTCCATCCACGGCACCGGGTGCGCCGCGGCCAGCGTGCCGGTCACGGTCGAGCGGTGCCGCCGGTCGCGGAACGTCCGGACGTCCTCGATCCGGGCGTCGCGCATCTCGAGGAAGGTGCGGGCCACCGCCTCGACGTCCACCTCCGGGCAGTCCGTGTGGGAGGACAGGTCCTGGATGTACGCGCCCTGGTAGGCCAGCGCGGCCGGCGGCCCGTCGATCCGCGTCATCCGCTCGAACCAGGCGTCCATGTCGGCCCGACGCTCCTCATCGCCGGGCACCGGGACGCGGCCGAGCAGCACGTCGCGGGCGAAGAAGGCCTGCGCGTCCAGGAGCGTCAGGGTGAACAGCTGCTGGGTGGCACCCAGGTAGAGCACGCGCGGGTCGGCGTGCCAGACCACGCCCTTCCACAGCCCGAACGGGGCCAGCAGGTTCGGGCCGGCCAGCGCCAGCTCGCCCGGCAGGAAGGGGTAGTGGTGGCGGTAGCCGGTGCACAGCAGCACGGCGTCGTACTCGGCGGTGGAGCCGTCCGCGAAGGTGACCTCCGCACCGTCGAACCCCTGCACCTCGGGGGCCTCGTCCATGCCGGCCGGCCACGCGATGTCCTGCGGGCGGGCACGGTAGGCGGTGGTCACGTGGGCGGCGCCGGCGCGGTGCAGCTGCAGGGCCAGGTCCTGCCCGGAGTAGGAGGAGCCCACCACGAGCACGCGACGGCCCGTGTACGGCTCCGGGCTTCGGTAGTCGTGGGCGTGCTGGACCTGCCCGGGGAAGGTCTCCACGCCGGGCCAGGACGGCAGGTGCGGGGTGTGGAAGTGCCCGGTGGCCACCACGACGCGGTCGAACCGCTCGGTGACGGCCTCGCGCGTGACCAGGTCCTCCGAGGTCACCCCGAACCCGCCGTCGTCGAGCGGCTGCACCCAGCGGACGGCCGTGGCGAACCGGATCTGCGGGCGGATGCGCCCGGCCACCTCGGCCACCCGGCCCACGATGTAGTCCCGCATGGCCTCCCGCGGGAGGTACGAGGACACGGCGCGGCCGAAATGCGCATCGAACGGGTAGTCCGGGTACTCCATGCACTCCTTGGGCCCGTTGATCCACAGGTCCCGGTACATGGCGGAGTGCACGGGCTCGCCGTGGCGGTCCGCGCCGGTGCGCCAGTCCAGGTTCCACTGGCCGCCCCAGTCGTCCTGGCGCTCGAACGCCACGACCTCCGGGACCGCCGCCCCCGCGTCCTCGGCCAGGGCGAGGCTCCTCAGCAGGGCCATGCCGGACGGGCCGGCTCCGATCAGGGCGACGCGCTCACGCATGGGTGTCCTTCCGAGAGTGGGGGTGGGGCGGCTCGGCCCGACCGTAGCACCGGCCCCCGCGAATCGACTGCGGTTCTGACCCTTCTCCGGGGTGGAACGGCCGCCAGAAGGGTCACAAGTGCAGCGGGCCACCCGCACCATGATCGACCCGCCGAACGGGGCGCGGCGGACAAGGGTCACGGCCGCCACGGCCATGAGTCCGAGGCCGTAGAGGAGGCCGGCCGGGTCCCACATGCCCAGCACGACGCCGGACCCGGCGTCGGCAAGGTCGGCATCGTGCCGGGCGAAGACCTCCTGGGCCAGCTGGAACGCGATGCTCCGGGGAGTACTCCCAGCTTCCTCTACGGCATGCGATACTCCCATCATTCATTACTCAATTCACGCGCCGTGCATGGCAGCCGTTGGCCACAACGGCATGTGACATCACTGCGCCCTCCCGAAGGAGCATCGTGGCCCGCAAGAGCAATCCTGTGTATTACGACGCCAACGGCAATGTCGTGCAGCCCCCCGCGAAGAAGAAAGGGGGGTGTCTCAAGTACGCCCTGATCGGCCTGCTCGCCCTGATCGTGATCGCCGTCCTCGCCTCCATGATGGGCGGCGGTTCGAACAGCACCTCGGAGGGGGGCGGAGAGGCCGCCTCCCAGGGCGAGACCAGCTCCAGCGACGAGGCAGCCAAGGTCGGCCTCGGCCAGGAGTTCACCGTGGGCGACTGGGCCACGACCGTTGAGTCGGTCGATACGCCCGTCGCGAGCGTCGGCCCGTCCGGCTTCTCCACGGAGGCCCAGGGCGAGTTCGTGCCCGTGCAGATCAGCGCGAAGAACAACGCCAAGGAGGAGCGGACGTTCTTCGCCGACAGCGTGAAGCTCGTCAGCGCAGACGGGGCCGAGTACAGCTACAGCACGGACGCATCGATCTACGGCACCGAGAACGGCATGAACATCGAGCCGACCAACCCGGGCAACGTGGCCAGCGGCTACCTGTGGTTCGACGTTCCGGCAGGGACCGAGATCACCCAGGTCAAGGTCTCCGGGGGCGGCCTCTCCCTCGATCAGCCGGTGGTCGTCGAGCTCGACTGATCAGCGCGCAGACGAGGCCCCATGTCCTTCCCGGGCATGGGGCCTCGTGCGCGCTGTGAACGTTGCGCTCAGAGCGGCCTGCCCTCGGCGAGGTCGGCGTCCTCCTGGGCGAGCTTGAACGCGATGTTCGCCGCCGGCACGGAGGCGTAGACCGCGGTCTGCAGGAGGATCTCCTGGATCTCCTCCCGGGTCAGGCCGTTGCGCAGGGCGGCGCGCGGGTGCATGGCGCACTCGTCCCAGTAGCCGCCGGCCACCATGGCGGAGATGGTCACGGCTGAGCGCATCCGCCGGTCCAGACCGGGCCGCGTCCAGATCGTCCCCCATGCGTAGCGGGTGATCAGGTTCTGGAAGTCCTCGGTGGTGGCGTCCTTCCTCGCCTCGGCGCGGTCCACGTGGGCGTCGCCCAGGACCTCGCGGCGCACGGCCCTGCCCGCGTCGAGCACCTCCTGGGAGGTGCGGTCCATGTCGTGCCCGATGGGCTGCTCGGCGCTCATGCGCAGTCTCTCCTCGTGGTGGGGGCGTCGTCGTGCGGGGCAGGGCGGGAGGGGGCGGGCGGCTCAGCGCGCCGGGAAGGCGGCCAGGGCCGCGGCGGTGCGCTCGGGCTGCTCGAGGGGGGCCTGATGGGCGGTCTCGTCGAACACGTGGGTCACGGTGCCCGGCACCGCGGCGGCGATCTCCTCGCCCGCCGAGGGCGGGGTGACCTGGTCCGCCACGCCGTGGATCGTGAGGACGGGGACGGCGATCTCCCCGAGGCGCCCGCGCACGTCGAAGTCGGCCAGCGCCTCGCACAGGCGCGCGTAGGAATGGCGGTCCGCCTCCTGCAGGGTGTGCAGCAGGCCCGTCGTCCGCTCCGGGTGGGCCGCGATGAACCCGTCGGCGAACCAGCGCTGCGCCGAGCCCTCGACGAGGGTCGGGGTGCCGGCACGCTCCACGAGCTCGGCGCGCTCGCGCCAGGACCCCGCCTCGCCGATCTTCGCGGCGGAGCAGATCACGGCCACACCGGAGACGGTGTCCGCGTGGTCCAGGGCCAGCTGCAGCGCCACGCACCCGTTGAGGGAGACGCCCGCGAAGTGCACGGGCAGGTCCGCGGGAACGGTGCCGTCCTCCTGCAGCGCCTGCACGGCGGCGACGACGGCGTCCGCCAGCTCCGCCATCGAGAACGGCTCGGCGTGGGGCTCGGAGGCGCCGTGGCCGGGCAGGTCGTAGCCGACCACCACGGTGTCCTCAGGGAGCTGCTGCGCGGCGAGGCTCCACAGGGCCTGGACGCCGGTGCCGAGGCCGGCGCCGACCACGAGCACGCGGGCGGGGTCCTGGGCGGGCTTCAGGAGGGTGGTGGTGACACGGGGGGTGCTCATGGGCGGTCCTTCCTCTGCGGCGGCGCCGCACCCCGAGGGGCGCGGCCGGTTCTGACGGAGATGGTCTCAGGTGCGGGGCGGCGTCGTCGTGCCCCGGCGGGCGGCGAGGAGGCGGTCCACGAGGGCCTCGGCCTCCCCCGTGTAGGCGGCGGGGTCGAGGAGGTCGTCGAGGCGGGCGTCCGGAACGGACTCCGGGACCGCCGCGCGCAGCAGGGCGCGGAAGTTCCCCTCGCACGCCAGGGAGCGGTCCACGACGTCCTGGATCAGCCGCTTCCCGGAGCCCGGCTCGCCGGAGGCCTCGTCCAGCTCCGGAGCCAGCTCGGCCATGATCGGCTCGGAGACGAGCAGCGGGCCGGTGAGCTCCAGGTTGCGCCGCATGCGGTCCTCGTGGACGCGCAGGCCGGAGACGAGCTCGCGGGTCAGGGCCGCGGTCCCGCCGGTCACCCGCAGCAGGCGGCGCAGCGCGGGCCACTCGGCGTGCCAGGCCCCGTCCGGGCGCTCGTCGTCCGCGGCGCCGGCCGCCGTGTACACCCGCGCCGCGAGCCCGGGGGCGGACAGCGCGGCGGAGCGGATCAGCACGGAGAGCACGGGGTTCTGCTTGTGCGGCATCGGGGAGGAGCCGCCGCGGCCGGCCGCAAGCGGCTCACCGAGCTCGCCGTTCTCGATCCGCGCCGATGTCAGCACGTCGTTGGCGATCTTCCCGCACGCGGCCACGACGTCGGCCAGGGCCGCGGCCACGCCCGTGACGGCCATGCGGTTCGTGTCCCAGGGCCCGGCGGGGGCGGCGAGGCCCAGCTCGGCGGCGAGGTCCTCGACCAGGGTGAACGCGGTGACCTCGGGGCCGAGGGTCCCCGCGCGGTGCGCGCGGTCGACGTGCCCGGACAGGGAGGCCAGGGTGCCGGCGGCGCCGCCCCACTGGACGGGCAGGTCCGCGACGGCGGCGGCGAGCCGATCCGCGGCCTGGCCGAGGCCGTCGAGCCAGTTCGCGGCGCGCAGCCCGAAGGTGGAGGGCAGGGAGTGCTGGGCGAGGGATCGGGCGACCATCGGCGTCGAGCGGTGGGCGCGGGCCAGCTCCGCAAGCGCGTCCTGCGCGGCGGCGAGGTCCTCGGCCAGGATCGCGCCCACCCGGCCCACCATGACCATCAGCGCGGAGTCCACGACGTCCTGGCTCGTGGCGCCCAGGTGCACGGCGCGGGAGCCGGCCGGCAGCTGCGCGCGCAGCGCCTTCAGCGCCGGGATCAGGGGGGTGCCGCCGCCCTGGGCCGCGCGGGCGAGCGCGGCGAGGTCGTAGGCGTCCGGGTCGCCCGCCGCCGCGGCGGCCGCCGCCTCCGCCTCCGTGGCGAGCCCGTGCCGGGCGAGCACGCGCACCCAGGCCGCCTCGACGTCGAGCAGGTGCCCCAGGAAGGTGCGGTCCGCGGTGGCGGCCTCCGCCCGACTGCCGGCCCAGGCCGGATCCAGGAGGCCGACGTCGGCGACGGCGGCGAGGTCGGCGGCGGCTGAGGTCATGGCGGGCTCCTGGGGTCGGAGGGGTGGGATCGGGCTCCGGAGGCGGCGTCAGGCCCGACCCGTCCCGCGTGTGGGAGGGGCCGGGCCTGCGGCCGAGGCCGGCGTCAGTCGAGCTCGGGGTACTCGATGCCGGGGAACTGCAGGAACACGGTCTCCTTCGGTGCGTGCTCCCCGGGGCCCTGGATCCAGATGTCGAACTCGAGCGAGCCGTCGTCGTTCCGGGTGCCGATCAGGGTGCGACGGCGGTCCTCGTCGAGGGAGGTCAGGAACGCGTCCTGCACGATCGCCTCGGCGTCCTCGGGCAGGTACACGCGGGTGTGCAGCTTGTTCAGCAGGCCGCGGGCGAACACGACGACGTGGATGAACCGGGCGCGGTCCTCGTTCACCACGCCGGGCTCCACGGTGGAGAAGGTGTAGCGGCCCGCGTTGTCCACGGCGCAGCGGCCCCAGCCGGTGAAGGTGAAGCCGTCCTGGACGAGGGAGCCGTCCTCCTGCGAGATGACGCCCTCGGCGTCGGCCTGCCAGATCTCGATCATGGCGTCCGGGATCGGATCGCCGTTGCCGTCGTAGACGGTGCCGAACAGGCGCATCGCGTCCGCGCGGCCCGCGGGGACCAGCTGGTGGCCGTCGCGCCACGGCAGGTGGACCTGCTCGTAGCCGTTCGCGTAGCCGAAGAACGGGCCGATGGTCTGGCCCGGGGTGGGGACCAGCCTCCCGTCGGCGGTGCGCTCGGTGGTCTCGTCGATCCGCATCAGTGATCGCCCTCCTCGTCTTCCATCCAGGTGCGGTGGCTGCCCGTGAGCACGATGTCCCACCAGTAGCCGGTGTTCCACTCGTGGCTGGTCACCGAGTGGTCGTAGGTGGCCACGAGCCGGTCGCGGGCGGCCTGGTCCGTGATGCCCTGGTAGATCGGGTCCAGCGGGAACAGCGGATCGCCCGGGAAGTACATCTGGGTGATCATGCGCTGCGTGAAGTCCGTGCCGAACAGGGAGAAGTGGATGTGCGCCGGGCGCCACGCGTTGCGGTGGTTCTTCCACGGGTACGGGGCCGGCTTGATGGTGGTGAACTCGTAGGTCCCGTCCGCGCCGGTCAGTGTGCGGCCGATGCCCGTGAAGTTCGGGTCCAGCGGCGCGGGGTGCTGGTCCCGCTTGTGCACGTAGCGGCCGGCCGCGTTGGCCTGCCAGATCTCCACCAGCTGGTGGCGCACGGGGCGGCCGTCGTCGTCGAGCACGCGGCCGCGCACCTTGATGCGCTCGCCGATCGGCTCGCCGTTCTGGCCGACGGTCAGGTCCGCCTCGAGCGGGTGCACGTCGCGGTGGCCGAAGGCCGGGGACCACAGCTCCACGGTCTCGGGGTCGGCGTGCACGAGCGACTTGGTGGGGTGGCGGAACACCGACGAGCGATAGGGCGGGAAGTCGAGCCGCGGCTGGGTCTCGCCCTGGGCCTGGGCATGGACGGCCGCGATCTCTTCACTGATCTGCCCCTGCGAGTCGCGGGTGGCGGCTGGATCGAGCACGTGGGCGCTGTCGAACGTGTCGTCGTCCTTGGCCTGGGCGGCGATGCTCACGTCGGCTCCTTTCTCTGCGGGGTCGGGGATCGGTCGGGCTCAGGCGGAGGGCCAGCCGGTGTACTGCTCGGCGAGGAACTGCCGTCCGTAACGGGACTGGACCACGTTGCGGAGCTCACCGCGCACGCGCATGTCCTCGAACTCCGAGGCGTCCGGGCGGGCGTGGAGCATGGTGGTCATCCAGTAGGAGAAGTTCTGGTCCTTCCACACGCGGGTCAGCGCCGTCTCCGAGTAGGCGTCGAGCAGGTCGCGCGAGCCCGTGGCGGCCCACGACTCGAGCGCCTCGGCCAGGACGCGCACGTCCGCGAAGGCGAGGTTCAGGCCCTTCGCCCCGGTGGGCGGGACGGTGTGTCCGGCGTCGCCGGCGAGGAAGACGTTGCGGTGACTCAGCGGTGTGCGCACATAGGAGCGGAAGCCGAGCACCGTCTTGTCGATGATGGGGCCGGTCTTGAGGGTGAAGCCGTCCGGGCCGGCCACGATGCGCTGCAGCCGGTCCCAGATCCGGTCGTCGGACCAGTCCTCCACGCGGGTCGAGGGGTCGCACTGGAAGTACATGCGCTGCACGGTCTCCGAGCGCTGCGAGATCAGGCCGAAGCCATGCTCGGAGCGGGCGTAGATCAGCTCAGGCGAGGACTTGGGCGCCTCGGCGAGGATGCCGAACCAGGCGAAGGGGTACGCGTGGAAGTGGTCCTCGCCCTCGGTGTCGCGCTGGAGGGCCTTGCGGACGGTGGAACGCGAGCCGTCCGCGCCCACGAGGATGTCGCAGCGCAGTTCCTCGACCGGCCCCTCCTCGCCAGCGGCCACGGAGCGGAACCGGACGCCGGGGGTGTCCGAGTCGACGTCGAGCACCTCGAGCACCTCGGTCTCGAAGCGGACGTCGCCGCCGTCGCGCCGCCGCGCCGCGGCGAGGTCGACGAAGACCTCGTTCTGCGCGTACAGGGTGACCGTGGCACCCACGAGCTCCGGGAAGTCCAGGGCATGCGACTCGCCGTCGAAGCGCAGGATGATGCCGCGGTGCTCGTCGCCCACCGTCCTCACCCGGCCGTCGACGCCCATGTCCGTCAGCATCTCCACGCTGGGCTGCTCGAGGATGCCCGCGCGGTGGGTGTGCGCAATGGTCTCGGGGTCACGGGACTCGAGGACGACGTTGTCGATCCCCTGCCGCGCGAGCAGGTGGGAGAGCATCAGGCCGGCGGGCCCGCCGCCGACGATGCCGACGCGGGTGCGGGTCACGGGGGGCTGGGTCATGGCGTCCTTTCCGGGGGACGTCACCGGTCGGGCCGGGCGGGTCGGGCCGCGCGGCCGGGGCCGGCGGCGGAGGTCCCGACCATCCTGTGGCGCAGGACACGGCCCGCGCCCGGCCGTTCTCACTCAGTGAGAATGGCCGCCGAGTCCGCGGGCGATCCCCCGGGCGGCCGTCATCAGCAGGGGCGGCACCCCCGGGGTGTACGGCGCCTCGCGGGGGACGACGACCCCGAGCGCGGCCGCCGCCACGCCGTCGGCCCCGCGGACCGGCACGGCGACCCCCCGGGACTCCTCGTCCAACGCGCCGTCCACGGCCGCGTACCCCTCCCGCCGCACATCCGCCAGAAGCGCTCGCAGCCGCGGCTCGCTGGGCGTGGCCACCCGCGCCCGCACGCCCGCGGGCACCGCACGCCCCGACTCGAGGGGATGGTGATCCACGACGGCGCCGAGCCGGTCCCGGTGCCGGGCGATGAACCGCTCCGCCGTCTCGACCGGGGCGTGGGCGAGCAGCACGAGTCCCAGGGCGGTGGTGAACGGCGGCAGCCGACCCGCGACGTCCGCCTGGTTCACCACGGCCCCCTGGGAGGAGAGCCGGGCGAGCACGAGGACGCCGTCGTCGTCGAGGACCGCGAGCTGCGTGTGCTGCCGCAGGACCGACTGCACGTCCACGAGGAACGGCATGGCCGTCCGGGCCAGGGACATGCTCGGCGCGCTCCGGGAGGCCATCTCCCACAGCCGCAGGCCGGGCCGGACCACGCCGTCCTCGTCCTTCTGCAGCAGCTCGGCGCGCACCAGCCGGTCCACCCACCGATAGGCGGTGGCCAGGGGCAGCTCGGTGCGCCGGGCCAGGGCCGCCACGGTCAACACCGGACGCTCCGCGTCGAACGCGAAGCGGACCCGGATCAGCCGGTCCAACGTGCCGCTCGCGCCGGCCCGCTCACGTCAGGAAGTCGCGCGCGACCTCGAGGAAGCGGTCGTTGGCCTCCTTCTCGCCGATGCTCACGCGCACACCCTCGTCCGCGAACGCCCGGACGGACAGGGCCCGGGCCTGGGCGGCCTCGGCGAAGGCCTGCGTGCGCTCGCCGAGCGGCAGCCACACGAAGTTGGCCTGCGAGGAGGGCAGGTCCCAGCCAGCCTCGGCCAGGGCGGCGGCGACGCGCTCGCGCTCGTCGACGACGACCTGCACGCGCTCGAGGACCTCGTCCAGGTGCTCGAGCGAGGCGATCGCGGCCTCCTCCGCCACCGTGGACACCGCGAACGGGGTGGCCACGGTGCGCAGGGCCTTGGTGATCTCCGGCTGCGAGACCGAGTAGCCCACGCGCAGATTGGCGAGGCCGTGGGCCTTCGAGAAGGTGCGCAGCACGACGACGTTCGCGTGCTTGCGGTACATCTCCAGGCCCTTGACCGCGTCCTCGTCGCGGACGAACTCCACGTACGCCTCGTCGATGACCACGAGGATGTGCGCGGGCACGCGCGCCAGGAAGTCCTCGACCTCGGCGGTCGTGAGCACGGGGCCGGTCGGGTTGTTGGGGGTGCAGAGCAGGATCACGCGGGTCCGCTCCGTGATCGCCTCCAGCATGGCCGGCAGGTCGTGGCGGTGGTCCGCGGTGAGCGGCACCTGCACGTCCACGGCACCGGCGGTGCGGACCACGATCGGGTAGGCCTCGAAGGAGCGCCACGCGAAGATCACCTCGTCGCCCTCCCCCGCCTCGCCGTGGCCGGCGAAGGCGGTGATGACCTGGGCCAGGGCGCCGAGGGAGCCGGCACCCGTCACGACGTCGTCCGCCGGGACGTCCAGGTGCGCGGCCAGGGCCTGGCGCAGGCCGGTGGAGAGGGTGTCCGGGTAGCGGCAGAGGGTGCTGGGCGCGCCCTCCGGGCCGGTCACGACCTGACGCACCCGGTCGATCACGCCGGGCACGGGCGCGTAGGGGTTCTCGTTCGAGGAGAGCTTGTAGGGGTGCAGGCCCGGGACGGCGACCGGCGGCTTGCCGGCGGCGTACGGCGGCAGCATGCCGACCTTCTTGTGGGGCGCGACCACGGCGGGCGTCTGCTGTGCGTCATCAGTCATGGCCACCAGGGTAATGCGGGCCGCGGACGCTGTGATCCGCCGCACGGGCCCCGGACGCGGCGCCCCGGGGTTCAGGCTGCGCCGAAGGCGACGGCGACGGCCCGGGCCGCCTCACCGAGCCGGTCCCCGAGGCGCGCCGGGTCCTCCGGCCGCGTCGCGTAGACCACGGCGAGGGCGGCGGGCAGCTGGCCCGGGACCCGCAGCGGCACGGCCACCGAGGAGACGCCGGTGATGACCTCGTCGGAGCTGACGGCCCAGCCGCGCTCCCGCACGTCGTCGAGCTCGGGTCGCTCGGGCGGGGCCTCGCCGGGCAGCCGCGCCCACTCCTGTCCGGTCAGGGCGACGGCGATCGCCATCCCCGGCGCACCGACCCCGAGGGGGTGCCGGGTCCCCGGCCGCTGCGTGACGAGGTTGCCGCTGGGCGGCTCGGCCGTGGCCAGGGTGAGGCAGTGGGCCCCGTCCCACACCACCAGGAACGCGGTCATGCCCAGGTCGGTGGAGACGGCGGTCAGGTGCGGCATGGCCGCCGCGCGCAGATCCTGCTCCACCCGGCGGGCGAGGACGGCCAGGCCGGGGGCGGCGTGGACGCGGCCGAGGCCGTCGCGGCGCAGCAGGCCGTGGGCCTCGAAGGTGCGCAGCATGCGGTAGGCGACCGAGCGATGGACGCCCAGGCCGTCGGCGAGGTCGGCGATGGTGGGCGGCTCGGGCGCCTCCACGACGGTCTCGAGCAGGGTGAGCGCGCGGGAGAGCGTCTGGGAGGGTGCGCCCTCCCGGACCGGGCCGCCGTCGTGCTCTGCCATCCGTGCTCCTCGCCTCGCGTGCCGGACGTGACGCGCCCGGGGCGTGGTCGGCCCGCGCACCGGTTGTGAACCCTGTCACGTCCGCGTACAGTCTGGCACACATGTGTTCCCAGGGGGAACACCGTGTTCTCTGAGAGAACACGCCGTCGGGTGGCACGCGCGCCGCGCAGCGACATCCCCCGCAGCGAAAGGACCCCCATGCTCTTCCACCACCACGGCTATGTCTCCACGAACCCGCGCGTCCAGGTGGCGGCCGGCATCGGCCTGGACCGCCCCGCCGAGCTGCCGGACGAGATGGACGTGCTGATCGTCGGCTCCGGCCCGGCCGGCATGATCGCCGCCGCCCAGCTCGCGATGTTCCCGGACGTCCACACCCGCATCATCGAGCGCCGCCCCCACCGGCTCGAGATCGGCCAGGCGGACGGCATCCAGGCCCGCTCCGTGGAGACCTTCCAGGCCTTCGGCTTCGCGAGCGAGATCATCGACGAGGCCTTCGACCTGACCTCCATGGCGTTCTGGAACCCGGCCGAGGACGACGCGGACACGATCGTGCGCACCTCGCTGGCCGAGGACGACCCGGAGGGCGTCTCCGAGTTCCCGCACCTGATCGTGAACCAGGCCCGCATCCTGGACTGGTTCGCCGAGTACATGAAGAACTCCCCCACCCGCGCGCGGCCGGACTACGGCTGGGCATTCGAGACCCTCGAGGACACGAACGACGGCGAGCACCCCGTGCTCGTGACCCTGCGCCGCACCGTGGACGCCGAGGGCCACGCCCTCGAGGACCCCGCCTCGGGCCCGACCCGCCAGGTGCGCGCCAAGTACGTGGTGGGCGCGGACGGCGCGGGCTCTCGCGTCCGCAAGGCGATCGGCCACACCCTGACCGGCGACGCCGCGAACCACGCGTGGGGCGTCATGGACGCGCTGGCCGACACGGACTTCCCGGACATCCGCACCAAGTGCGCGATCCACTCGTCCAGCGGCTCGATCCTCCTGATCCCCCGCGAGGGCGGCCACCTGTTCCGCATGTACGTGGACCTCGGCGAGGTCCCGGCGGACGACGACCACAAGGTGCGCCAGACCCCGCTCGAGGAGATCATCCGCCGGGCCCAGCAGATCCTGCGCCCCTACACGCTGGACGTGAAGGAGGTCGCCTGGCATTCGGTGTACGAGGTGGGCCACCGCCTCACCTCGGGCTTCGACAACCGCGAGCGCGTGGCCCACCCCAACGTGTTCCTGCTCGGCGACGCCTGCCACACCCACTCCGCGAAGGCCGGCCAGGGCATGAACGTGTCCATGCAGGACGGCTGGAACCTCGGCTGGAAGCTGGGCCAGGTGCTCTCCGGGATGGCCCCGGTCGAGCTCGTGCCGACCTACTCGGAGGAGCGCAAGGAGATCGCCAAGAACCTGATCGACTTCGACAAGGAGTGGTCGACGCTCATGGCCAAGCCCACCTCTGAGCTGGGCGACCCGAACGAGGTGGCCGAGTTCTACACGAAGACCGCCGAGTTCCCGGCCGGCTTCATGACGGAGTACCAGCCCTCCCTCCTCACCACGGACGCCACCGGCCAGGCGCTGGCGCAGGGCTACCCCATCGGCAAGCGCTTCAAGTCGGCGCTGGTGGAGCGCTCGTGCGACACCAACGTCAAGCACCTGGGCCACCTGCACCGCGCGGACGGCCGCTGGCGCGTCTACGTGTTCGCCGACGCCGCCTCCCCGCGCGCCGAGAATTCGAAGGTGGCGGCGTGGGCGAAGGCGATCGTGGAGGACCCGCGGTCCTTCCGCAACCGCCACACCCCGTCGGACGGGCCGGAGGACGCCCGCTTCGACATCAAGGTCGTGTACCAGCAGAAGCAGACCGAGTTCGCCCACCCGGACGTGCCGTCGATCTTCCGGCCGACCACCGGCTCCCTCGGCCTGCACGACCTGAACAACATCTTCGCCACGTGCCGGCCCACGCACGGCGAGGACATCTTCGAGGCCCGCGGCATCAGCCGTGACGGCGCCGTCGTCGTGGTCCGCCCGGACCAGTACGTCTCCGGCGTCTTCGGCCTGGACGAGGTCGACCGCCTGAACGCGTTCTTCGCGGGCGTGCTGCTCGACGCGAACTGAGCAGGCGGCGGCGGGCGCCCCGCCGCCGGTGCGCTCACCGGGATCCCGGGGGCAGGTGGTCCCGCTCGGGCGGCGTGCGGCGCAGTCGCACCGCCCGGCTCGAGGCCACGGTGCCGGCGGTCAGCCCGGCCAACGCGGCGGAGAGCCCGGCGACCTCCGCCCGGGATGCGGGCTCGGCGGCCTCGAACTGCCGGATCAGGTCCACCTGGACGTCGAAGTCGTGGGCGGCGTCCAGGTCACCCTTGACCGCCAGCGGAGAGCCGGTCCGGAAGCCGCCCCCGGGCCCGTCCCACCCGTGGCCGGCCGGGTGGAAGACCACCTCGGCCCGGCGCGCCGAGACGGGGGTGGGCGCCCCGTCCGCGGCGACGGCCAGGTCCCCGTCCGCGGAGAACTCCAGCACCGCGGTCCGCCCGGTCTCCACCGCGTTGCCGGACGGCGCCGCGACCGTCATGACGCCGGTCACGGGGTACACGGACGTGAAGTCCTCGCGCCCGGCCAGGTTCACGGCGTGCACCCCGCCCTGGGAGTAGCCGGCCAGGACGAGCGGGGCGCCGTGCGGGACGTCGGCCGCCTCGAGCGCCGCCCGCACCGCCGGGGCCGTGACCTCGGACTCGGAGCCGAGGGCGTCCAGGAGTCCGCCGGCGTCCCACGGGTCGGTCGACTCGGGATCCGGGATCAGGCCGCCGCGGGTGCCCGGCAGGCCCACCACCCAGGCGCGGCTCCCGTTCTCTCGCACCACCTCCGTGACCGTGAGGTCGCCGTCCCCCTCCTCGCGCGGGATGAGAGAGGCCAGCCCCGTGGCCGAGCCGTCCAGCAGGGCGGGCGCCGTCGGCCGGTCCTGCGGCGCCCCGTGCGGGGTCACCGCGCCCCGGGGCGCCGCGCCGGCGAGGGTCAGGGCGTCCGCCGCCACGGTCCACGCCTCGTCCGGGGAGACCCGCAGCGCCTCGGTGAGGTCCGACGCGGCATCCGTCCCCTTCTTCGCCGCGGAGGAGACGGGCCGCTTCAGCACGAGCTTCTGCGCCCTCGTCAGCATCTTCACGTCGATCCGCGCCAGGGCCGCGAGCAGGGGGAAGCCGGCGGCCGTGAGCATGGCGGCCACGATGGCCTCGGGCACCGCCTGGACGAGGTCCTGCACGAGCCGCTCCGCCTCGCGGGTGGTGAGGCCGTCATGGCCGTCCCGCCAGAGCAGCGCCGGCAGCTCCTCCAGGGAGGCGTCCTCGGCGGCCATGATGCCGGCCGCCGCGCGCTCGGCCTCCTCGTAGCGGGCCGCCGCGGAGAGCAGGTCGCGGTGCAGCTCGGCGCACTGCTCCGACAGGCTCCGCACGCGACCGACCGCCTCCGCCAGCCGGTCCTGCAGCAGGGCGGCGGAGGCGAGCCACGTGGCCGATCGGCCCAGCCCGAAGGCGGCCGCGTCGACCTGCCACGAGGCTCCGGCCGCCTCTTCGGCGGCGTGCTCGTGCCGCCCGGCCACGACGCGCATCTCCTCGGCCTCCGCGTAGATCGAGCCCGGTCCGCCGTGCGTGCTGAAGGCCACCGCCCCCGGGCCCGCACCCCGCCCGCCGGTCATGCCGCCACCGCCAGCGAGCGCAGGACGGCCAGCGCCGCCTCCTCGGCCGCCCGCTGCCGGGCCTCCGCGTTCCGGCGCGCGTCCTCGGCGTCCCGCTCGGCGGTGGCCCGCAGGGCGAGCCACTCCCCGGCCTCCCGTTCGAGCTCCGCCGCCAGGGCCGCCGCCCGCCGGACGGCCTCCCCATAGGCGCCGGCGGCCTCCCCGCGCCATGCCGTGTGCATCGCCGAGCGCACGTCCGTGGCGGCGCTGACCAGCCCGCCCAGCGCCGTGCGCAGCTGCGTCTGGGCCACGGCGAGGTCGGCGAGGGCCTGCTCGGCGGCCTCCCGCTCGCGCCGGGCGGGGTCGGCCCACGCGACCAGGCGGGCGGCGTCGTCGTCGAGTCCGACGGCCCGCAGGGCCGTGGCGATCTGCTGAGGTCCGATGAGGGGTGACATGCGGCCACCGTAGGGAGGGCCCGGGCCCCGCGACTGCGGCGAGGGGCGATCCGGGGATGGGGGACGCCGTCGGGACGCCTGTGCAGGAGCCAACCCTCTCGCACCGTCCCGGCGGCCGCGTCGCACCCGGGTCGCGCCGGCTTCGGCGTGTTGACCGAGGTCACACCCTGGCCTATTCTGAACGAGCGGTCAGTAATTCGATGCGCCCCGGTGCGCCCTGACCACGGAACCAGCCCGCACTCAGCGTGAGGTGATCCCCATGACGCAGACCAGCTCCCCCCAGCACCTGGCCTCCGTCCCGTCCCCCGAGGATGCGGCCGGCCAGGAGAACTTCGATCGCCTGATCGCGGAGGACTCACGCATCGAGCCCCGCGACTGGATGCCCGAGGCGTACCGCAGGTCCCTGACCCGCCAGGTCTCCCAGCACGCGCACTCCGAGATCATCGGCATGCAGCCGGAGGCCAACTGGATCACCCGAGCCCCCTCCCTGAAGCGCAAGGCGATCCTCATGGCCAAGGTCCAGGACGAGGCCGGCCACGGCCTGTACCTGTACTCCGCCGCCGAGACCCTCGGCACCCCGCGGGACGAGCTGAACGCGCAGCTGCTCTCCGGCCGCGCGAAGTACTCCTCGATCTTCAACTACCCGGCCCGCACCTGGGCGGACATGGGCGCGATCGGCTGGCTCGTCGACGGCGCCGCGATCTGCAACCAGGTGCCGCTGTGCCGCGCCTCCTACGGCCCGTACGGCCGCGCGATGGTGCGCATCTGCAAGGAGGAGTCGTTCCACCAGCGCCAGGGCTGGGAGATCCTCTACGAGCTCTCGCACGGCACCCCGGAGCAGAAGCAGATGGCCCAGGACGCCGTGGACCGCTTCTACGGCCCGGCCCTGCAGATGTTCGGCCCGCCGGACGAGGACTCCCCCAACTCCCGCCAGTCCATGGCGTGGAAGGTCAAGCGCTTCTCCAACGACGACCTTCGCCAGCGCTTCGTGGACATGATCGTCCCGCAGGCCGAGGCCCTCGGCCTCACCCTGCCGGACCCGGACCTGAAGTGGAACGAGGAGCGCGGCCACTACGACTTCGGCGAGCTGGACTGGGACGAGTTCATGTCCGTGATCAAGGGCAACGGCCCCATGAACACCCAGCGCATGGCCCGCCGCATCCAGGCCCACGAGGAGGGCGCCTGGGTCCGCGAGGCCGCCGCCGCCTACGCCCGCCGCCAGGCCGAGCAGAACGCGCCGGCCGAGACCCACCTGATCGGAGCCTGACCCATGAGCGAGACCACCGCCGCCTCCCACGCCTGGCCCCTGTGGGAGGTCTTCGTCCGCGCCAACCGCGGCCTCTCCCACGTGCACGCCGGCTCGCTGCACGCCCCGGACGCCACCCTGGCGCTGCGCAACGCGCGTGACCTGTACACCCGCCGCAACGAGGGCACCTCCGTGTGGGTCGTCCCGGCCGAGGCCATCGCGGCCTCAGACCCGGACTCCAAGGGCGGCTTCTTCGAGTCCGCGCAGGGCAAGTCCTACCGTCACGCCACCTACTACCAGCAGTCCGAGGGGGTGCCGCACCTGTGAGCTTCGCGACCAACGACTCCGCCACGAGGCACTCCGCGGGCGTGGCCATCACCGCCGAGGAGATCGCGGCGGGCGAGCAGAAGGCGAGCGACGACGTCGCCCGCTACGCCCTCGCCCTCGGTGACGACGCCCTGATGCTCGGCCAGCGCCTGTCCTGGTGGATCTCGCGCGCCCCGGAACTCGAGGAGGACATCGCCCTGGGCAACATCGCCCTGGACCTCGTGGGCCACGCCCGCTTCCTCCTCTCCTACGCCGGCACCGCGTGGGGCAAGACCGAGGACGAGCTCGCGTACTTCCGCGACGAGGAGGAGTTCCGCTCCGTCCGCCTCGTGGAGGCCGAGAACGGCGACTTCGCCAAGACCATCGCCCGCCAGCTGTACTACTCGTTCTACTCGTACGAGCTGTACACCCGCCTGCGCGAGTCGGCCGACCCCACGCTCGCCGCCATCGCGGACAAGGCCCTCAAGGAGGTCCTGTACCACCAGGACCACGCCGCCCTGTGGCTGCAGCGCCTGGGCCTGGGCACCGAGGAGTCGAAGCGCCGCATGCAGCGCGGCCTGGACGAGCTGTGGCCCTACGTGGCCGAGCTTTTCCACGACGACGACGTCGTCCGCGCCCTCGCCGAGCAGGGCGTCGCCGTGCTGCCGTCCTCGCTCGAGGAGCCCACGATGACCCGCATCCGCGCGGCCATCGAGGAGGCCGGCCTGACCGTGCCGACGACGGGCACCGCCCGCGGCGGCGACCGCTCCGGCGCCATGAGCGAGTACCGCGGGTACATCCTCGCGGAGATGCAGTCCCTGGCGCGCCGTCACCCGGGAGCGACCTGGTGACCACCGCCAGCGAGCTGCGCCCCGCCGATCCCGCCGATGCGCGGGTCTGGGATGCGGCCTCCACCGTGCACGACCCGGAGATTCCCGTGCTGTCCATCGCGGACCTGGGGATCCTCCGGGAGGCACGGGCCGAGGGCGAGAGGGCCGTCGTCGTCATCACGCCCACCTATTCCGGCTGCCCCGCCATGGACACCATCACCACGGACGTCACCCGCGCGCTCGAGCGCGCCGGGTTCCCCGACGCCGAGGTGCGCCTGGCGCTGCAGCCGGCGTGGACCACGGACTGGATGACGGACGAGGGCAAGGCCAAGCTCAACGAGTACGGCATCGCCCCGCCCGTCGCGCGCACCACGGACGGCCCGGTCATGATCGGCATGGCCGTGAAGTGCCCGCGCTGCCACTCCCTGAACACCCGCGAGATCACCCGCTTCGGCTCCACCTCCTGCAAGGCCCTCTACACCTGCCGGGAGTGCCTCGAGCCCTTCGACTACTTCAAGGTGCACTGATGACCGAGACCACCGACGTCCCCACCACCGGCAAGCGCCGCGCCACGTTCAACACCCTCGAGGTGTCCGAGCTGCGCCGCCTGACCGACGACTCCGTGGAGATCACCTTCGCGGTGCCCGAGGAGCTCGCCGACGACTACGACTACGTGCCGGGCCAGTACGTGGCCCTGCGCAAGGAGCTCGACGGCGCCGAGGTGCGCCGCTCCTACTCGATCTGCGCCGTCCCGAAGCGCGGCGAGATCCGCGTGGCCGTGAAGAAGGACATCGGCGGCAAGTTCTCCACGTGGGCCAACGAGAGCCTCGAGGTCGGCGAGAAGATCGACGTGATGAACCCGCAGGGCGCGTTCACGTCCCGCACGCACGTCACCTCTCTCAACGACGCCCAGAAGGTGGCGGCGGAGAAGGTCGCGGAGAAGAAGGACACGCACCTGGTGGCGTTCGCGGCCGGCTCGGGCATCACCCCGATCATGGCGATCGCCAAGGCCGTGCTCGCGGCCTCCGAGACCTCGCGCTTCGACCTGGTCTACGCGAACCGCTCCGCCATGGACGTGATGTTCGCCGAGGAGATCGGCGACCTCAAGGACAAGTACCCGGCCCGGTTCACGGTGCACCACGTGCTCTCCCGCGAGCAGCGCGTGTCCCCGCTGCTCTCCGGCCGCATCGACGAGGACAAGCTCACCACCCTCCTGGACCGCGTGATCGACGTGGAGGGCACCGACGAGTGGTTCCTCTGCGGCCCGTTCGAGCTCGTGCAGCTCACGCGTGAGACGCTCGCCGCCCGCGGCGTGTCCGAGGACGACGTGCGCTTCGAGCTGTTCACCACCGGCCGTCCGGAGAACCCGCAGGGCCACTCCGGACGTGTCGTCGAGGTGGACCCGAAGGGCGACAACGTGACCATCGAGTTCAACCTCGACGGCCTCACCGCCAAGGTCGAGTCCCCCAAGTCCGCCCACGAGACCGTCCTCAACGCGGCGCTGCGCGTCCGCTCGGACGTGCCCTTCGCGTGCGCCGGCGGCGTGTGCGGCACCTGCCGCGCCAAGGTCGTCGACGGCGCGTACGAGATGGACGAGAACTACGCGCTCGAGAAGGACGAGGTGGAGAAGGGCTACGTGCTCACGTGCCAGACCCGCCCGACCTCCGACTCGATCACGCTGGACTTCGACGCCTGAGCGCCCGCCCACGAGACCGAAGGAGCCCCCGATGATCGAGATCACCGTCGAGAACGGCGTCGCCGAGATCGTGCTGGACGCCCCCCAGAGGATGAACGCCCTGGACGAGGCCGCGCTGGCCGAACTCCAGGCCGCCTACGAGCGGGCCGCCGCCGGCGTCGAGTCCGGCGAGGTCCGGGCCGTGCTGCTGCGCGGCGAGGGCCGCGGCTTCTGCGCGGGCCGCGACATCTCCGCCGTGGTCCCGGCCGAGGACGACGCCACCGCCTACCTGCGGGACAGGGTCACCCCGGTGCTGCGGGCCATGTCCGAGATCCCGGTCCCCACCTTCGCCGCGGTGCAGGGCGCCTGCCTGGGCGTGGGCCTCGGCCTCGCGATCGCCACGGACGTGGTGTACGTGGCCGAGGACGCGAAGATCGGCTCGCCGTTCGCGAACCTCGGGGCCACCCTGGACTCGGGCGGCCACTGGCTGTTCACCGAGCGCCTGGGCGCGCACCGCACCCTGGACCTGATCTACACGGCCGAGCTCCTCTCGGGCGCCGAGGCCGTCCAGGCCGGGCTGTTCTCCCGGGCCCTGCCCGCGGACGAGCTGCTCGAGTTCACCCGCGCCAAGGTCGCCCAGGTGGCCTCCGGCGCGACCCTCGCGTTCCGCGCGTCGAAGGAGCTCGTGGCCCAGGTCCGCGACCACCGCGTGGGCCTGTGGGAGTCCCTCGACGCGGAGAACATCGCCCAGGGCGAGCTCTGCGGCACCGCCGACTACGCCGAGGGCTTCCAGGCCTTCCAGGAGAAGCGGAAGCCGGAGTTCACCGGCCGCGGCTGAGCCGCCGCACCCCGCCACCGACGACGGCGCCGCACCCTTTACGTGAAGGGCGCGGCGCCGTCGTCGTCCCGGCTTGGCCGCGTCACATTCCCGTCATCAGCTGGGATCGTGGCGTGAGTCACAGAGGATCGTATACGGTGACGGGTGTCACTTCCCGACCGATCGGTCGGGAACCACACCGTCCCGCCGCCGTCTCACGGTCGGCCGCCGCCCCGCATCCCAGGAGCATCCATGAGCCACACCGTCGCATCCCCCGCGGCGCCCGCCCCCGCGCGCGATCGCCGCGAGGAGCGCAAGGTCATCGCCGGCACCGTCGTCGGCACCACCATCGAGTGGTACGACTTCTTCATCTTCGCCCAGGCCACCGCCCTCGTCTTCGCCGCCCTCTTCTTCCAGCCGATGGGCGAGAACGGCTCCCAGATCGCCGCGTGGGCCACCCTCGGCATCTCCTTCCTCATCCGCCCGCTCGGTGCGATCATCGCCGGCCACCTCGGCGACCGCTTCGGCCGCAAGTTCGTCCTGTCCCTCACGCTGATCGGCATGGGCCTGGCCACCACCCTCATCGGCCTGCTGCCCACCTACGCCCAGATCGGGGTGTGGGCGCCGATCCTGCTCGTCGTGCTGCGCCTGCTGCAGGGCCTGTCCGCCGGCGGCGAGTGGGGCGGCGCGGCGCTGCTGTCCGTGGAGCACGCCCCCCACGGCAAGCGCGGCCTGTTCGGCTCCGCCCCGCAGATCGGCGTGCCGCTGGGCATGATCCTGGCCACCGGCGTGCTGTTCATCGTGCGCTCCACCATGTCCGAGGAGCAGTTCCTCGCCTGGGGCTGGCGCATCCCGTTCCTGATCTCCGTGGTGCTGATCGTCGTCGGCTACCTGATCCGCAAGGCCGTGGAGGAGTCCCCGGTCTTCAAGGAGATGCAGCAGCTCAAGGTGGACGAGTCCGCCCCGCTGGGCGAGCTCTTCCGGCACCACACCAAGGAGGTCATCCTCGCCGCCGTGATCTTCGCCGCGAACAACGGCGTCGGCTACCTGCTCATCGCGTGGTTCTCGAAGTACGGCGGCCCGAAGGGCCTGGGCATGACCTCCTCCGAGGTGCTCATCGCGAGCCTCGTCGGCGGCGTCGGCTGGTTCATCTTCACCCTGCTCGGCGGCTGGATCTCGGACAAGATCGGCCGCAAGCTGACCTTCGTCCTCGGCTACGGCTTCCTGATCGTCTGGGCCTTCCCGCTGTTCGGGCTGCTGAACACCGCGTCTCTGCCGCTGTTCTCGCTGGGCCTGTTCGTCCTGACCCTCGGCCTGGGCCCGTCCTACGGCCCGCAGTCGGCGATGTACGCCGAGATGTTCCCGGCCCGCGTCCGCTTCTCCGGCGTCTCCATCGGCTACGCGCTCGGCACCATCATCGGCGGCGCCTTCGCCCCTCTGATCGCCGACCAGCTCGTGAAGACCGGCTGGGAGAACGTGGCCTGGTACATCATCGCGATCTCCGCGGTCTCGCTCATCGCCGTCCTGTTCGTCCCCAAGGGCATCCAGGACCGCGAGCTGCACGACGAGCAGGTCGTCGCCACCCGCTCCCACCCGGTGGTCCCGGCCTGATCTGGCCCGCCTGACGGGCTTCGCCCGCCCCCACCCCACGACGACGGCGCGTCCTCCTCCGGAAGGGCGCGCCGTCGTCGTGGGCGACCGGACCGGGCCGGCGCCGAGGCCCGCAGACACGCCGCCACGTCGGGGACGAAACGGCGCGTCTGCGGGCCTCCGTGCGGGGTGCGCCGGGTCAGACGCTGATCGACGTGGCCTCGGCGCGGCCGCCCGGCCCCGTCTCCGCCCCGTCACACCCCGCCCCCGCAGTTGACCCCCGTCACACCGGCCCGGGATACTGAACCTGAACGCACGGTCGGTAATTCGCCGCGCCCGCCTCGTCGTCGGTCACTCAAGGAGTCTCCATGTCCGCACAGTCCCAGGCCCTGCTCGTCGGCGGTCGCCGCACGCCCGTCGGCAAGTACGGCGGCGCCCTCTCCTCCGTCCGCCCCGACGACCTCGCCGCCCTGACCATCAAGGCCGTGATCGAGGACGCCGGCATCGACCCGTCGGTCGTGGACGAGGTCATCCTCGGCAACGCCAACGGCGCCGGCGAGGAGAACCGCAACGTCGCCCGCATGGCCTGGCTGCTGGCCGGCTTCCCGGACACCGTCCCAGGCATCACCGTGAACCGCCTCTGCGCGTCCGGCATGTCCGCGATCGGCATCGCCACCGCGATGGTGCGCTCCGGGATGGCCGACGTCGTCGTGGCCGGAGGCGTGGAGTCGATGTCCCGCGCCCCCTGGGTGATGGAGAAGCCGACGACGGCGTTCGCCAAGCCCGGCGCGGCCTTCGACACCGCGATCGGCTGGCGCTTCGTGAACCCGCGCTTCGCGGACGGCGAGTTCGGGGAGAAGTTCACCTTCTCCATGCCGGAGACCGCCGAGGAGGTCGGCGAGGTGGACGGCATCACCCGCGAGGACGCCGACGCCTTCGCCGCCCGCTCGCACGAGCGTGCGCTGGCCGCCATCGAGGCCGGCCGCTTCACGGACGAGATCGTGCCCGTCGTCGTCACGGGCCGCAAGGGCGCCGAGACGATCGTGGACACGGACGAGGGCCCCCGCCCCGGCTCCACCCCCGAGGTGCTCGCCGGCCTGCGCCCGATCATCAAGAAGGACGGCGTGGTCACCGCCGGCAACTCCTCCTCCCTCAACGACGGCGCCTCGGCGATCCTCGTCGTCTCCGAGCGGGCCGCGCAGAAGTACGGCCTGACCCCGCGAGCCCGCGTCGTGGAGTCCACCTCGGCGGGCCTGGCCCCCGAGATCATGGGTCTGGGCCCCGTCCCGGCCACCGAGAAGGCCCTCGAGCGCTCCGGCTGGTCCGTGGCGGATCTGGGCGCCGTCGAGCTCAACGAGGCCTTCGCCACCCAGTCCCTGGCCTCGATGCGGCGCCTCGGCCTGGACCCGGAGACCGTCAACGCCGACGGCGGCGCGATCGCCCTGGGCCATCCGCTGGGCTCCTCGGGGTCGCGTCTCGTGGTCACGCTGCTCGGTCGGATGGAGCGTGAGGGCGCGGACAGGGGCCTGGCCACGATGTGCGTGGGCGTGGGTCAGGGCTCCGCGATGCTCGTCGAGAGGGTCTGAGCAGATGACCGGCTTCAGCCACTTCACGGCACTGCGCGTCGAGGAGCGTGAGGACCGCGTCCACGCGCGCATGGACCGCCCGGGCGTGCGCAACGCGATCGACCAGACCATGGTCGACGAGTTCCACGAACTCTGCGCCCACCTCGAACGCGAGCCGAAGATCCTGATCATCTCGGGCACGCAGGTGGAGTCGAAGCGCGAGCCGGGGACGTTCTCCGGCATCTTCGCCTCCGGCGCGGACATCGGACAGCTGCGCGAGCGCCGCCGCGACGACGCCCTGCGCGGCGTGAACTCGCAGGTCTTCGACCGCATCCACCGGCTGCCCATGCCCGTGATCGCAGCGATCGACGGCTTCGCCCTCGGCGGCGGCGCGGAACTGGCCTACGCGGCCGACTTCCGCATCGCCACCCCGGCGCTGAAGATGGGCCAGCCCGAGACGAGTCTGGGGATCACCGCCGCTGCGGGCGCCCAGTGGCGGCTCAAGGAGCTGGTGGGCGAGCCGGTGGCCCTCGAGCTGCTGCTCGCCGGACGGATCCTGGACGCGCAGGAGGCCCTCGAGCTCAAGCTCGTCACCGAGCTGCACGAGCCGGAGGCCCTCCTCGACGCCGCCGACGCCCTCGCCGACCGCATCGCGCAGCAGGACCCGCTGGCGGTGCGGCTGTCCAAGCGCGTCTTCCACCTCCCCCGCGAGGCCCACCCCCACGTGGACGAGATCGCGCAGGCCATCCTGTTCGAGTCCGAGGCCAAGTTCGAGCGCATGCAGGCGTTCCTCGACCGCAAGAAGAAGTGAGGACTGACATGACCGATCAGCAGCACACCCCTGATGCCGCGCCGTCCTCCGTGCCCGCCGTCGTCGGCGTCCTCGGCGGCGGCCGGATGGGTGGCGGCATCGCCCACGCGTTCCTCGTCTCCGGCTCGTCCGAGGTGGTCGTCGTCGAGCGCGACCCGCGGTCGGCCGAGGCCGCCAGGGAGCGCATCGAGGCCGACCTGGCCGCCTCCCTGGACCGCGGCAAGATCGACGGCGACCTGGACGAGTGGGCGCAGCGCCTGACCGTCACCGTGGACCGCGCCGACTTCGCCCGCTGCGACCTCGTGGTCGAGGCCGTGTTCGAGGACATGCAGGTGAAGATCGAGGCGCTCACCGACGTCGAGGCCCACCTGCGCGAGGACGCCTGGCTGGCCAGCAACACCTCCTCCCTCTCCATCGACGAGATCGCCACGCACCTGCAGCGCCCCGAACGCTTCTGCGGCCTGCACTACTTCAACCCGGTGCCCGCCTCGAAGCTCGTGGAGGTCGTGATCGGCGAGCAGACCGGTGCGGAGCTCCAGGCCCTGTCCACCGAGTGGGTCCGCGGGCTCGGCAAGACCCCCGTCGTCGTCAAGAACGCCCCGGGCTTCGCCTCGTCGCGCCTGGGCGTGGCGATCGCGCTCGAGGCCATCCGCATGGTCGAGGAGGGCGTGGCCTCCCCCGAGGACATCGACGCCGCCATGGTGCTCGGCTACAAGTTCCCGGTCGGCCCGCTGGCCCTGACCGACATCGTGGGCCTGGACGTGCGCCTGGGCATCGCGGAGTACCTCGAGTCCCAGCTGGGTGAGCGCTTCGCCCCGCCGCAGCTCATGCGGGACATGGTGGCCCGCGGCGAGCTCGGCCGGAAGTCCGGCAAGGGCTTCTTCGACTACCGCTGAGCCCCCGGGGCCGGCGCGGCTAACGTGACGGGCATGGACGAGCCCACGCTGCTGCGCGTCGCCCGCGACCGCGCCCTCGAGCTGCCGGGCAGCGCCGCGTCGCGCCCCTTCGGCCCGGACACCGAGGTCATGAAGGTGCAGGGGAAGCTGTTCGCGGTGTTCATCGACCACGACGGGCGCCGCCTCGTGAACGTCAAGGCCCGCCCGGAGGACGGCGCCCAGCTGCGCGCGGCCCTGCCCGCGGCGATCACGCCCGGCTATCACATGGACAAGCGGCACTGGCTCAGCCTGGCCGCGCACCCGGACCTCGACGAGCAGCTCGTCCGGGACCTCGTCACGGAGTCGTACCTGCTGGTCGTCGCGAAGCTCCCGCGCACCCGGCGCCCCGTGGACCCCGAGACCTTCGGCCGGGCCTGATGTCGGCTGACCGCCCCTTCCGCTTCACCCACCGCTGGGCCGCCCCCGCGGACGCCCGGTCCGTGCTGGCCCTGCTCGCCGACCCGGCCGGCTACCCACGCTGGTGGCCTGCCGTCCCGCGCGCCCATCGCCTGGGCCCCGACCGCGCCGCCGTCCGGCTGCGCGGGTTCGTGCCGGTGCGTCTGACGATGGAGCGTCTCATCGACGACCGCGCCCGCGGCCTTCTGGTCGCGCACCTGAGCGGGGATCTGACGGGCACCGTGCGGGTCACCGTGCACGACGACGGCGCCCCGGCCGGACACGCGCCGCACTGCGTCGTGACGTGGGAGCAGGAGGTGGTGCTGACCTCGCCGTGGATGCGCGCCGTGACCCGCGTGCCGGGCGCCCGCACCGCGATGGGCCTCAGCCACGCGGCCGCGATGCGCTCCGCGCGTCGAGCGCTCGGGGCGAAGGCCGTGCCGACCGCTGATCCCGCTCGAAGGGCTCGTCCATGACGGCCCGGCGCCCCAGGCCGGCTCAGAGCTCGGCCTGCGCCTCGTTCCACTCGCGGGACAGCGGCGGGCGGGAGAGGCCGTCGAGGAGGCCGTCGGCGGGGTCGATGCCGAGCTCCACGATCCTGTTGTCCGCGTCCACGTGGACGACCTTGGGCTGGAAGTGGCGGGCCTCGTCGTCGTCCATCTGCCCGTAGGCGATGAGGATGACGATGTCCCCCGGATGCACCAGGTGGGCGGCGGCGCCGTTGATGCCGAGCACGCCGGAGCCCCGCTCGCCCGCGATGGTGTAGGTCTCCAGTCGCGCGCCGTTGGTGACGTCCACGATGGACACGAGCTCGCCGGGGAGGATGTCCGCGGCGTCCAGCAGGTCCTGGTCCACGGTCACGGAGCCCACGTAGTGCAGGTCCGCCTGGGTCACGGTGGCCCGGTGGATCTTGGCGTGGAACATGGTGCGCAGCATGCGGCAGAACTCTCCGGATGAGGGGGTGGGTCGGGTCCGAGAGGACCGGTGCTCGATTCTACGCCGGTCCGGAGACGAGGGGCAGGGGCCGACGCCGGCCCGAGGCTCCCGCCCCTCTCGTCGAGGCCCGCAGACACGCCGCTACGCCCTGGCGGTAGCGGCGTGTCTGCAGGCCTGGGCGGGTCAGATCCACGACGGCGGCACTCGGCCCGGCGGGGTCCGCGCAGCCACCAGGCCCCGCAGCTGCCGCACGAACAGCTCCCAGTGCCCTGGCCGGAACACGTCGGCGGTCACCCGGATCACCTCCCACCCCTCCGCGCGCAGGGCCGCGTCCCGCTCGCGGTCCTCACGCCACTGCCGGCGATCCGTGCGGTGCTGATCGCCGTCGTACTCGACGGCCACCTTGGCGTCCGCCCACACCAGATCGACGCGGAGCCGCTGTCCCGTGGCGAGGCGGATGCACGGGTTCACTGCGGGCTCGGGGACGCCTGCCAGGACCAGCCGCGCCCGCAGCCGGCTCTCCTGCGGCGAGTCGGCCCCGGGACGCACGAGCTCCAGCGCCTCCCGGGCCGCACGGATCCCGCGCACCCGACCGCGTTCCTCGACGGCGGCGCGCAGCTCGGCCACGTCCGTCACCCCGGGAGGCAGCCGACGGCGGCGGGCCTCCGTCGGGGCGGTCCGAACCATGCTGTCCCCCAGCGCGACGAGATGCTCGAGCGGCCCGGCGTGCGCGGCGAGGTCCACGAAGGTCCACCCCGGTGCGGTCACACGCACCCCGTCCACGATCCGCACCGGTGCGTCGGCGCGGAGGCGGTGTGAGCGGATCCCGGCCCGGCTCGACGCGGTGCCGTGGCCGCGCGGGGTCGCGATGTGCACGGACCGGTCGGCGGCGAGCGGCCCGGTCAACCACAGGCCGAGCACCCGGGCGGCCGTGACGTGGCTGAACACGCCCTCGGGGTGCAGATCCTGCAGTGCCCGCACATGATCCATGGGGTCCGGTGCGACGCCGCGCAGGCCCCAGAGCCCCCAGCCGAGGGAGACCACGTCCCCGCGCCGCAGCCGGGCCGCACTCACGCCCGCCTCGCGCGCGGCCGGGGTCGAGAACACGGTCGGAGCGCGGAGGAGGCCGTCCAGTCCGCAGCGCATCGGAGGCAGGGGCGCGGGCGAGCGGGGCATGGGCCGAGCGTGCCCGATCCGGGCGGGCCGCCGTCGTCGTCCGCCGGGATCTGTGGACGACGCCCCGCCGAGGCCCGCAGACACGCCGCCACGTCCTGGCCATAGCGGCGTGTCTGCGGGCTTTGGCGCCACGGGTCGCCGCCAGACCCCACCCCACCCCTCCCCACGACGACGGCGTCACCGGCCCGGCTCCCCCTCCCGCGTGATCCACGTCTCGGCTAGGGTGAGGAGCAATAACCGACCGATCGGTCGGGACCCGTCCGTGCCCCCGACACCAGGAGACCTCGTGACCGTCACCGCCCCCTCCCTCCCGGAGATCCTCCCCAGCTACGTCGCCGGCAGCTGGTGGACGCCGTCGCACCCGTCCAAGGTCACCGACGTGACGGACGCGAACACCGGCGCGCGCCTGACCGGCGTCTCCACCGACGGCCTCGACACGGCCGCCGCCATCGAGCACGCCCGCACCGTCGGCCAGCAGGCCCTGGGCGAGCTGACCATCCACGAGCGCGCCCTCAAGCTCAAGGAGCTCGCGCTCTTTCTGAACTCCCGCGTCCAGGAGCTCTACGACGTCTCCTTCGCCACCGGCGCCACGCAGCGCGACCACGCCTTCGACGTCGACGGCGGCATCGGCACCCTCTTCACGTTCTCCGGCAAGGGCCGCCGCGAGCTACCGAACTCCACCGTGATCATCGACGGCGACGTGGAGCCCCTCTCCCGCGACGGCTCCTTCATCGGCGAGCACATCTACCAGCGCATCCCGGGCGTGGCCGTGCAGATCAACGCGTTCAACTTCCCCGTGTGGGGCATGCTCGAGAAGTTCGCCCCGGCCTTCGTCGCCGGCGTGCCCACCGTGGTCAAGCCGGCCACCCCCACCGGCTACGTCACGCAGAAGTGCGTCGAGCTGATGCTCGAGTCCGGCGTGCTGCCCGAGGGCTCGATCCAGCTGATCTCCGGCTCCGCCCGCGACCTGCTGGACCACCTGGACTACCGCGACCACGTCGCGTTCACCGGCTCCGCCGCCACCGCGGCCACGCTGAAGAAGCACCCGAACGTGCAGGAGGGCGGCGTCCGCTTCACCGCGGAGACCGACTCCCTCAACGCCGCCATCCTCGGCCCGGACGCGGACCCGGAGTCCCCCGAGTTCGAGGCGTTCGTGAAGGTCGTCTTCCAGGAGATGACGGTCAAGGCCGGACAGAAGTGCACGGCCATCCGCCGGGTGATCGTCCCGCAGGACCGGGTCGAGGCCGTGACCGCCGCCCTCACCGAGCGCCTGGCCGCGAAGGTCGTCCTGGGCGACCCGCGCGTCGAGGGCACCACCATGGGCGCCCTGGCCTCGAAGGAGCAGCAGGGCGAGGTCCGCGGCGCGGTGCAGCGCCTGGTCGACGCCGGCGGTCAGGTCCGCCTCGGCGGCCCCGAGGGCTCGACCGGTGACGCCGACGCCGAGTCCGGCGCGTTCTTCGCCCCCACGGTGCTCACCTTCGAGGACGCGCGCACCCCCGAGGTGCACAGCGTCGAGGCGTTCGGTCCGGTCACCTCGGTGATCGGCTACACGGACGTGGCCGACGCCGTGGCCCTGGCCGCCCTGGGCTCGGGGTCGCTCGTGGCCACGGTCGCCACGAACGACGGTGAGACCGCCCGCGCGTTCGCCGCCGGGATCGGCGCCCACCACGGCCGCGTGCACGTCCTGAACCGCCAGACCGCCACGACCACCACCGGTCACGGCGCCCCCGTGCCGGTGCTGATCCACGGCGGCCCCGGCCGCGCCGGCGGCGGCGAGGAGCTCGGCGGGGTCCGCGCCGTGAAGCACTACATGCAGCGCACGGCGATCCAGGGCTCCCCGGACATGCTCACGGCCATCACCGGCGTGTGGCATCAGGGCGCCGCGGCCCACACGGTGACCCGCGAGGACGTGGAGGCCGGCACGGCCGTGCACCCGTTCTACAAGTCCCTGGCCGAGCTGACGGTGGGCGACCAGTTCGCCTCCGGCCTGCGCACCGTCACCCTGGAGGACATCACCGCCTTCGCGGAGGAGACCGGGGACAGGTTCTACGCCCACACGGACGAGGAGGCCGCCATGGCCAACCCGTTCTTCCCGCGCCGGGTGGCCCACGGCTACCTGCTGGTCTCGTGGGCCGCGGGGCTGTTCGTGGCCCCGGATCCGGGCCCGGTGCTGGCCAACTACGGCCTGGAGAACCTGCGCTTCATCACGCCGGTGACCTACGACGACGCCATCCGCGTGACCCTGACGGCCAAGCGCATCACCCCGCGCGTGAGCGACGAGTACGGCGAGGTGGCCTGGGACTGCCGGATCCACAACCAGAAGGACGAGCTCTGCGCCCAGTACGACGTGCTGACGCTCGTGGCCAAGACCTGGCCGATGGCCCCGTCCGAGACCTCCCAGGGCTGAGCCCCCCTGCTTCGACGGGCCGTCCCGTGCGCCCGCTGCGCGCCGGGCGGCCCGTCGTCGTCCCCGGGAACAAGGAGCGTGCCCGGAACGTTCACCTGTACGTCCCATTCGGACCGCGAGAGAAGAAGGTCGACATACATGTCCGAGTTCACCCGTTTCGAGCAGGTCGCCGTGCTGGGCACCGGCGTGCTGGGTTCGCAGATCATCATGCAGGCGGCGTACCACGGCAAGAAGGTGATGGCCTACGACGCGGTCCCCG
This sequence comes from Micrococcus sp. 093350064-1, assembly GCF_053627955.1. Lineage (NCBI taxonomy): Bacteria > Bacillati > Actinomycetota > Actinomycetes > Micrococcales > Micrococcaceae > Micrococcus > Micrococcus sp. 093350064-1. Next base: position 79,170 of record NZ_JBSEYU010000007.1, read on the forward strand.
CCGCCCTCGAGGGGATCGAGCGCCGATGGGCGTGGATCCGCCAGGGCTACGAAGCGGACCTCGGGGAGGGCTACGACGCGCAGCGCTTCGACGAGGCCATCGCCCGCATCACGCCGACCTCGGACCTCGGCGAGGCCCTGGCGGATGCGGACATCGTGATCGAGGCCGTCCCGGAGAACCTGGAGCTCAAGCGCAAGGTGTGGGCCCAGGTGGGCGAGCTCGCCCCCGCCACGACCCTGTTCGCCACGAACACCTCCTCCCTGCTGCCCTCGGACTTCGCCGACGCCAGCGGCCATCCGGAGCGCTTCCTGGCCCTGCACTACGCCAACCGCATCTGGGCGCAGAACACCGCCGAGGTCATGGGCACCGCCGCGACCTCGCCGGAGGCCGTCGCGGGAGCCCTGCAGTTCGCCGAGGAGACCGGCATGGTCCCCGTGCACGTGCGCAAGGAGATCCCGGGCTACTTCCTCAACTCCCTGCTCATCCCGTGGCTGCAGGCCGGCTCCAAGCTGTACATGCACGGAGTGGGCAACCCGGCGGACATCGACCGCACCTGGCGCGTGGCCACCGGCAACGAGCGCGGCCCGTTCCAGACCTACGACATCGTGGGCTTCCACGTGGCCGCCAACGTCTCCCGCAACACGGGCGTCGACTGGCAGATCGGCTTCGCTGAGCTGCTCGAGAAGAGCATCGCGGAGGGCCACAGCGGTGTGGCCGACGGCCAGGGGTTCTACCGCTACGGGCCGGACGGGGAGAACCTCGGCCCGGTGGAGGACTGGAACCTGGGCGACAAGGACACCCCGCTCGGCTGACCTCCTCGACTGACGGATCAGGGGCCGTCCGGTGCGCACCACGCATCGGGCGGCCCCGACGCATGCCCCCGCCGCTTCCTTGTGGCATCCGTCACAGCGCACGTAGAGTCGGGCCATGACGACCTCCCGACTCCCCCTGCTCGGCGCCCTCGCCGTGGGCGCGCTCGCCCTCGCCGGGTGCGCGGGCGGCGGCGCAGAGCCCTCCTCCCCCGCCCCCTCGTCGGCGTCGTCCACGACGACGGCGGCCTCGTCCGCGTCCACGTCGCCCGCGGCCAGCAGCTCCACGGCCCCCACGTCGCCCGCGGCCAGCACCTCCACGGCGAGCACGGCCAGCGCCTCCGCCTCCAGCAGTCTGTCCCTCGAGATGCCCCCCGCGCTGGACGGGCAGCGGACCCTGGCGGTGCAGGCCGCCGTGCAGCGGGCCGCGGGGCCGGGGTCCGAGGTGGGGCTGAGCGCCGCCTCGCCGCTGGAGCGGCAGACGGAGCTGCGCCAGCGGGCCGCCGGCCTGGAGCAGGCGGTCGACGCCGGCGCGAGCCCGGCTCCCACCCGCAGCGCGGAACAGCAGGCCTGCCTGGACGCCACCCGCTCCGCCCTGGAGCGGGACGCCGAGGCCGGGGCCGCGGACCTGGGGCTCACGGCCCAGCCGGAGACGGCCGCCACCACGGGCGGCGGGCCCACCACGACGCCGGCGCCCTCCTTCACGGCGTCCCCCGACGCCGAGGTCACTCCGCTCGGCGTGCGCGTCACCGTGTACCCCACGGAGGAGGCCGCCCGCGCCGCCCTGGAGGACGCCCGAGCGGCGGCGCAGGCCTGCACCGGGGTGGACCTGGCCGGGCTCGGCGTGGAGAGCGTGACGCGGACCGAGCACGAGGGCGGCACCGCGTACACGGCGCTCCCGGCCCCCGGGGGGTCCGTCTACGCCCACCTCACGGACGTGCAGGACGGCGCCCGCACCGTGGCCGTGGCCCAGGCCGACGCGGACGGCGGGGTGCCCGCGGACGCGGAGGACCGCGCGGCCTCGATCGTGGCCGACGTGCTCGCCGCGCTCGACGGCGAGGGCTGAGGACAGCGGGCCCTCAGCCCCGCAGGCCCCCGAGCACCACGCCCGTGACGGCGTCGATCATCTGGCCCGGTCCCTCCTGGCCGGGGACGCCGCGATCCGGCCGGTACCAGTCGACGATCGAGTTGATCATCCCGAGCGCCAGACGGGCGAGGTTGCGCGGGGTCACGTCGGAGCGCACCGCACCCGCGGCCTGGGCGGCCTCGAGCAGGTCACCGAAGCGCCGGGTGATCTCACGACGGCGCTCGACGGCGGCCACCTCGACCGCCGAGTTCCCGCGCAGGCGCAGCAGCAGGGTCACCTCGGGCTGCTTCTCCGCCAGCACCCCGAGCGTGCCGCGGATGGCCGCCTCGACCTGCGCGCCGGCGTCGACCCCGCTGGCCACCACATCGTCCAGGCACGCCTCGAGGGCGTCGAGCGCCTCCGTCACCGCGTGGTCGAGGATCGCCTCCTTGGACTCCACGTGGTGGTAGATCGCGGACTTGGAGATGCCCAGGTGGGCGGCGAGCATGCCCATGGAGGTCGCCTCGTAGCCGTGCCGGTTGAAGAGCTCGACGCACTCGGCCAGCAGCGTCTGCCGGTCATAGCCGGGCCGGCCGCGGCGCGGGGTGGGGCTGCTCTGGGGCACGGGGCTCCTTCGGGGGCGGGCGGACGCCGACGACGACGGCGCGCCGGTCCACTCTACCGGGCACGCCGGCGTCGGGTCCGGCCGCGGGGACGGGATCAGGCCTGGTCGCGCAGGTCGTAGATCCGCTTGAGCTTGCCGGAGGAGCGGGCCAGGGACTCCGGCTCCACCACGTTGATCACGCACGAGGAGCCGATCTTCGTCTTGATCTCCATGCGCAGGTGCGCGGCACAGGCCTGGGCCTCCTCGAGGGTCGCATGATCACGGCGCTCGATGTTCACGGCCATCTGGTCCATGCGGTCCGGGCGGGTGATCTCGAGGGTGAAGTGCGGCGACAGGGCCGGCTCCTTGAGGGCCAGCTCCTCGATCTGCGACGGGAACAGGTTCACGCCGCGCAGGATGATCATGTCGTCCGAGCGGCCGGTGATGCGGCCCATGCGGCGGTGGCCCGGGTGCGTGGTGCCCGGCAGCAGGCGGGTGAGGTCGTGGGTGCGGTACCGGATGATCGGCAGCGCCTGCTTGGTGAGCGAGGTGAAGACGAGCTCGCCGTGGCGGCCGGTCTCGAGGACCTCGTCCGTGAGCGGGTCGATGATCTCGGGGCGGAAGTGGTCCTCCCAGATGTGGGAGCCGTCCTTGGTGGCCGCGGACTCGCCGGCCACGCCCGGGCCCATGACCTCGGAGAGGCCGTAGATGTCCAGGGCGTCGAGGTCGAAGGTCTGCTCGATCTCGCGGCGCATCTCCTCGGTCCACGGCTCGGCGCCGAGGATCGCGACCTCGAGGGAGGACTCGCGCGGGTCCAGGCCGAGCTTCTTGAAGCCGTCCGCGATGGTCAGCAGGTAGGTGGGCGTGGAGAGGATGGCGCGCGGCTGGAAGTCGGTGATCAGCTGCACCTGCTTCTCCGTCTGCCCGCCGGACATCGGGATCACGGCCGCCCCGATGCGCTCGGCACCGTAGTGGGCGCCCAGGCCGCCGGTGAACAGGCCGTAGCCGTACGCGTTGTGCACGCGGTCACCGGGGCGGATGCCGCCGGCGCGGAAGCAGCGGGCGACGAGGGTGGCCCACGTGGCCAGGTCGTCGTCGGTGTAGCCGACCACGGTGGGCTGGCCGGTGGTGCCGGAGGAAGCGTGGATGCGACGCAGCTCGGGGCCCGTGGCGGCGAAGGCGCCGAACGGGTAGCTCTTCCGCAGGAACTCCTTGTCCGTGTACGGGAACTTGGCGAGGTCCCCGAGCTCCGTGAAGTCCGAGGGGTGGACGCCGTGCGCGTCGAAGTGCTCCCGATACGCGGGCACGTTCTCGTAGGCGTGGTGCAGGGTCCAGCGGAGGCGTTCGAACTGGAGCGCCTCGATCTGGTCCCGGCTCATCGTCTCCTCGGGGTCCGGGGCCCCGCGGTCGGCGGGGGCGGGCAGGGGTGCCGGCGTGTACGGGTTGGGGATCGAGGCCTCGAGCATGGCGTTCTCCTGGGGATGCGGGGTCGGGCGACGGTCGACGACGGCGGCGCACCGGCGGGTGCGCCCGTCGGTCAGCGTCCGGGGGCGGGGATGGTGCGGGAGCGGCCGCGGAAGGCGGCCACCGGGGTGCCGTCGTCGGTGGTGACGGTGATGTCGTAGACGGCCGAGCGGCCGGCGGCGGCGACCAGGCGGCCCTCCGCGACGAGGGTCTGCCCGGCGCGGGTGGCCGCGAGGAAGTTGACGTCCACGCCGGAGGCCACGGTGAGGGTGGAGCCGTCCGAGGCGGGGTCGTTGCAGGTCAGCGCGAAGCACGTGTCCGCGAACGCGAAGACGGCGCCGCCGTGGGCCAGGCCGAAGCCGTTGTGCTGGTCCTCGGTGAGCGTCATCCGGATGCGCGCGTGGTCCTTCTCGGCGGCCTCGAGGGTGACGCCGAGCCACCGTGCCACGCGGTCCTCCGCGAGCATGGGGTGGTGGGCGGTCTCGGTCATGGGCGGGCCTCCCTGCCGGCACGGGCGCGCCGGCGCGGCGGCGCAGAGAATTACTGAACGATCATTAGGTAACTCTCTGGATGTGACCCGCGTCAAGTCCGCTCCGGTGTGTGACGCTCGCCGACCCCGCCCTGCCACCGCCGGGGCGGGGCGCACCGAGACCCTGTGTGCGGGCCCTGCCCATCGTGTCCGCGGCTACTGTCTAGGGTGACCGCATGGTGACCTTCGCGCCGGACCGCGCCTCCTTCATGCTCAGCCCCTCGGACATCACCGCCGCCGCGACGTGCACGTACGGGTGGCTGCGCGGGACGGTGGACCCCGCGCTCGGGCGCGCCCCGCGGATCGGCGTGGCGGACGCGTTCCTGGAGCGGGTCTCCCGCCTCGGGGACGAGCACGAGTCCCGCGTGCTCGCGCAACTCGAGGCGGAGCACGGCGCGGACCAGGTGGTCCGGCTCGCCCGCCCGGAGCGCTACACGCCCGAGGGCGTGCGGGCCGCCCGGGAGCGCACCGCGGCGGCGTTGGCCGCGCGTCCCGCCGTCGTGTTCCAGGGGATGCTGCACGACGGCGCGTTCGGCGGCCTGGCCGACTTCCTCGTGCTCCGCACGGACGAGGAGCACCCCGAGGGCGCGTACGAGGTGGTGGACACGAAGCTGGCCCGGCATGCGCGCGTGACGGCGCTGCTGCAGATCGCCGCGTACGCAGACCTGCTGGACGGCATGGGCGTGCCGCGGGCGCGGCAGGGCAGCCTGTGGCTCGGGGACGGTTCCCGGCACGTCGCGGACCTGGACGAGGTGATCCCGGTGTACCGGCACCAGCGCGCCCGACTGGAGGCGCTGCTGCAGGGTCACGTGGCCGCCGGGGAGCCTGCCCGCTGGGGCGACGACCGCCTGAGCGTCTGCGGCGCATGCGAGGCGTGCGAGGAGGCCGTCGCCGAGCACCGGGACGTGCTGCTCACGGCGGGGGCCACGCGGTTGCAGCGCACCCGGCTGCGCGAGGCCGGCATCACGACCATCGAGCAGCTCGCGGCGTCCGTCGCACCGCCGGAGGGCATGGCCCGCCGCACGTGGGAGGCGCTGCGGGAGCAGGCGGCGATCCAGCTGGAGCCGGCCGGGGCGGACGGGCTGCCGCCGCATCGGATCGTGGACCCGCGCGCCGTGGCGGGGCTGCCGGCGCCGGACGCCGGAGACGTCTTCTTCGACTTCGAGGGGGACCCGCTGTGGGTCTCCGCGGACGGGAGCATGGAGGGCCTCGAGTACCTGTGGGGCTGGGTCGAGGCGCCGGGTGGGGACACCGCGCGCACCGCCTCGGCCGACTTCCGGTTCACGGGTCTGTGGGCGGACACCCGTGCCGCCGAGCGGGCGGCGCTCGAGCAGTTCGTGGCGTTCGTGGAGGCGCGACGCGCGGCCCACTCGGGGATGCGGATCTACCACTACGCCGCGTACGAGGTCACCACGCTGAAACGCCTGACCGTGCGCCACGGCGTGGGCGAGCGCGAGCTGGACGACTGGCTGCGCGCGGGGCTGTTCGTGGACCTCTACTCCACGGTCCGCGCCGCCCTGCGGGCCGGTGTGCCGAGCTACTCCATCAAGAAGCTGGAGCCCCTCTACATGGGGGCGGAGCACCGGGCGGAGGACGGCGTCACGACGGCGGCGGACAGCGTCACCGAGTACCACCGGTACGTCGCCGCGATGGAGGCCGGGGACACCGAGGTCGCGAGGGCGATCCGCGCCGACATCGAGGACTACAACCGGTACGACTGCGTCTCCACGGCGCGGCTGCGGGACTGGCTGCTGGCGCAGGTCGAGCCCGAGGAGGCGGCCGTCGCGGACCGTCCCGCCGACGACGCCGCGAGCGAGAACGAACCGCTGGTCGAGGCCGCGCCGTCGCTCCAGGAGCAGGACGCGGCCCTCGCCGCCTCGCTGCAGGCGCTGGCGGGCGTCGAGAGGGACGAGGCGGGCGGGACGGGGGCCCCGGAGGCGGAGCTCGACGGCGGGCGGCGCGGTATCGCCCTGCTGGCCGCGGGCCTGGGCTACTTCGCCAGGGAGAACAAGCCGTTGTGGTGGGCCATGTTCGATCGGGCCGTGTCCGCCCCGGACGAGTGGCAGGAGCCGCGCGCGAACCTGGTGTTCGACACCGTCGAGTCGGTGGGTGCGTGGGAACGCCCCACCCCGCGGAGCAACCCCGCCCGGACGCTGACCGTGACCGGGCGCCTCGAGCCGGGCACCGAGGTCCGGCCGCGTCGGAACAGCCAGGAGAGGTTCAAGCTCAACGCCCTGTACGAGCAGCCGCCGCGCTGGGCGGAGCTGGCCCCCAACGCCGTCCGCTGGCAGAGCCGATCGCCCGTGGACGTGACCGCGGTGGAGGAGATCGCACCGGGCCGGTTCCGCGTCAGCCTGCTGCAGCGCCTCAGCGCCAAGTACGAGCCGGAACCGCACGCGGAGGTGCCCATGGCGGTGTTCCACCTCAACTATGTCCGGCCCGGTGGCCTCCTCGAACGCATCCGGGAGCAGGCCGCCGAGGCCGCCCGCCGCGGCCGGCTGCCGGACGGAGCGATGTTCGACATCCTGGCGCGCCGTGGCCCGCGCACCACGGGCCGGACCCTCGCCGCGATCGGGGCGGACGTACGAGACGGCCGGCGGGACGGCGTCGGCGGCCTGGTCGAGGCGGTCGAGTCCGCACGCGGCTCCTACGTGGCCGTGCAGGGCCCTCCCGGCACCGGCAAGACGTACGTGGGCAGCCGCGCGGTGAAGGAACTCCTGGACCGGGGCTGGACGGTCGGCGTCACCGCCCAGTCCCACGCGGTGGTGGAGAACTTCCTCGACCAGCTGATCGGCGTCGGTGTGGACCCCGACCGCGTGGGCAAGGAGCCCAAGGACCCGGACGGACCGCACCGCTGGACGTCCCTGGGCCCATCGGAGGTCCATGCCTTCCTGGCACCGGGCCGGGTCCTGGGCGGCACCGCGTGGACCTTCGCGAACGCCGCGGCCCAGCCGGTCGACCTCCTGGTGGTGGACGAGGCCGGGCAGCTCTCCCTCGCGCACCTCCTGGGCGCGAGCGCCCTGGCCGAGACGGTGCTGCTGCTGGGTGACCCGCAGCAGCTCCCCCAGGTCAGCAAGGGCGAGCACCCCCAGCCCATCGGCGACGCGGCCCTGACCTGGATCGCGGAGGGTGCCCCCGTGCTCCGCCCCGATCGCGGCTTCTTCTTGGACACCTCGTGGCGCATGCACTCGGCGCTCACCCGCGCGGTCTCCGAGCTCTCCTACGCCGGCCGGCTCGGCGCGCGGGAGGAGGTCACGGACGCCCGCCGGCTCGACGGCGTGGAGCCCGGGCTGCACCCGTGGCCGGTCTCCCACACGGGCAACGCGGTGTCCTCGCCGGAGGAGGCCGCGGCCGTCGTCGAGATCATCCGGTCACTGCTCGGCCGCACCTGGTCCACCGGCCCGGACGATCCCGGCCGGCCGCTCGAGCCGTCCGACGTGATCGTGGTGGCCCCGTACAACGCGCAGGTCGCCACGGTCCGGGAGGCGCTCGACGCCGCCGGTCTCGAGGGCACCGCCGTCGGCACCGTGGACAAGTTCCAGGGCCGGGAGGCCGCCGTCGCGATCCTGACGATGGCCGCGTCCTCACCGCAGGAGGTGCCGCGCGGGCTGGACTTCCTCCTGAACCGGAACCGGCTCAACGTGTCGATCTCGCGCGGACAGTGGGCCGCCTACCTCGTCCACTCCCCCGCCCTCGCGGACGCGCTGCCCACCAGCCCCGAGGACCTGCCGATGATCGGCGCGTTCCTGCGGCTCGTGCACCGCTGACTCAGTCGGTGGTCCCCTGGCGCAGCAGGAACCGCTGCAGCTTGCCGGAGGGGGTCTTGGGCAGCTGGTCCACGAAGTGCACCCGGCGCGGGTAGGCGTGCTTGGAGTACTCGTCGCGGACCTTCGCCTGCAGGTCGGCCGCCAGGGCGTCCGGGTCCGCGACGGCCCCGGCGGGCACCACGAACGCCACGACCTCCTCGCCGCGCACCCCCTCCGGGTCCGGCAGGCCGACGACGGCGACCTCCTGCACCCGCGGGTGGTCGATGAGCACGGACTCCACGTCGAACGGGCCGATCCGGTACCCGGCGGCGAGGATCACGTCGTCGTCCCGGGAGGAGAAGAAGAACCAGCCGTCGTCGTCCTGCCGGGCGGTGTCCCCGGTCAGGTACCAGCGCCCGTCCGGGGTGAAACGCTCAGCGGTCTTCTCCGGCTCCCCGAGGTAGCCGGGGAACCAGAACAGGGGCGAGGCCGCGTCGATCGCGATCTGCCCGTCCCGGATCTCGGCGGCGACCCCCGGCAGGGGCACACCCATCGAACCCGGGCGGGGCGGCGCGGCCAGCTCGGGGTGCGCAGGGGTGCAGATGACCATGCCCAGCTCGGTCTGGCCGTAGTGGTCGCGGATCTCCGTGCCGAGGGCCGACCGGCCCCACTCGAGCACGGACGGCGGCAGCGGCTCCCCCGCCGTGGACACGCGCCGCAGCCGCAGCGGGGCGTCCTCGGTGACCTCCCCGGCCTTGGCCAGCGCGCGGAACATCGTGGGGGCGCCGGCGAGGTTCGTGACGCCCTGCGAGCGGATCACCTCGACCATGGTCGCCGGGGAGAAGGCGCCGCGGTACTGCACCGAGGTCGCCCCGAGCACCAGCGTGCCGACGATCCCGTAGTACAGCCCGTACGCCCAGCCGTGGTCGGCCGCGTTCCAGAACAGGTCCTCGGGGCGCAGGTCCACCGCGCACGTGAGGTAGACGGCGAACGCGGCGGCCGCGCGCAGCGGCACGGGCACCCCCTTGGGGCGGCCGGTGGTGCCGGAGGTGAACAGCAGGGCGATCGGCCCGTCCCCGCCGACGGCGACGTCCTCGGCCAGCGGCGCGGAGTCCGCGAGCGCGTCCCACTCCGGGCCGGTGCGGATGATCTCGATGCCCGGGATGTCCGTGAGCTTCTCGGCCTGGCGGGGCTCGGCGACGACGAGCCGCGCCGCCGCGCCCTCGATGCGCATCCGCGCGGCGCCCGCGGCGAACGCGGTGAACAGCGGCACGTGCACGGCGCCGAGCCGCCACAGGGCCAGCAGCGTGATGACGAGCTCCTCCCGTTTGGACATCATCACGGGGACCCGGTCGCCGCGCGTGACGCCGCGGGCGGCGAGGCCGGTGGCGAGGCGGCGGGAGCGGTCGGCCAGCTCGCCGAAGGTGAGGTCGACGGCGGACATGTCCTCCGCCACGAACCGGAACGCCACGGCGTCGGCCGGCCAGCGGTCGCAGAGCAGGTGGGCGGCGCAGGCGTCCGGGGTCTCGACGTCGGCGACCCACCCGGCCATCAGCCGGTCGATCGTCCCGGCCTCGTGGGCCTGCCCGGTCCGTTCCGTCATCTCGGTCTCCTCATCCCTCTCGGCATGCCGACGCCGGGCGACGGCGACGTCAGCCACGGTAGGTCCACCGCGCCCCGGGCCACCGGGCGCGTCCGCATGTTGCACTCGATGTTGCACTCGCCACCCCGTCGCGGTCGAGGACGGACCCGGTCGCCGCCTTCGTCGGGCGTCCGCGGCGCCTGCCAGAATGGGGGCCATGACCTCGCAGCCCGCGCCCGCGTCCACCGCCCACCGCCGTTCCCTCGCCGAGGCCGGCATCGCCCTCGGCCCCCTGGACGGCCGCTACCGTGCGGCGGTGGAGCCGCTCGTGGAGCACCTGTCCGAGGCGGCGCTGAACCGCAACCGCATCCACGTGGAGGTCGAGTGGTTCATCCACCTGGCCGAGCACCGCGTGCTGCCGGGTCTCGAGCCGCTCACGGCCGAGCAGCAGGCGGGGCTGCGGGCGATCGTCACGGACTTCGACGCGGAGTCCGTGGCCGAGCTGGCGGCCACCGAGAAGGTCACGGTGCACGACGTGAAGGCCGTCGAGTACTTCATCGCCGACCGCCTCGAGGGGCTGGGCCTGGGCCGGTTGAAGCCGCTCGTGCACTTCGCGTGCACCTCCGAGGACATCAACAACCTCGCCTACGCGGTGGGTGTGCGCGACGCCGTCGAGCAGGTCTGGCTGCCGGCCGCCCGCGCCGCCGTGGCCACCGTCTCCGCGATGGCCGCCGAGGCCGCCGAGACCCCCATGCTCTCCCGCACGCACGGCCAGCCGGCCACGCCCACCACGCTGGGCAAGGAGATGGCCGTGTTCGTGCACCGTCTGACCCGCCAGACCCGGCGCATCGCCGCCCAGGAGTACCTGGGCAAGATCAACGGCGCCACCGGCACCTACGCCGCCCACCTCGCCGCCGCCCCGGACGCGGACTGGCCGGCCCTCTCCCGCTCCTTCGTGGAGCACCTCGGCCTCACCTGGAACCCGCTGACCACCCAGATCGAGTCCCACGACTGGCAGGCGGAGCTGTACGCCGACGTCGCGCGCTTCAACCGGATCCTCCACGGCTTCTGCGTGGACGTGTGGAGCTACATCTCCATCGGCTACTTCGCGCAGATCCCCGTGGCCGGCGCGACCGGCTCCTCCACCATGCCGCACAAGGTGAACCCGATCCGCTTCGAGAACGCGGAAGCCAACCTCGAGCTCTCCTGCGCCCTGCTCGACTCGCTGGGCGCCACCCTCGTGGAGTCCCGCTGGCAGCGCGACCTCACGGACTCGACGTCGCAGCGCAACATCGGCGTGGCCCTCGGCCACTCGGTGCTCGCCCTGACCAACGTCACCAAGGGCATGGGCCAGCTCCAGGTGGCCGAGCCCGTGCTGGCCGAGGACCTCGACACGAACTGGGAAGTGCTCGGCGAGGCCGTCCAGACCGTCATGCGCGCCGAGGCGATCGCCGGCGTGCCGGGCATGGACAACCCCTACGAGCGCCTCAAGGAGCTCACCCGCGGCCAGCGCGTGGACGCCGCCCGCATGCGCGAGTTCGTGCAGGGCCTGGGCCTGTCCGAGGGCGCCGAGGCCCGCCTGCTGGAGCTGACCCCGGCCGGGTACATCGGCGTGGCGTCGGAGCTGGCCAAGGAGTTCGGGCCGGCGCAGGACTGACCCGGGACCGCCTGACGGGGGACGATGGGCGGATGCCGCTTCCGTCTTTCCCCGTGTGGCTGCTGTCCACCACCCCCAAGGACCCCGCCGAACTCGAACGGGACGTGCCCGAGCCGATCAACGCGCACGGCGAGCTCGCCGACGCGATCACCGCGGCGATCACCGCCGTGGACCTCGTGGGCGTGTTCTTCTTCGCGATCTCGGGTGCCGTGCTCGCCGTGCGCAAGGGCTACGACATCGTCGGCTCCCTGCTGCTGGCCCTCATGGTGGGCACGGGCGGCGGTGTCGTCCGGGACCTCGTGGTCGGCCGGGACGTGCCCGCGGCCTTCGACAACCCCTGGTACCTGATCCTGCCGGCGGTCGCGTCGCTGGCGGTGTTCCTCCGGATCTTCGACGGCGAGCGCGGCCACCACGCCGTCATGGCCTTCGACGCCATCGGCCTGGCCGTGTACTGCGTGGTGGGCACGCGCATCGCCCTGCTCGCCGGCCTGAGCCCGGTCGCCGCCGCGGTGCTGGGCCTGGTGACCGCCGTCGGCGGCGGCATCCTGCGCGACGTCGTCGCCGGGGAACCGCCCGCCGTGTTCGGCGGGCGCGGCTGGTACGCGCTGCCGGCCATCCTCGGCGCGGGCACGACGGCGGCCCTCGGCCAGGCGGAGCTCCTCGGCCCGCTGACCTCGGCGGCGGTGATGGTGCTCGTGCTCGTGCTGCGCGTGGTGTCGCTGCGCAGGGAGTGGCTCGCCCCGGGGGCCGAGATCTCGGGGGAGACCCAGCGCCAGCGCCTGGATCCGCACGACGAGCCGCCCGTGCCGGACATCCGCGACCGCAAGGGCCGGGACGGGCCGCCCGCCGACCCCGGCGAGGACGGCCCCCCGGCGAACGAGGAGACGCCCGGAGCCGGCGAAGATGTCACACCTCGGGGGACACCCGGGTGAACAAACGAGCCACTGCGCGGGCCGCACGGGACAATGGCCGGTGAATCCCCGGACCCGATGGAAGGAGCCGCCGTGGACGTGCAGCAGTTCTTCGCCACCCTCACCGACGTCCCGTGGCTGCTCACGACCCTGGACCTGATCGGGATCTTCTTCTTCGCCACCTCGGGGGCGCTGCTGGCGGCGCGCAAGCAGTTCGACCTGGTGGGCTCGCTGGCGCTGTCCCTGCTGGCCGGGCTGGGCGGCGGCTTCACCCGGGACATCCTGCTGGACCGCGGTCTGCCCGCGTCCCTGGAGAACCCGGTCTACCTGGCCCCGCCCGTGCTGGTGTCCCTGCTCGTGTACGTCAAGGTGATCCACCCGAATCGGCTGAACCTGACCATCACCGTGTTCGACGCCGCCGGGCTCGCCCTGTTCACGGTGTCCGGCGTGCTGCTGGCGCACTCGATGGGCGTGCACCCGGTGTCCACGGTGGTGATCGCGATGGTCACGGCGCTGGGCGGCGGCGTGCTGCGGGACATCGTCGCCAACGAGGTCCCGTCCATCTTCGACCCCCGCGGCGTCTACGTGCTCCCCACGTTCCTGGGCGCGGTGCTGGCGACCGTGGTGGCGATGAACGGCGCGCTCAACGCGTTCACGGGCTTCCTCATCGCGTTCCTGATCTTCGCGGTGCGGATGATCGCCTACCGCTACCAGTGGCGGTTCTTCGGCGCGGAGATCTCCCAGGACAAGGAGTCCCTCGAACGTCTGCGGCGCCTGGCCACGCAGGCGCAGGAGGCGGCCGCGCGCCGGGTGGAGCGCACCCTCGAGCGCCGGCTGCGCTCCCCCGGCGCCCCCGCCTTCCCCGACGACGACGCGGACGGGTCCTACGGACCGCGGCAGGAGTACGAGGACCAGGTGCGGGTGGACGACTACGACCCGCAGACCCAGACGATCACCGTCGTCGACCCCGCCTCACACCAGCAGGTGCGCCTGGACCGCGGCACCGGCGTCATGGACGTCACCGACCTGCGCACCGGGCGCACGCGCAGCTTCGACGACCCCGAGCACGACTGGATCGCGGACGACCCGGAGGACCCGAGGGACTGAGGGATGCGGGGGCCCGACGCCGGGCCGGGGCCACGCGCCCCGCGGACAGGTCTATGCTGAGAGTCCATGACCGGCACGCATGAGACCGCCCGCCCCGCCAGCACCACCACGGAGGCCGCGGCCTCCGGCCCCCTCCACCGCGTCGGGTTCGACCGCGCGAAGTACATCGAGCTCCAGTCCAAGCACATCCAGGAACGCCGGCGCCAGATCGGCGGGAAGCTGTACCTGGAGATGGGCGGCAAGCTCTTCGACGACCTGCACGCCTCCCGCGTCCTGCCCGGCTTCACCCCGGACAACAAGATCGCGATGCTCGACCGCATCAAGGACGAGACCGAGATCCTGGTGTGCTTCAACGCCAAGGACCTCGAGCGGAACAAGGTCCGCGCGGACCTGGGCATCACGTACGAGGACGACGTCCTGCGCCTCGTGGACGTGTTCCGGGAGCGCGGGTTCCTGGTGGAGCACGTGGTGGTCACGCAGCTGGAGGACGCCAACCACCGCGCGCTGGCGTTCCTCGAGAAGCTCGAGCGCCTCGGCCTGAAGGTGGCCCGCCACCGCGTGATCCCCGGCTACCCGCACGCCATGTCCACGATCGTCTCGGAGCAGGGCTTCGGCGCCAACGAGTGGTCCGAGACCACGCGGGACCTCGTCGTCGTGACGGCCCCCGGCCCGGGCTCCGGCAAGCTGGCGACGTGCCTGAGCCAGGTGTACAACGATCGGCAGCGGGGCATCCCGGCCGGCTACGCGAAGTTCGAGACGTTCCCCATCTGGAACCTGCCGCTCGAGCACCCGGTGAACGCCGCCTACGAGGCCGCCACCGTGGACCTGGACGACATCAACCTGATCGACCCGTTCCACCTGGCCGAGTACGGCGAGCGGGTGACGAGCTACAACCGCGACGTCGAGGTGTTCCCGCTGCTGTCCGCGCTGCTGGAGAAGGTCACGGGCACCACCCCGTACAAGTCCCCCACGGACATGGGCGTGAACATGGCCGGCGCGGCGATCGTGGACGACGAGGTGTGCCAGGAGGCCGCTAAGCAGGAGATCATCCGGCGCTACTACAAGGCCCAGGTCAACGAGGCGCTGGAGGGCACGGACGACACCGAGTCCGAGCGCGTGGCCCTGGTGATGTCCAAGCTGGGCCTGAGCTCGGAGGACCGCCCGGTGGTGGGTGCCGCGCAGTTGGTGGCCGAGCGCACCGGCGAGCCCGGCGCGGCCGTGCAGCTGGCGGACGGCACCCTGGTGACCGGCAAGACCTCGGAGCTGCTGGGCTGCTCCGCCGCGGTGCTGCTCAACGCCCTCAAGGTGCTGGCCGGCATCGAGGACGACGTGCACCTGCTCTCCCCCGCCTCGATCGAACCGATCCAGACGCTCAAGACCGTGCACCTGGGCTCCAAGAACCCGCGGCTGCACACGGACGAGGTGCTGATCGCGCTGTCCGTGTCCGCGGCGACCGACGAGAACGCGAAGGCGGCCGTCGAGCAGCTGGCCAGCCTCGAGGGCTGCGACGTGCACACGACGACGATCCTCGGCTCCGTGGACGAGGGCATCTTCCGGTCCCTGGGGATGCTCGTGACGAGCGAGCCGAAGTTCCAGAAGAAGGGGCTGTACCGGAAGCGGTGAGCGGGGCGGTTCTTGCGACGAGCCTTGCGATATGGCCCCTTCCGGGGCGTTTTAGGGGCCATATCGCAGGGCTCATCGTCCCGTGAAGGCAGACCACGACGCCGGCACGCGCCGCCGCCTCACTCCCCCGGCAGTCCCGGCGGCAGCACCGCGCCGCGACGGGTGGCCTGGCGACGCATGAGGCGGGACAGGTCCCCGACGAAGCGGGGCCAGCCGTCGCGTGTGAAGACCTCGCCCGCGACCCAGGTGACGGCCCAGTCGTCGGCTTCGAGGCCACGCCTGCGCGCCCGGTCCCGCTGCCACTGAGCCCGATCCGTACGGTGCTGGTCGCCGTCGAACTCGAGGCACAGCCGCAGTTCCTCCCAGGCCAGGTCCACGCGGACCGTCTCCCCGGAGCTCAAGCGGATCGGGGGATTCACCTGAGGCTCGGGGAATCCCGCCTCGTGGAGCCGATGCCGTAGCCGCGACTCCGGCGGAGAATCCGCGCCCGTGCGCAACAGGTCCAGCACGGCGCGGGCCCGCACGATGCCGCGGACGTTCTTCCGTGCGTGCGCGAGACGCCGCATCTCGTCCACCGTGGTGGCCCGGGCAGGCAGGCGACCGAGACGGCGCGCCTCCGCCCCGTGCGGTGACGGCAGCAGGCTGTCCCCAGCGACCACGAGGTCCTCGACAGAGAGGTGATGGGCGAGGTCCACCCAAGTCCAGGCGGGGGCGGTCAGACGCAGACCCCGGTACTCGATCACAGGTGCGTCCGGCTGGAGCTGGTGCATGACCAGGCCCGACCGACTCGTCCGTCCTCCGTGGCCGCGCTCCTTCGCGAGATGGACCCGCGGATCCTCGAGCAGCCGGCCCGGGATCCACATCCCCCAGATCCGCGCGGCCGTGGCGTGGGAGAACACCCCCGAGGGGTTCAGCGACTGGACGGCGCGCAGATAGTCCGTCCACGTGGCCTCGACATCCCGGCTCATGCGCAGGCCGTGGCCGATCGCGACCAGGTCCGGTGCGCGGAGCCGGGCGCGGCTCAGGCCGGCCTCCCGACCTTCCGGGACGGTCAGGATCGTAGGAAGCGACGTGGCGAGAGGAGCGAGGGGTCGCGGCATGCGACCACGCTGGTGCTCCGCGTGGGCGATCGGGGCGCGCGGAGTCCGACCTGTGGACCACGGCTGAGGTTTCCGCACCTGTGCAGGAGAGGTGCTCCGCTCGCCTCACTTCGCACCCGCGGCACCCGGGAACGAGCCCTGCGATATGGCCCCTATCAGCGGGTTTTAGGGGCCATATCGCAGGGCTCGTCACCCAGCAGGGGATCTTCGCGTAGCCGGTCTGGGTCAGCCCAGGCGCGTCACGCCGATCGTGTGGTCGGTCGTGAACTCCTCGATGGCCCACTCGCCGTTGAAGCGCCCGAGCCCCGAGTTCCGTGCGCCGCCGAAGGCCACGTGGGCCTCGTCCTGGACGCTCATCTGATTGATGTAGGTCATGCCGGCCTCGGTGCCCTCCGCGAAGCGCAGGCCGCGGTCCAGGTCCTGGGTGAACACGGAGGAGGACAGCCCGAACTCGTGGTCGTTGGCCAGCTCCAGCGCGTGCTGCTCGTCGCGTGCCTGGAGCACCACGGTCATGGGCCCGAAGATCTCCTCGCGGGTGATCTCCATGTCCGGCGTCGCGTCCACCCAGATGAAGGGGGGCACCACGCGGCCGGTGATCTCGCCGCCCACGAGGGCGCGGGCGCCGTCGGCCTCGGCGCTGGCGATCTTCTTCTTGAGCGTCTCCAGCTGGGTGTCGTTGATGACCGGGCCCACGAGCACGCCCTCCGCGTCGGGGTCGCCCACCTTGAGACCGCGCACGGCGGCCTCGTACTTGGGGAGGAACTCGTCGTAGACCTTCTCGTCCACGATCACGCGCTGCACGGACATGCAGATCTGGCCGGAGTGGAGGTAGCCGCCCTGCACGGCCTGGTCGACGGCGGCGTCGAGGTCCGCGTCGTCCAGCACCACGAGCGGCGCGTTGCCGCCCAGCTCGAGCGCGACCTTCTTCAGGGTGTCCCCCGAGACAGCGTTGGCGCCGACCTGCTTGCCCACCGGAGTCGAGCCCGTGAAGGAGATCAGGCGCGGCACGGGGTGCTTGACGAAGGCGTCGCCGATCTCGGAGCCGGCGCCCACCACCACGGACAGCACGCCCGCGGGCAGGCCAGCCTCCTCGAACACGCGCGCGAGCAGGGTGCCGCCAGTCACCGGGGTGTCCGAGGCGGGCTTGAGCACGACGGCGTTGCCCAGCGCCAGCGCCGGGGCCACGGAGCGCTGAGACAGGTGGAGCGGGAAGTTCCACGGGGAGATCACGCCGACGACGCCGATCGGCTTGCGGTACACGCGCATCTCGCGGTTCGGGACGTTGGAGGGGTGGATGGTGCCGTGCACGCGGGTGGGGAACGTGGCGGCCTCGTACGTGATGGCGATGGCCGAGCCGATCTCCGCGGCGGCCTTGATGCGCGTGGAGCCGGACTCCTTCACAAGCCAGTCCGCGATCTCCTCGCGGCACTCCTCCATGATCGCGGCGGCGCGGCGCAGGACGGCGGAGCGCTCGCCGGGCCCGGTGGCGGCCCACGCCTTCTGGGCCTCGGCGGCGGCGCGGTAGGCCTCGTCGAGGTCCTCCGCGGTGGCGAGGGCGAACTCGGCGACGACGTCGTCGGTGTAGGGGTTGATGTCCGACGCGCGGTCACCGGAGGCGCCGTCGCGCCACTGGCCGGCGATGAACTGCTGGTCCACACGGGTGTCGTGGAACGTGGCGGGGGTGGAGGTCGTGGGGGTCATGAGGTGCTCCTCTCTCAACGGGGAGTTCGGGACTGGAACACCCAGTTCACCCGCATGGGTGGGGGGCTTGGCGAGACCTTGGGGCCACTGAGGAGAGAAGGGACAAGCTCGAGCCCCCGGGTGCCGTCACCGCAACGGGCTCTCCCCGACGCATCTTCGTCGCCGTCATGGTTGCTCCCCATCCCCGGCACGTCACAGCCCGCGGACCATCACGACGGCCGAGCCGCATCAGGCGACATCGGCAACGGTGGCCTCCCGGAAGCGCTCGTATGCCCACGCGAGATTCTCACGGGATGGGCGGTCCGCCCGCCGCGTGGGCAGCTTCATGAGTTTTCGCCCGTGGAGGTCCTGAAGTCCGTGCCGCAGCATCGGCCCATCTACCTCGTCCAAGAGATCTTGTCGGATCTCCACGGTGAAGTCAGGTGTGATGCCCAAGAAGTGATTGTCGAAAGCACCGTGGTGGATCCTGCACATGGCAAGGCCATTGACAACGGTCGGCAGACCATGCACCTCACGATCCGGAACAATGTGAGCAGCGTCCAGCAATTCCGGATGCGCAAAATTGCAGACCGCGCAGTGGTTGTCGTAGGCGGCCAGCACGGTGGAACGGAAATGCGGCTGGTGAACGCGGATCTTGACCTCCCGCCTCAGATACCGCTTGAGAGACGCCTCCAGAACAGACTCATGCATGAGTTCCGGCGAATAGTCCTCCGGCTCCATCGGCGCAAAGACGATTTGGTGTCGTTCATCCTCGCGTCCTACAACGTAGACCGGGGCCACCACTTGAAACCGTGCTGGACTCATGCCCACGCCGACGAACCAGATCAGCGGGAGGCCGCGCTCGTATGCCCGGAAGAGCCCCTGGTTCGCTGGGAGACGGGGATTCGTGCCCTGCCACTTGTAGCGCATGAGGCCGTCGTCGCCGATTTCATCCTCGTAGGGACGGGCATGACCCTTCGGGCGATACACCGTGTAAAAGGAAAGCGCGGCATCAAACCCTGCCGGCTTGCGGATTCCGTTCTGCGTGGAGATCAGCGGGAACGGCTCCCCGTTCCACCGGAAGTCACCGATGTCCTCCCGGGTGAGCGGTACCTGGCCATCGAGCGAACGCATCTTCAGCCACTCAATGGCAGCGTCACGCAGCCCTATCGGTTCACTCATGGGGGTCCTTGCTCGCGAGCGCCTCAGACGCGGACGCCGTCTATGTCGCACCGTACCAAGCACGGCCCCGCATCGGGCTTGGCCGCACCGGGCCGCGCCGACCTCTCGGCCGCCGGGTACACGGCGTAGGAGGGGGTCGCGCCGCCGAGGATGGCGTCGGGCTCGCGCAGGGCATGCCGGGTCGGCAGCCCGGCCGCGGCGCCGGGCGAGGCAGGTTCAGGCCGATAGTGAGGACGGAGACGCCGTCCAGCGCAGAGCTGAGGTCCATGGCCCATGGTGGGCACGGGGCGTGGCGCGTCGGGCTCGCGGGCCTGGCTGTGATGTGCATCTTTCTGGGTGTTGGGTCGCGGCGCCTGTTCTCAGTGGTACTCCGCCCACACCCGCCTCGCCTCACCGTCCACGGTCATCACGCCGCCGTGCGGCAGCACCCACTGCGGCCGCGTGTGGCCGAACGGCACGCCCACGCACACCACCGCGTCCGGGTTGTAGCGCCCGACCACCTCCAACACCACATCGGCCTGCTCCGCGCGCCGCCGCGCCCGCTCCTCCGCACCCCGCGGCGCCTCGAAGGAGCTCGTCGGCGGGCGGGCCGCCAGCACGGCGTCCACGGCGCCGAGCACGCCGCGCTCCCCCAGGATCCGCAGCAGCCGCCGCACCTCGCCGGCGCTCGGCAGCTCCTCGCTGGTCTCGATGAACAGCACACCGCCCTCGAGCACCGCCGTGTCCGCAGGCCCGCGGCCGGCCGCCATCACCCACGGCAGCACCTCCAGGCACCCGCCCCACGTCCGGCCGGTCACCGCGCGCTGCGGCCCGGCCCAGCGCCAGGGCGAGGCGCCCGCGCCGGGCGCGCCGCCGTCGTCGTCATGGGGGCCCGGCACCGGCTCGCGGGTCCCGAACTCGGTGAGCGCCCGCGGGTCCAGCCAGTCGACGCCGTGATCCTCCGACTCCCCCGGCTCCGTGATCTCCAGCCGCCCTCCCGTCAGCAGGGCGGCCCGCAGGGACGCGGCGTGCACCTCATCCACAGCCGGCCCCGGCCCCAGGTGCACCTGGGTGGAGCCGCCGTAGAAGCTCGCCATGCCGTTCGCCCACAGCCACTGGTGCAGGTTGGTGTTGTCGCTGTAACCGAGGAACGGCTTGGGGTCCGCGCACACTGTGTCCGCGTCCAGGTGGCCGATCACAGTGATCTGGTCCTCCCCGCCCACCGTGGCGATCACCGCCCGGATCTGCGGGTCCGCGAACGCCGCGTTCAGGTCCCGCGCCCGGACCGCCACACGCCCCTCACCCCTGACGCAGCTCGCGGCGCAGGATCTTGCCCGTGGCGTTCTTGGGCAGCCCGTCCAGGACGGTCACCTCCCGTGGCTGCTTGTAGCGGGCCAGCCGCTCGGCCGCGAACGCCTGGAGCTCCTCCCCCGTGACGGCGCTGCCCGGGGCCAGCGAGACGAAGGCGGCGATCTCCTCGCCCAGCCGCTCGTCCGGCACACCCACCACGGCGGCCTCGACCACGTCCGGGTGCTCATAGAGGATCTCCTCCACCTCGCGGGGGTACACGTTCATGCCGCCGCGGATGATCACGTCCTTGAGCCGGTCCACGATCATCACGTACCCGGCCTCGTCCCGCCGGGCGATGTCCCCGGTGCGGAACCAGCCGTCCTGGTCGAACGCCGCCGCCGTGTCCTCCGGGGGGCCCCAGTAGCCGGCCATGATGCCCTCGCCCCGGATGCGCAGCTCCCCGGAGGTCGCGAGGTCCTCCTCGGGCACCTCGATGCCGTCCATCGCGACGATCCGGAACTCGAAGCCGTCCATCGGCCGGCCCACGGTGCCCGGGCGGGTCGGCGCGTCCACGGGGTTGAAGAAGCACGCACCCGCGTTCTCGGACAGCCCGTAGCCCTCCAACACGGGCACGCCGCACAGCTTCTCCGCCGCGCGCAGCGTCTCCACCGGCAGGCTGGCACCGCCGGAGAGGGGCATGCGCAGCCGCGAGAAGTCCGCCGGCTCGAACCGCGGCATCAGGGACAGGGTGGACCCGGCGAACACGGCGCCGTTGAGCACCGCCGAGAGCCCGAACACGTGGAACATGGGCAGCGCCGCGAACACGACGTCGTCCGGGCCGAGCCGGCCCAGGCCGGTCGCCATCGCCATGGCGTTGGAACGCAGGTTCGTGTGCGTCAGTCGGGCACCCTTGGGCCACCCCGTAGTGCCTGAGGTGTAGAGCAGGACGGCGTCGTCGTCGGCGTCCCGCGGGGTGATCTCCGTGACCGGGGCGATGCCCTCGGCGGCGCACTCCCGCCCAACCGCTTCGAGGTCCAGGGTGACCACCTCGACGTCGACGTTCCCGGCCGCCTCGTCCACGGCCGGCAGCCCGGGCATGGCCCAGAGCATGCGCGCCCCGTAGTCCTCGAGGAAGTACTCCAGCTCACGGGCGGTGAACAGCGGGTTGAGCGGCACCATCACCGCGCCCAGACGCATGAGCGCCTCGTAGACCGCCACGAAGGCCGGGACGTTGGGCAGCATCTGGCGCCGGATCGCCGAGACCCAGGAGGACGCCGCCGAGCAGGCGAGCCCGCGGGTGCGACTCGTGGTCGATCCGCCGCGGTGAGCAGGATCGCCTCCGACCGCGAGGGCGTCATGCACCTCGTCCGCCAGGCCGACGACGCCGGCCCGCCCGTTCCGGGAACGCCTGCGGTCGGTATGAGCGCGCCTTTCAAGCTCAGAGCGACCGCACGCGTTCCAGGTCCGCGGGCGCTCACCCCGCCAGCTCACCCGGACGCGCCGTTTCCCGAACGAAAACGCCGGGTGGGGCGTAGCCTGGCCGCCATGACCACCGTGTTCTACGACGACCAGGGCCGCCCCGAGCCGCCCTTCGCCGCGGGCGAGGCCGCCACCCTGCTGGGCTTCCTCGACTTCCTGCGCGCCACGATCGAGTGGAAGACGGCGGACCTGGACACGGCCGCGCTGCACCGCCGGCTGCCGGGCCACCCGTCCGCGATGACGCTCGGCGGCCTGCTCAAGCACCTCGCGTTCGTCGAGTTCTGGTGGTTCGAGGCCGTCGCCCTCGGCGAGCCCACCTCGGCGCCCTGGGTGGGAGCGGACTTCGACGCCGACCCCGACTGGGACTGGCACAGCGCGGCGCAGGACTCCGCGGCGGACCTGCGCGCCCTCTGGCAGGGCCAGGTGGAGCGGTCCCGGCAGATCGTGGTGGACCTGCTCGCGGCGGACGGCGACGACGGCGCCGCGGCCCTGGCCCGCGCCCACCGGATCCGAGAGGGGCGGGACCCGGTCTCGCTGCGGTGGATCCTCACCCACATGATCGAGGAGTACGGCCGCCACGCCGGCCACGCCGACCTGCTGCGCGAGGGGATCGACGGCCAGACCGGCGAGTGAGCCCGCCCCACCCGCAGTCCCGCCTGCGGTCGCACCCGGGTTCATCCCCTCGTCGGATGCCCGGCCCCACGCCGGCTGGGTAGATTCTGTGCCATGGCCTCCCCCTCCCCTGCGTCCGCGCACCCGTCCGCCCCCGAGAGCGGGACGGGCCTGGGGTTCACCGGCGTGGAGGGGATCACCGGGCTCACCGCCACCGAGGTCACCGAGCGGGAGGCCGCGGGCCTGGTCAACGTCCAGTCGCGGGACACGTCCCGCTCGCTGGGGCAGATCCTGCGCGTGCACGTTTTCACGCTGTTCAACCTGGCGATCGCGCTGTGCGCCGTCGTCGTGATCCTGATGGGCCGCTGGCTGGACCTGCTGTTCTCGCTGGCGGCCGTGGCCAACGTGGTGATCGGCGTGGTCCAGGAGTACTCGGCCAAGCGGAAGCTGGACCGGATCGCGCTGCTGCACCAGGACGACGTCGTCGTCATCCGGGACGGGGCGCGCGTGCCCCTGCCGATGGCGCAGATCGTGCGGGACGACGTCGTGGTGCTGCGTCGCGGCGACCAGGTGCCCGTGGACGGCGAGGTCCTCGTCTCGGACGGCCTGGACATGGACGAGGCGCTGCTCACCGGGGAGAACGACCCCGTGCCCAAGTCCCCCGGCGACGCCGTGCTCTCGGGCTCGGCCGTCGTGGCCGGCGCGGGCCTGGTGCGCGCGACGGCGGTGGGCGCGGCCTCGCACGCGGCCCGGCTCAGCGCCGAGGCCCGCCGCTACTCCGCCATCCGCTCGGAGCTGCGCGGCGCCCTGGAGAAGGTGGCCCGCTGGCTGACGATCGCCCTGGTGCCGATCATCGCGGTGATCGTGCACGGCCAGATGACGGCGGTCGGCGGCTGGGCCCTCGCCCTCTCCCAGCCGCGGGAGGCCGCCCTGGAGCCCGCGTTGATCGCGTCCGTGGCGGCGGTGACCAGCATGATCCCGCAGGGCCTGGCGCTCATGACGACCATCGCGTTCGCGGTGGCCGCGCTCAAGCTGGCCCAGCAGGAGGTCCTCATCCAGGAGCAGCCCGCCGTGGAGGTCTTGGCCCGCGTGGACACCGTCTGCCTGGACAAGACCGGCACCCTCACCGAGGGCGGCGTCCGGTTCGACCGGCTCGCCGCGCCCGCCTCGGCGGACGCGTCCCCGGACGCCCACGACGACGGCGCCCCGGCCGAGGTCGGCGACGGGGCTCGGGCCGTGCTCGCCTGGTTCGGCGCAGACCCGGACGTGAACCCCACCGCGGCGGCCCTGCGCGAGCCCTTCACGGCCGTCCCGGCCGTGGACCCCGCGGCCCAGGTGGCGTTCTCCTCCGCACGCCGGTGGTCGGCGGTCGCGTTCGGCCCCGAGGCTGGGGCCGCGGCCGGCACGTGGCTGCTCGGCGCGCCCGAGGCCCTCGTGGACGAGCAGGTCCTCGGCCCCGAGGCCGCCGAGGCCGTCCGCGCCCAGGTCCACGCCGACGCGGACGCCGGCCGCCGCGTGCTGCTGCTGGCCCGCACGGACGAGCCCCTGGTCGGGGACGTGCTGCCCGCCGGAGTCGTCCCGGTCGCCGTCGTGACGTTCCGCGAGAACGTGCGCTCGGACGCCGCCGAGACCCTCGACTACTTCCACGCGCAGGGCGTGCGGACCGTGGTGATCTCCGGGGACAGCCCGCGCACCGTGGCCGCCGTGGCCCGCGAGGTGGGCCTCGAGGTGGCGGGCCAGGCCTACGACGGGCGCACCCTGCCGGACGATCCCGGGGAGCTCGCCGCCGTGATGGCCGAGCACGACGTGTTCGGCCGCGTCAGCCCGGACCAGAAGAAGGCGATGGTGCAGGCGCTGCAGTCGCGCGGGCACGTGGTGGCCATGACCGGCGACGGCGTGAACGACGCCCTGGCCCTGAAGACCGCGGACCTGGGCATCGCCATGGGCAACGCGGCCCCGGCCACCAAGGCGGTGTCCCGGATGGTGCTGCTGGACGGGCGCTTCGACCGCCTGCCGCGCGTGCTCGGCGAGGGCCGCCAGGTGATCGCGAACATGGAGCGGCTCGCCCACATCTACCTGACGAAGACGACGTACGCGCTGCTGTTCGGCGTGGTGTTCTCCCTGTTCGCGTGGCAGTTCCCGCTGCTGCCGCGGCAGGCCTCCACGGTGGACTTCATCATGATCGGCGCGCCCACGTTCTTCCTCGCCCTGCTGCCGAACCCGCGCCGCTATGTGCCCGGCTTCCTGGGGCGGGCGCTGCGGTTCGCGATCCCCTCCGGCGCGGTGATCCTGCTGTCCATGGTGGCCTTGCAGACGTACGTGCGCCTCACCGCCGGCGACGTCGACCTGGCCCGCCAGCAGGCCGCGTTCATGATCACCCTGACCCTGCTGGGCCTGTGGGTGCTCAGCGTGATGTCCCGGCCGCTGAACGCGCGCGTGGCGCTGCTGATCCTGGCGATGTACGCGGTGCTGGCCGCCGTCGTGCTGGTGCCGGCCTCCCGCTGGTACCACCGGATGGAGGTCCCGCCGGCGGACCTGCTCGTGGCCGCGCTGGTGGTCGCCGCGCTCGGGTGCGGACTGATCGAGGTCATCCACCAGGTGCACCGCCGGCACGTGGCGAGGGTGCTGGCCGCCGCGGGGGCCTGAGACCCCTCAGCGGCGGGCGCGACGCACGGCGGCCCGGTAGTCGAGCCACGTCCACACCAGCACGACGACGGCGACCAGCGGGTACGCGACGTCCCACGCGCTGAGCCGCTCCCCGGCCACCACGCCCGGGA
Organism: Micrococcus sp. 093350064-1; assembly: GCF_053627955.1. Taxonomy (NCBI): domain Bacteria; kingdom Bacillati; phylum Actinomycetota; class Actinomycetes; order Micrococcales; family Micrococcaceae; genus Micrococcus; species Micrococcus sp. 093350064-1. Next base: position 104,367 of record NZ_JBSEYU010000007.1, read on the forward strand.
GACGGGTGGCCAGGATGATCACCACGAACGCGGTGACCGCCCAGGCCCGCCGGCGGGGCGCGGCGACCCGGTCCTTCTGGAAGCCCGCGGCGTACGACTCCGGGGAGCCGAGCTCCTCGGCCAGCGGGCGCCCGGCCGCGGCCCCGCGTGCCCGCGCGTCACGGACGATCTCGCCCACCCGCGCGTCGGGCAGGTCCTTGCGCAGCCGCAGGACGCCGGCGAGGCGGCGGGCCCAGGCGTCGTCGTCGAGGGCGGCGGGGGGCTCCCCCACGGGCCGGCGGGCCGGCGGGAGCAGCCGGTGCGCGAGCCAGGCGAGGCTCGCGCAGACCGGGGCGACGGCGAGCAGCCAGAACGTGCTCCCGGTGAACAGGCGCGTCTGCGCGTTCACCTCGACGAGCCACCAGGCGAGCACCAGCACGAAGGCCAGGAGTGCGCCGCCGGCCACCAGCGTGGCGGCCAACCGCGGGACGCGGACGAGGAGCCGCTCCCAGAGGGCCATCACCGCCACCCCGGCCAGACCCATGAGCACCGGGGCCAGCAGCAGCCCCCACGTGTAGTCGGTGGTGAGCCCGTCCCGGAGCAGCCAGACCAGGCAGAACAGGACGGCGTTGCCGGCGGCGACCGTGAAGCCGACCACCGGCACATCGCGCCAGGTGGCGTCGGGTGTGGCGGGGTCGGGGTGGGGGCGGGTGGTCATCGGCCGGGTCCTTCCTGTGTGCTCCGTTGCGGATCCCTCCGGCGACCCTACGGCCTGCTCGAGCACGTCTCCGCATCGGGCGCCCTCCCTCGTGCCGGCGTCGGCGTCGCTCTACCGTGGGGCCATGGACTCCACGCTCTTCACCCGTTCGGCCGACCGCGCCGCCCACGACGACGTCAACTTCCGCACCCGCAAGTGGGTCAAGCCGGAGGACCTCAACGCGAACAACACCCTCTTCGGCGGCTCGCTGCTGCGCTGGGTCGACGAGGAGGCGGCCATCTACGCGACCCTGCAGCTGGGCAACCCGCGGTGCGTGACGAAGCTGATCTCGGAGATCAACTTCCTGGCCTCGGCGAAGCAGGGCGACATGATCGAGATGGGCCTGCGCGCCACCGAGTTCGGGCGCACGTCCCTGACCATGCGGGCGAAGGTGCGGAACATCGTGACCGGCGAGATGATCCTGACCATCGACAAGATCGTGTTCGTGTCCCTGGGCGAGGACGGCAAGCCCGCGCCCCACGGCTTCACCGAGATCACCTACGACCGCGACCGTCTGCCCCTGGACAACCCCCTCTGAACCGGCCCGCCCCCAACGCGGGAGGGCCGGGGGCTCTAGTCGATGCCGCGGGCGGCCAGGGCGTCCCCGACGTCGTCCGCGTGCTTGAAGCTGAGCACCAGCAGCGGCAGCGCCCAGGCCCACGGCGCCATCCGCACCCCGCGGGCGGCCTGCGCATGCCGGATCTGCTCAGCCAGGGCGCGCAGGTGGCCGATCGAGGAGAGCACCAGGCCCATCGCCAGGCCCACGCGGTCGGCGCGGAACCCCGCCCGTGCCAGGCGTGGCCCCGCCCACGGGATCCGCTCGACCGGCCGCAGCACCGCCTCGGCCACCCCGGTCATGTCCGCGATCCGGGTGGTGCGCGTCAGCACCTGCGCGGTGAGCACGAGCCCGAGCACGCGCGCCACCATGAGTCCGGCGGCGAACGCGTCGGTGAAGATCCACTGCGCCGCGAACAGGACCACGTAGAACAGCCACAGAGCGCGCAGGTCGGAGGCGATCATCGCCGCACCGCGCCGCAGCCCGAAGCCCACGAGATACGCGGTCACGGCACCCACGACGGCGGCGCCCGCGGCCCACAGGGACAGCGGCAGCAGGGTCAGGGCCAGCACCCACACCGCGAACAGGCCCGTCTTGAGGCCGGCGCGGGCGTGGTGCAGGGGCGAGTCGCCGTGGATGTACAGGGAGAGCATCAGCGCAGCTCCGCCGCCACGGCGTGGTCCAGAAAGCGCTCGTACGCCTCGACCACGTCCTCGGCCGGGCCGGTCCGCTCCACACGGCCGCCGTGGATCCACACCGCCTCGTCGCACGCACGGGCCAGCTCGAGGTCGTGGGTCACCAGCAGCAGCTGGAACCCGTCCGGGGCCGAGGGGTCGGCGGCCAGCAGCCGGTCGGCCACGATCCGCCGGTGCCGGCCGTCCAGCAGGGAGGTCGGCTCGTCGGCGATCACCAGGGACGGCCCGGCGGTCAGCACCGAGCACATCGCCAGCCGCTGCGCCTGCCCCGAGGACAGGGACAGGCACGCCCGGTCCGCGAGCGCGGTGAGCCGGTGCTCCTCAAGCGCCGCGGCCACGCGCGCGGCGACGTCGTCCTTGGTCAGGCGGCGGCCGGCGTCGTCCCTGAGCGACTTCACGGTCAGCTCCACGTCCTCCCGGACGGTGGGCATGACCACCTGCGCGGCCGGGTTCGCGAACACGAAGCCGACGGTGCGGCGCAGCGCCTTCACGTCCCGGACGGCGTCCACCCCGTGCACGCTCACCTCCCCGGCGACGACGTCGGCCAGTCCGGCGATCGCGCGGGCCAGCGTGGACTTGCCGGAGCCGTTCTCCCCGATCACCGCCACGCGCGGGGCCGTGAGGGTGAGGTCCACGCCGTCGAGGAGCACGACGACGCCCTCGGGGCCGTCGGCCTCGACGCGGACGCCCGTGAGGGTGACGGAACGGTCCTGGCTCATCGGAAGGCGCGGGGGTAGGCCTTCCACAGGCCGACGATGAGGATGACGGCCACGACGAGCTTGATCAGGTCACCGGGCACGAACGGGGCCATGGAGAGGACGGCGGCGCCGAACTCCATCCCGGCGATCCCGACGAAGCCGAGCACGCCGAAGAAGTAGACCATCACGACGCCACCGATCAGCCCGGCGACGGCCGCGCCGAGCGCGACCCGTCCGGCGCCGAGGCCGGGGCGGGCCCGGGAGGTGAGGGCCCAGAAGATCAGGCCGACGATCAGCGCGGACGGGATCCAGCCGAGGATGAAGCCGGCCGTCGGGCCGGCGAACACGCCCAGGCCGCCGCGGCCGCCACTGAGCAGCGGCAGGCCGAGGGCCACGAGGCCGGCGAACAGCGCCATCGAGGCGGCCCCGCGCCACGGGCCGAGGATCACACCGGCCAGGATCACGGCGATGTTCTGCAGCACGATCGGGGCGGGCACACCGGCGACCGCGATCGGTGGCACCAGACCGAGGACGGCCATCAGCGCGGTCATGACGGCGATGCGCGCGAGGCTGCCGCCGGCGGAAGCGCGACGGGGGCGGCCGGCGTCGGCGGGGCGGTCCGTCGTCGTGGTGGCCGCGGGGCGGACGTGGCCGTCGTGGGACGAGGGCACGGAAGTGCTCATGGAGGGACTCCTGGTGCGGAAGCGAGTGCGAGGGGGCGCTCAGCCGAGGCGCGGGGCGCATGGCGAGTGCCCGACGAGTTGAACAGTGTTCAGGAGTCTACTGCAGGGGCGAGGGTGTGGGCGGCCGGGGTGCGTTCCCGGGGCGACACCGAGGCAGCGGTCGGCTTGGGCGTTGTGCTGACCGGCGATCAGCAGGAACGAGGTCTGCGGCCCGCCGAGCATCTCGCGGACCGCGGCCAGTACTGGCGAGCGGGGGCGTAAGGCGGGGTGGCCGGGCAGTCCGGGCAGGGCCATGACGTCTCGTGACCGGCCGGGCCCTGACCTCATTCCCCAGCATCCGCACCGACCTGCGCAACGCCGGCGTGAACGTGGTGGACCAAGAGGCCGCCCGAGACGGGAACCTGGCCACCAGCCGCTCACCCGATGACCTCTGCCTTCTGTTCCGCCGTGGTGGTACTGTCCAGCCCACCAGCGCCGGAAACCGCTCGTGAGCAGCCCGGTACGCCACATGGCACAGGCGGGGCTGACGACCAGCTCGACACCCGGCACCTCGGTACCCGCCACCCTCCTATAAGCCGGCACCGGTCGAGGACGCGTCGGCCCTTCGAGGATCTCAGCCCACGTCCCACCTCAGGACAACCAGAAGGAAGTGATCCCGGATGCGACGGATGACGCTGCCGAGCGGGGAGTCCATCCCTGTGCTGGGCCAGGGCACCTGGGGCTGGGGTGAGGACCCCGGCCGCCGCGGCGACGAGGTCGCCGCGCTGCACGCCGGCCTCGAGCTGGGCATGACGCTGGTCGACACCGCCGAGATGTACGCCGACGGCGGCGCGGAGGAGGTGGTCGGTGAAGCATTGGCGGGTCGCCGCGACGAGGCGTTCGTGGTCAGCAAGGTCATGCCGTCCCACGCCTCCCGTTCCGGCACGATCGCGGCCTGCGAACGCAGCCTGAAACGCCTGGGCACCGATCGGATCGACCTCTACCTGCTGCACTGGCAGGGCAGGTACCCGCTGCAGGACACCGTCGCGGCCTTCCACCATCTCGTCGAGGACGGGAAAATCCGATACTGGGGCGTCAGCAACTTCGACCACCGGGCCCTCGCCGACCTGCAGGACGTGCCGGGCAGCGGCGGGCTGGCCACGGATCAGGTGCTGTACAACCTGTCGCGGCGAGGACCGGAGTACGACCTGCTGCCGTGGTGCGCCGACCACCAGCTGCCGGTCATGGCGTACTCGCCGATCGAGCAGGGCCGCATCCTTCAGGACACGACGCTGAACGACGTCGCGGCCCGTCACAGCGTCAGCCCCGCGGCGGCGGCCCTCGCCTGGGTGCTGCGCCGCGACTCGCTCTGCACGATCCCCAAGGCGAGCAGCCCGCAGCACGTGCGAGACAACGCCACAGCACTGGACGTGGAGCTGACCCGCGAAGACCTGGATGCTCTGGACCGTGCGTTTCCGCCCCCGAGCGGACCGCGACCACTGGAAATGCTGTGACCCTGCCCAAGGGCGCAGCCCGGTCGTTCCGGGCAGTGCGGACAGCGCAAGTCTCCGAAGGACCTGCCTGTCACCTCCTCCTGAACCTGTGCACGCCATCCATCAACTCCTTTCCTCGGGCCTTGTCGGGTTCGCGGTAGGCGCTGATCATCCGCTGGCAGGTCCCCCAAGTGGCCTCGAGCCGGGCCCTCTGCTTGTCGGTGAGCAACCCGGTTCCGGCGTGCAGGGTTCGACGGGCGGAGTAGAGCGGGTCGCCCGTGCGGCCGCGGTGGCCATGCAGGTCCTGCTGGACCCGGCGGTGGCAGCGGACCAACGCGTCGCCGGCTAACCGGACTGCGAGCGACCGGCGTCGTGGACGCAGACGAACAGGACACTGGGCCGTGCGGTCAGGAGGATCTCCAAAGTCGGCGGCGGGGGTTCAGGCGATGTCGAGGAAGGAACGGAGCTCGGCGAAGGCCGACGGCACAACGGAGTAGTGCGCCCAGCGGCCCTTCTGCTCGCGCGTGAGCAGGCCAGCGTCGACGAGCTTCTTCATGTGGTGACTCACGGTCGGCTGGCTGATGCCCAGCGGCTCGGTGAGATCACAGGCGCAGACCGAATTGCAGCCCTGAGCAGCGACATGGGATAGAAGCCGGAGACGGGTCGGATCGGAAAGCGCCTTGAGCAAGAACGCGATCCTCTCGGCCTCGACGCTGTCGACGGGCCCCGCTGAGAGCCTGCAGCACTCCTCAGGGCCGTTCATCGTCTCGAGCCCGGCAGCTGTGATCGCGGTCGTCGTGGACATGCCCCCACCTTACATTGACAGTCATCGATGTGAAGCATAGCGTTCGCATCGATATCCGTCGATGGAAGGTTCAGCCCCCCTTATGAGTACGACCACCAAGGATGTGGAGCAGCCCCGCGTGATGAAGAAGATGTCCTTCCTTGATCGCTGGCTCCCGGTGTGGATCCTGGCCGCCATGGCAGTGGGTCTCCTGCTGGGGCGGTTCATCCCCGGCCTGAACACCGCGCTGGAAGCGGTGAAGATCGGATCCGTGTCCCTGCCCATTGCGATCGGACTGTTGGTGATGATGTACCCGGTCCTGGCGAAGGTCCGCTACGACGAGACCCGGCGCATCGGCGCGGACCGACGCCTGCTGGTGACCTCGCTGGTGCTGAACTGGATCGTCGGCCCGGCACTCATGTTCGCCCTGGCCTGGATCTTCCTGGCCGACCTTCCAGAGTACCGCACCGGCCTGATCATCGTCGGACTCGCACGCTGCATCGCGATGGTCCTCATCTGGAACGACCTCGCCTGCGGTGACCGAGAAGCAGCCGCGGTGCTGGTCGCGATCAACTCCGTCTTCCAGGTGATCGCCTTCGGTGCCCTGGGCTGGTTCTACCTCCAGGCGCTGCCATCCTGGCTGGGGCTGCCGACCACGTCGGCCGAGTTCTCGATCGGCGCGATCGTCCTCAGCGTGCTGATCTTCCTCGGGATCCCGCTGGTCGCAGGGTTCCTGACCCGCATCCTCGGTGAGCGAGCCAAGGGTCGGACCTGGTACGAGGAGCGGTTCCTCCCGAAGATCGGCCCCTGGGCGCTGTACGGGCTGCTGTTCACCATCGTGCTGCTGTTCGCCCTCCAGGGCGACGCGATCATCTCCGCACCGGGGGACGTGGCCCGCATCGCCCTGCCGCTGCTGGTCTACTTCGTCGTCATGTTCCTGGGGTCCTTCCTGCTCGGCCGCGCGATCGGCCTCGACTACGCGAAGGCCACGACCGTCGCGTTCACGGCCTCGGGCAACAACTTCGAGCTCGCCATCGCCGTCGCCATCGGCACCTTCGGAGTCACCTCCGGCCAGGCCCTCGCCGGCGTCGTCGGCCCGCTGATCGAAGTCCCCGTCCTCGTCGCCCTCGTCTACGTCGCCCTCGCTATGGGGCGGCGCCTGTTCCCCGGCGACACCACCGCCCCCACCCGATGACCCCACAGAAGGATCCCCTCGCCATGACCACGAAGCGCCCTTCAGTCCTGTTCGTCTGCGTGAAGAACGGCGGCAAGTCCCAGATGGCCGCCGCCCTCATGCGCCATCACGCCGGGGATGAGGTCGACGTGCATTCCGCCGGCACCCGCCCGGGCACCGCCATCAACGCCCAGTCCGCGGAGGCGATCGCCGAGGTCGGCGCGGACATGTCCTCCGCCGTCCCGCAGCCGGTCACCCCCGAGCTGCTGCGAAGCGTCGACCACGTGATCGTCATCGGCGACGAAGCCGTCATCAAACCCGTCGAGGGCATGACCGCGCCGGTCACGACCTGGCACACCGATGAGCCCTCTCAGCGCGGCATCGAAGGGATGGAGCGGATGCGCTTGGTCCGCGACGACATCGACACCCACGTCCGCAAGCTCCTGACCGACCTCACCGGCACCGCGAACTGACCGCCCCGCAGCAAGGAGACTCATCATCTTGACCACCGCAACGAACTCACATCCCATTGTCGTCATCGGCGCTGGCCCCATCGGCCTTGCCGCCGCTGCCCACCTCTCTGAGCGCGGCCTGCCGTTCCTGATCCTCGAGGCCGGGACCGCGGCAGGAGCCGCGATCGCCGAGTGGGGGCACACGCGGCTCTTCTCGCCGTGGCAGCACAACCTCGACGCCGCCGCACAGCGTCTCCTCGAAGCTGCCGGCTGGACCGCACCCGACGCCGACGTTCTCCCGACCGGTCACGAACTGCGCGAGCATTACCTCGAACCGCTCGCGCAGCTTCCCCAGCTCGCCGAGTCGATCCGCTACGGGGCGCGGGTCACCGCCGTCTCCCGCGCCGGCATCGACAAGACCCGCACCGCACGCCGCGAGGAGACCCCCTTCCTCGTCCGGATCCAGACCACCGACGGGCACAGCGAAGACGTGCTCGCCTCCGCGGTCATCGACGCCTCCGGCACCTGGTCCACGCCCAACCCCCTCGGACAGGCCGGGCTCCTTGCTCCCGGCGAGCAGCAGGCCCGCGCCGCGGGCCACATCACCGCGCCGCTGCCTGACGTGCAGGGCCGCGACCGTGACCGCTTCGCCGGCAAGCGAGTCATGGTGACCGGTGCCGGCCACTCAGCCGCCAATACCCTGCTGGACCTCGCGGACCTGGAGGCCGACACCACCATCATGTGGGCCGCTCGCACCGCAGACCTCACCCGCGTCTACGGGGGCGGCGACCAGGACGAACTCGCAGCCCGAGGAGCGCTCGGCTCGCGACTGCGCCAGCTGGTCGACTCCGGACGCATCGCGGTCCTCACCTCCTTCACCATCACTCGCTTCAGAGCCGACGACACGTTGACCGTCCACGCTGTGACCCCGGACGGGGAGCGAGAAGTGAGCGTCGATGTGCTGGTGCCCGCCACCGGGTTCCGCCCTGATCTCGGAATGCTCTCCGAACTCCGCCTGGCCCTGGACCCGGCCGTCGAAGCACCGTCCCAGCTGGAGCCGCTGATCGATCCCGAGTTCCACTCCTGCGGATCCGTCGAGCCTCACGGTGAGCGAGTCCTCGCCCACCCGGAGACGAACTTCTACATCGTGGGGATGAAGAGCTACGGCCGCGCCCCCACCTTCCTCATGGCCACCGGCTACGAACAGGTCCGCTCCATCGCAGCAGCCCTGGCCGGCGACCGCAAAGCAGCCGACGCAGTCCACCTCGAACTACCCGAGACCGGCGTATGCACCACCGACCTCGGCGGCGGCTGCGACGCCCCAGCCACAGCCGGCGACGCCTGCTGCAGCAGCCCGCAACTGATCGAGCTCCCCGTCGGCCGATGAGCAAACAGCGGGACGGCACGACGTTCTGTGCCGCCCCGCTGGGGTATAGCTTTACGAGGCGACACTGTAAGTTCAGCTCATACTGTATAGTTCAGTGAATGCTGACTATCGCCTCTCGTGTTGATGTGATGAACCGGTTGGGCCGAGCGATGGCCGACCCCACCCGGTCGCGGATCCTGATGACCTTGCTGGAACGGCCGGCGTACCCGGCCGAACTAGCGCGAGACTTGGGGCTGACCCGGTCGAACGTGTCGAACCACCTGGCGTGCTTGCGGGACTGCGGGATCGCGGTCGCCGTGGCCGAGGGCCGCCAGACCCGATACGAGATCGCCGATGCACACCTGGCGCGGGCGCTGACTGCTCTGGTCGAGGTCACCCTCGCGGTGGATGAGAGTGCTCCGTGCATCGATCCCGCCTGCTCGCTTCCCGGATGCGACGCAGCTGGGGAGGGCGCATGAGCCTCACCTCGGTCTTGCAGGCGATGGGCCTGTTC
>NZ_JBSEYU010000008.1:0-112860 GCF_053627955.1 Micrococcus sp. 093350064-1
CAACTACCATCGGCCTCATACCTCCTGCGGGGACGCCCCGCCAACCTCGTTGGCCCCGGCACGAGTCAACAACGTCATGACCTCTTACACCTAGGCGGACCCGTCCCGCCGCTCCCCTACGCTGGAGCCCATGGTGGAGAAGGCCCGGCGGCTGCGCGCGCGCACGACGCCCGGCCCCGGCCCCGCCCGGGGACCGCAGGGCCACATCACCCGCGGCACGACGGCGGCGCAGCGGATGCGCCGGGTGGACCGCTGGCTCACGGACGTGCACGGCCCCCTGCTGCGGCGCACTCCCCGCCCACTGGCCGTGGACCTGGGCTTCGGCGCGGAGCCGGTGACCGCCGTCGAGATGGCCCAGCGGCTGCGCGTGCAGAACCCGGCCCTCGAGCTGGTGGGCCTCGAGATCGACCCCGCTCGGGTGGCCCGGGCCCGGGAGCGGGCCGGCGACCTGCCGGGGGTCACCTGGGCGGTCGGCGGCTTCGAGCTGCCCGTGCCGCGGCCGCCCACCGTGGTGCGCGCGTTCAACGTGCTGCGCCAGTACCGGGAGGAGGACGTGCCCGCGATCTGGTCCCTGCTGTGCGCGGGGCTCGCCGACGACGGCGTCCTCGTGGAGGGCACCTGCTCCGAGGACGGCCGGCGGGCGGCCTGGGTGGACCTGCGTCGGGACGGGCCCGCGAGCCTGACCGTGGCCCTCAGGCTGGGGTCCTTCGCCCGCCCCTCGGACGTGGCGGCGCGCCTGCCGAAGGTCCTCATCCACCGGCACGTACCCGGCGAGCCCGTCCATCGGCTCCTGGCGGAGGCCGACGCCGCGTGGGCCGCGCACGCCCCGCTCGCGGCCTACGGGACGCGGCAGCGGTGGCTGGCGACGGTCGGCACGCTCCGCGCGGCGGGCTGGCCCGTGCTGGGCGGCCCGCACCAGTGGCGGCGCGGGGAGCTGAGCGTGCGCTGGGCGGCGGTGGCGCCGTCGTCATGAGGGCGGCGCCGACGGCGCGGGACCCTCAGCGGCGCAGGGCCGGGCCCATGTCCTGGCGGGGGCCGGCGAGGTAGACGCACGCCACGCACGCGGCCACGAGGCCGAACATGCCCATCCCGCCGCCGGCGAGCACGCCGAGGAGCCCGACGACGGCGGCGACGCCGGTGAGGATCAGCCAGAAGCTCCTGTCCCGGCCCCCGATGCGGGCGAAGTCGTCGGGGCGGCGCCGGACGACGTCCACCAGCGCCCAGACCTCGAGCCCGAGCGCGGCGATCGCCAGGACGCGGAACAGCCAGTGGTCGACGAGCAGGGCGAAGTGCATGGGGGCGCTCATGCCGGTCAGTCTAGGCGGTCGGCCCGGCCGGGTTCCCTCCCCGTCCGGGGCGGCGTCTAGGCTCGAGGCGTGAGCACCCAGACCGAGCATCGCGGCCTGTTCGTCGCCGTCGAGGGACCGGACGGATCCGGCAAGTCCACCCAGGCCCGCGCCCTGACCGAGGCCCTGCGCGCCGCGGGCCACGAGGTGGTGCTCACGCGCGAGCCCGGCGGCTCGGACCTGGGCGAGACGCTGCGAGAGCTGCTGCTGGACCCCGGGCACGCCCCCGTGGACCCCCGCACCGAGGCGCTGCTGTTCGCCGCGGCCCGGTCCGCCCACGCCGTCCGCACGCTGCGCCCCGCGCTGGCCCGGGGCGCCGTCGTCGTCACGGACCGGTATGTGGACTCGTCCGTGGCCTACCAGGGCGCGGCGCGCGGGCTGGGCGAGGCGCGGATCGCCGCCCTGAACGAGTGGGCCACGGACGGCCTCGTCCCCGATCTGACGGTGCTGATCGACGTGGACGCGGCCACCGCCGCGGACCGGCGTGACCGGCGCGCGGCGGGGGGCGAGGGCACCCCCGACCGCATGGAGCGGGAGACGGCGGACCGGCACGAGGCCCTGCGCGCCGCCTTCCTCGCGCGCGCGGCGGCCGCGCCCGAGCGGTACCTCGTGCTCGACGGCGCGCTGCCGCCGCAGGAGCTCACCGCCCGCGCGCTGGCCCGCGTCACCGCCCAGGCGGCCGACCGATGACGGCCCCCGCCCCCGCCGTGTTCGCGGACCTCGCGGGCCAGGAGGCCGCGGTGGCCCAGCTGCGCCGCGCCGCGGCCGAGGACCGTCCCACCCACGCCTGGATGTTCACGGGCCCGCCCGGCTCCGGCCGGTCGACGGCGGCGCGTGCGTTCGCCGCGGCCCTGCAGTGCGAGGTCGTGGACCCGGCGGCGCGCGGCTGCGGCGAGTGCCACGCGTGCCGCACCGTCCTCGGCGGCACCCACCCGGACGTGACCGTGCTGGCCACCGAGGCGGTGAGCTATCGGATCGAGGACGTCCGCGCCCTCGTGGAGGCCGGCCAGTCCACCCCCGCCACCGGGCGCTGGCGGATCTTCCTCATGGAGGACGCGGACCGCATGACGGAGCGCGCCACGAACGTGCTCCTCAAGGCCATCGAGGAGCCGCCGGCCCGCACGATCTGGATGCTGTGCACCCCGTCCCCCGCGGACGTGCTCCCCACCGTCCGCTCCCGCTGCCGGCTGATCACGCTGAGCATCCCCGCCGTGGAGCAGGTGGCGGAGCTGCTGCACCGCCGCGACGGGCTGGACCGCGAGACGGCGCTCACCACCGCCCGGATCTCCCAGTCGCACGTGGGCATGGCCCGCCGCCTCGCGCGGGACCCGGAGGCCCTCGAACGCCGCGAGCGCATCCTCTCCCTGCCGCTCCAGGCCACCGCCGTCTCCGACGCGATGGCCCTGGCCGCCACGTTGGCCGAGGTGTCCAAGGCCGAGGCCGAGTCCGCCGCCGAAGCCCGGGACGCCGAGGAGCTCGAGGCACTGCGCCGCTCCCTGGGCCTCGAGCCCGGCGAGCCCGTCCCGCCCAAGCTCCGCCACCACGTCAAACGGCTCGAGGAGGACCAGACCCGCCGGCGGCGCCGCGCCGTCCGGGACTCGCTGGACCGGGCCATGATCGACGTCATGGGCCTGTTCCGGGACGTGCTGCGCGTGCAGCTGGGGGCCGACGGCGAGCTCATCAACGAGCACCGTCGGGACGAGATCGAGGCGTACGCCCGCGGCACCGCCGGCGACTCGGCCGAGGTGCTCGCCCGGATCGACGCCGTCACCACGGCCCGGGAGCGCATCGCCGCCAACGTGCCGGAGCAGCTGGCCCTCGAAGCCATGATGCTGGCGCTGCTGCCCCGCCGGGTGCGCACCCCGCGACGTCGCTGAGCGGCCGCGCGGGGCGGGCCGGCGCCGGCTCAGCGGGTGCGGACCACCAGGTCCGGCACGTCGGCCAGGCCCGGCACCACCCGGTCCGCGCCCGCCGCCAGCAGGACGTCGTCCGCGTCGCGACCCGTGCGCACGCCGACCACGAGTCCGGCCCCCGCGCGGCGCCCGGCCGTCATGTCCTCCGCGGTGTCCCCGACCACGAGGACGCTGCGGACGTCGTCGTGGTCGAGACCGAGCAGGGCGGTGAGGATCATGTCCGGGTGGGGGACGCCGCGGCCGGCGTCGTCCGGGGAGAGGCTCAGATCCGCCAGGCCCATCCACCCCAGCGACTCGAGGATCATGTTCTGGGTGTGGCGGGCGTAGCCGGTGCAGAGGCACACGTGGAGGCCGAGGGCGCGCAGGCGGACGAGCGCCTCCTCCGCGCCCGGGACGGCCCGGACGCCGTGCTCGGCCAGCAGCGCGTCGAAGGTCGCCTCGAACGTGCGGGTCGCCGCCGCGGCCACCGCCCGGTCGGCGAACACGCGGGGGAACACGGCCGTGCGCGAGGTGGGCCGGAGCGCACGGAACCGCCGCGCGGCGTCGTCGTGCTCCGGGGTGCCCGCCGGGACGCCGTGCTGGTCCAACGTGCGGGCGAACGCCGTGTCCTGGAGCCCGTGCTCCACGATGGACGTGCCGGACATGTCCACCACGGCCAGGCGGAGGGGCGCGGCTGACGAGGCCGCGGCGGGGGGTGCCGGGGTGCGAGGGGCGTGGGGCAGGCTCATGCGTCTCCCGTCGACGGTGTGTGCCCACCAGGGAACCGTCCCCGTCTGGCCGCGGCGTGGCCTGGGGGTGAACGCCTGCGGAAGGCGCGGGCCACAGTCGGTGGCCCGCGCGCCCGGCCGTGCGGTGGAATCGGGGCCGCGAAACCGGTATGCTCGTCAGCCGTGGCCGTTCACGGTCCGTGCCTCCTTAGCTCAGCTGGCCAGAGCAGCTCCCTCGTAAAGAGCAGGTCGCCGGTTCGAATCCGGCAGGGGGCTCCCCCGGACCCCGCCGCGTGATCACGCGGCGGGGTCCTCTCGTCTTCGGGCCGGCCGTCCGGGGCGCGCCGCCGTCAGAGCCCGGCTCCCAGCTCCTCCGCCCGGTCCAGGTGGCCGAGGGTGCGTTCGGCGTGCCGGCCGACCGACTCCGCCGAGCCCTGGCCGAGCCGGTACAGGGCGAGGGCCTGGGCGGTGGCGGCCAGCTCGTGTGCGGCGCGGGAGAGCTCACGGTGGACGTCGGCGGCCTCGGCCGGGATGTGCTCGCCGTCGCCCTCGTGGTCCCGGTGCAGGCGGACGCACAGGGCACGGACCGCGGGGAGCCGTTCCGTGAGGACGTTGCCGGCGTGGACCACGCCGTTGCGCTCCTCGTGGCTCAGCACGTCCGTGCCCCGCTGGCCCTCCAGCACCTGCCAGTAGCGGTCCAGGGCCCGGCTGAGTCGGTCGTGGGCACGGCGCCACAGCCCCGTGCCGAGCTCGCGGTCGTCGGCACGCTCCTGACGGAAGCGTGCGAAGGGCCCCCTCATGCGCGGTCGCCGGACGGCCGGCGCGCGTCGGCGGGGTCGGTGACGAGCACGACCTTGCCCGTGCGGGTGGCGGAGTCGAACCAGTCGAACGCCTCGGCGGCCTCGGCGAGCGGGAAGCACGCCCCGACGCTCGCGTCGATGCGGCCCGCCGCCACCAGGGGCCACACGGCACGTTCGGCCGCGGCCACGATCCCGGCCTTGTCCACGACCGAGCGGGAGCGGAGCGTCGCCCCCGTGAGCCAGCCGCGCTTGACCACCAGCTTCATGATGTTGAAGTCCTCCGGGACGGCGCCGCCCTGGACCGCGAGCGTCACGATGCGTCCCTCGGGGGCGAGCGCGGACACGTTGGGCGCCAGGTACGGGGCGCCGACGACGTCGAGGATGACGTCCGCGCCGTGGCCGTCCGTGACCTCCTTGACCCACGGGGCGAAGGCACCGGACTCGGCGGCGCGGTGGTCGAACATGTGCTCGGCGCCCAGCCGCCGACCGAGCGCCACCTTCTCCGGGCCGCCGGCGGTGCCCAGCACCCGTGCACCGAGCGCGGCGAGGAACTGGACGGCGAAGGAGCCGATGCCGCCGGTGGCGCCGTGCACGAGCACCCGGTCCCCGGCCTGCACGCCCGCCCGGCCCACGAGCGTCGAGTGCACCGTGCAGGCGACCTCCGGCAGGGCCGCCGCCTCGACGAGGCCGACGCCGTCGGGGACGGCCATGAGCTGGCCCGCCGGCACGGCGACGTACTCGGCGAAGCCGCCGCCGGCCAGGAGCGCGCACACCCGGTCACCGACGGCGAACCGCCCCTCACCCGGCATCCCGGCCTCGGGTCCCAGCGCCGCCACGGTGCCGGAGACCTCGAGTCCGGGGATCTCGGAGGCGCCGCGCGGCGGCGGATAGCGGCCCTCGCGCTGCGCGATGTCCGCGCGGTTGAGACCCGCGGTGGCCACGTGCACCAGCACCTCGCCCGGGCCGGGGTCCGGCACGGGCTCGTGGCCCACGCGGACGACGCCGTTGTCGCCGGCGCCGGTGAATCGCACGGCGCGCATCTGTGCGGGGACGTCCATGGGGGTCTCCTCCTCTGGTCGGGGGTCGAGGGTCGAGGGTCCATCCTCGCGCGCGGGGGCCGGACTCGCCACCGGTCGCCCGCCGGGCCACGGGCTAGAGTGGGTCCTCGACGCGGCGGCCCACGCCGTCGCGGTCAGGCCCGGGATGGTTGTCCGAGCGGCCGAAGGAGCCGGTCTTGAAAACCGGTGCGCGGTGACCCCGTGCCGAGGGTTCGAATCCCTCACCATCCGCGTGCACACGACGAGAGGCGGCGGGCCGGACGGCCCGCCGCCTCTCGTTCACCTGGAGGCCACCTGGATGTGATGGACTCCGCGCGTCACCCCGCCGTCCACCGGCGGCGCACCTCTGTCATCACGCATCCCGGGGAGAGCCATGCCCAGCCTGTTCCGCCGCCGTGCCGTCACCACGGCCGCCTGCACCGTCCTCGTCCTCGCGCCCGCGAGCGCGGCGCCCGCCCTCGCCGTCGAGACGGCCGCCGCGGACGAGACCACCATCTCGATCCTGTCCTTCAACGACTTCCACGGCGCGCTGTCCGCGGACTACATCGGCACGCAGTTCGCGGACACCGTGGAGGACTACCGCACCGCGTTCGAGGCCGAGCACGGCGCCGGCTCCACGCTGCTGACCAGCGCCGGCGACCTGATCGGCGGCTCGAAGTCCGTGTCCAACGTGCAGCAGGACAACCCGACGATCGACGTGATGAACGCGCTCGGCCTGGCCTCGCTGACCGCCGGCAACCACGAGTTCGACAAGGGCCTGGACGACCTGCAGGGCCGCGTGGAGCCCCGGGCCCAGTTCCCGGTGCTCTCCGCCAACCTGGTGGACCCGACGAGCAAGGAGCCCGTCCTCACCTCGCACGCCGTCTTCGACGTCGACGGCGTGCGCGTCGCGGTCATCGGCGCCTCCCCCAACGAGCTGTACGCGACCACCACCGGCGCGGGCCTGAAGGGCAACGAGGTCCTCGACGAGGTCGCCGCCGTGAACGCGGTCGCGGACGAGCTGGAGGCCCAGGACGCCGCCGACGTGATCGTGGCCTCGTACCACGACGGCGCCGCCGGCGCGGGCGAGCTGGCCGCCGAGCGGGCGGCCCGGGCCGAGTTCGACCGCATCGTCGGCGAGACCTCCTCCGCCGTGGACCTCATCTTCAACGCCCACACCCACCAGCTCTACCAGTACGACACCACGGCCGGCGGCGCCCACCGCCCCGTGATCCAGGCGGGCGCCTCCGGCAGCCACCTGGCCGCCGTCGAGCTGACCGTGGGCGCCGACGGCGAGGTCACCGGGCTCACCCCGCGCCTGCTGGCCCGGTCCACGCAGGCCCCCGCCGAGGCCGCCGCGGAATCCCCCGTCACCGCCCAGGTGTACGCGATCGAGCAGGAGGCCGTCGCGGTCTTCGAGGACCTGCAGGGCGAGGTCGTGGCCGACCTGTCCGCCTCCATCACCACCGACTACCAGAAGCTCATCGACGCCGGCGGCTCCTGGAAGGCCGGCGGCACGCGCGCCGCCGAGACCACCCTGGGCACCTGGGTGGGCGACGCCGTCAAGCACGCCGCCGAGCAGGCGAACCCCGAGGTGGACCTCGGCGTGACCAACCCCGGCGGCCTGCGCTCCGAGCTGCTGACGGACCGCTTCACCGACGGCGGCGCGTTCCCGGCCAAGCCGGCCGACCTCGTCGGTCGCCTCACCCTGGGCGAGCTGCTCGACATGGCGCCGTTCGGCAACACCATCACCTACTTCGACATCCCGGGCTCCTCCATCAAGCTGGCCCTCGAGGAGAACTGGCGGAACGACGTGCGCAAGTTCACCCTCGGCTGGTCCGAGGAGCTGACCTGGACCTACGACGAGTCCCGCCCGCAGGGGGACAAGGTGACCGGCGTGTGGATCGACGGCGAGCCGCTCCAGGCGGACCGCATGTACACGGTGGCCAGCCAGTCGTTCCTGGCCGACGACACCTGGACGACGCTCGGGGACCCGACCAAGGCCCCCGACGGCTACACCGCCTTCGCGACCGGCCGCCAGGACTTCGTGAACATGGGCCTGTTGGACTCCCAGGCGATCACGGACTACGCCCGCGCCCAGGACGCGGCCCACGGCGCCGTCGCCCCGGACTTCGGCAAGAACGGCGTGCCGGTCACCGACGCCCCCGCCTCGGTCGAGGCCGGGCAGGCCGTCGGCCTGACCCTCGGGGACCTCGTGGTGGACTCCGACGGCGCCCCCGCGGCGACCGCGGTCGACGTCGCCTTCCGCACGGCCGACGGCACCGAGACCGCCCTGGGCACCGTGGCCGTCCCCGCGGGCTCCGAGACCGTCACGCTCTCCGGGATCACCGCCCCCGCCGCGGCGGGCACGGGCGAGCTCGTGATGACCGTGCGCTACGCCGACGGCAGCACGACCGTGGTGCGCCATGCCCTCGAGGTCACCGCGGCCCCGTCCCCCACCGAGCCGGAGCAGCCCGCCCCGACCCACCCGGGCAAGGGTCATGGCAAGGGCCATGACAAGGGCGCCGACCACCCGGGCAAGGGCCGCGTGAAGGGCGAGGACCACCCGGGCAAGGGCCGCGGCGTGCAGCGCGGCGCCGCCACGCACCCCGTCTTCTCCGCCCAGGCCTGGCTGACCGCCGCGGGCCTGCCGCGCTGACCCATCGAGAACGAGACCGAGGACGACATGACCCCCCTGCCCCGCTTCGCCGCGCGCACCGCGGTGACCACCGCCGCCCTGGCCCTGCTCGCCCCCGCCGTGGCCCTGCCCTCCCAGGCCAGCCCGGCCGGCGACTCCCTCGTCATCAACGAGGCATACACCAACGGCGGCTCCGCGAACGCCGTGTACACCCACAAGTTCGTGGAGCTCTACAACCCCACCGACCAGCCGATCAACCTCGACGGCTGGTCCCTGCAGTACCGCTCCGCCGCCGGCACGGCCGCGACCCAGGGCACGGTCGCGCTGTCCGGCACGGTGCCCGCGAAGGGCCACTTCCTGGTCTCCGGCGGCTCCAACGGCACCGCGGGCGCGGCCCTGCCGCAGGCGGACCTCGTGGCCGGCGGGGCGTTCAACCCCGCGGGCACCAAGGGCACGATCGTGCTCGCGCGCCAGGCGGGCACCGTGACGGACCTGCCGGTCGGCTCCGTGGTGACCGGCCAGGTGCCGGGCGTCGCGGACGTGCTCGGCTACGGAGCCACGAACACCTTCGAAACAGCGGCTGCCGGCGCCCCCTCGGCCAACTCGGACCCGAAGTCCCTCACCCGCACGAACGGCGTGGACACGGACGACAACAGCGCCGACTTCACCGTCACCGGCCAGGTCACCCCGACCAACGCCGCCGCCACCGGCGGCGAGCCGACCCCGGAGCCCGAGCCGCAGCCGACCCCGTCCGAGCGGATCACCATCGCCCAGCTCCAGGGCACCGGCACGGCCACCCCGTACGCCGGGCGCCAGGTGACCACCACCGGCGTCGTCACCGCCGTGTACTCCACGGGCGGCTACGACGGCTACTACATCCAGACCGCCGGCACCGGCGGCGACACCCCCGACGCCACCCCGGGCGCCTCCGACGGCGTGTTCGTGTACTCGCCGGACACGGTCGGCTCCGTGACGCTCGGCGACCACGTCCAGGTCACGGGCGAAGCGGCCGAGCACTACGGCCTCACGCAGATCAAGGTCGCCGCCGACGGCGTGCTGCCGGTCGCCGAGCCCGGCGCCGTGGCCCCCACGCCGGTGGAGTTCCCGCTGGAGGAGGCCGACCGTGAGGCGCTCGAGGGCATGGTCCTCGCCCCGCAGGGCGACTGGACGGTCACGGACAACTACTCCCTCAACCAGTACGGCTCCCTCGGCGTCGTCCCCGGCACGAAGCCGCTGGACAATCCGACGTCGGTGGCCCGGCCCGGCGCCGAGGCGCAGGCCGTCGCGGCCGCCAACGCGCAGCAGCTGATCGTGCTCGACGACGGGGCCTCCACGAACTTCATGCGCTCGCCGGGCAACCAGAACCCGCTGCCGTACCTGGACGCGGACCAGCCGGTGCGCGTGGGCGCGGGCCTGGAGTTCAGCACCGGAGTCATCCTCGACTGGCGCTTCGACGCGTGGTCCTTCCAGCCGCTGGGCCACCTCACCGATGCCACGGCGGCCGCCGTCCAGCCCGTGACGATCGAGGACACCCGCCCGGCCGAGGCCGCCCCCGAGGCGGTCGGCGGCAACGTCACCGTCGGCAGCTTCAACGTGCTCAACTACTTCACGACCCTGGGCCAGGACGTGGCCGGCTGCGGCGCCTACCGCGACCGCGCCGGCACCCCCGTCACCACGAACGGCTGCCTGCCGCGCGGCGCCTACACCCCCGAGGCGTTCGCCCGCCAGCAGGAGAAGATCGCGGCCGCGATCAACGGCCTCGGCACCTCGGTGGTCGCGCTCGAGGAGATCGAGAACTCCGAGAAGTTCGGCCTCGACCGGGACCACGCGCTGGCCCACCTCGTGGAGGCCCTCAACGCGCAGGCGGGCGAGCAGCGCTGGGCCTACGTGGCCTCCCCGTCCGCCCGTCCCGCGCTCGCGGACGAGGACGTCATCCGCTCCGCGTTCATCTACCAGCCGGCCGAGGTCACCCCGCTGGGCGAGTCGGTGATCCTGGACGACCAGACGAACTTCGACAACGCCCGCGAGCCGATGGCGCAGCTGTTCCGCGCCGCCGACGGCACGGCCGAGGGGGCGGCCGGCACCGAGTTCGTGGCGATCACCAACCACTTCAAGTCCAAGGGCGGCTCCGGTGCGACCGGGGACAACGTGGACTCCGGCGATGGCCAGGGCGCGTACAACGCGGACCGCGTGGGCCAGGCCGAGGCCCTCGTGGCCTTCGCCGAGCGCATGAAGGCCGAGACCGGCACCGACCGCGTCCTGCTCATGGGCGACTTCAACGCCTACGAGAAGGAGGACCCGATCCGCGTGCTCGAGGCGGCCGGGTACGTCTCCCAGGGTGCGCTCACGGGCGAGTACTCCTACGCGTTCGGCGGCGCCGTCGGCAGCCTGGACGGGATCTACGCCTCG
Organism: Micrococcus sp. 093350064-1; assembly: GCF_053627955.1. Classification (NCBI taxonomy): domain Bacteria; kingdom Bacillati; phylum Actinomycetota; class Actinomycetes; order Micrococcales; family Micrococcaceae; genus Micrococcus; species Micrococcus sp. 093350064-1. The sequence goes on from NZ_JBSEYU010000008.1 coordinate 10,851, forward strand.
CCGTCCGCGGCCGCGGCGATCACCGGCCAGGACATCTGGATGATCAACGCGAACGAATCCGTGGCCCTGGAGTACTCGCGCCACAACTACGTGGCCGAGGACCTGTACTCCGCGGACCAGTGGCGGTCCTCGGACCACAACCCGATCCTGGTGGGCCTCCAGCTCGACGCGCCCGTGACCGAGCCGACCCCGGAGCCGGAGCCGGAACCCACCCCGGGTGAGACCTGCGACGGTGTGACCGATCCGCGCGGCGTGCCCGGCAAGCCCGCGAACTCCGTGCGCGAGTGGCTGCGCTGCATCGGCGCGACCCCGGGCCACGGCGGCGACCACCCGGGCAAGGGCCACGGCGGTGACCACCCGGGCAAGGGCCGCGGGCCGGTCCGTCCCTGACGGGGCGCGGGGCGCCGCACCCGGCATGACGACGGCGGGGCCGTCCGGGATCCACCCGGGCGGCCCCGCCGTCGTCGTGGGGTTCAGCCGGCGAGCACGGCCGCCGCGGCGGCGTCGGCGTCGGCGAGGAAGAGGGCACGTCCGGCCGGATCGGCCCCGGCCTCGGCCGCGATCGCGGTGCCCCACTGCACGCCCGAGAGCTGCAGGCCCAGCACGAACACGTGCGCGTGGACCGTGCCGTCCGCGGCCCGCAGCCGGTACGGGCGGGCCGTGACGTCGAAGCCGGTGGCGGGCACGCGCACACCCTCCTCGTCCTCCCACGTCCCGGCCGCGGCGACACCGTCCGCCAGCATCTGACGGACCAGCGGGGAGGCGGCGGCCTGCACGCGGTTGGGCGGCATCATGGCCTCCACCAGCCAGGCCCCCTCGACGACGGCGGGCTCCAGCGAGTCCTGCGCTCCTACCTGGGGGCTGCGGGCCGTGAAGCCGTGGTCCTCGGCCTCGACCACGGGCGCGGGGCCGGCCCAGGTGAGCAGGCCGGCCCGGTGCACCGCGAGCATCTGCTCGACGCGCCACAGGGGCGGGCCGGAGGCGAGGCCCTCGACCAGCGGCTCGAACCAGCCCTGGACGTCCCGGATGCGGGAGGCCTCGGCGATCCGGCCCTCGGCGATCCACGCCTTGATCCGCAGTCGGCCGGCATGGAGCGCGCCGACGGCCATCATGAACGGGGACTCCTCCCCGAGGGCGGCCTCCACGCAGGCCTGCTCCATGAGGTCCGCGACGGCCCGCTGATAGTCCTCATGGGAGGCGAACACGGCGTCCTCGAACGGGGACCCATAGGCCAGGATGTCGAGGAAGCGGCGCCCGGGGGCGTACCGCTGGAGGAGCTCCTCGGCGTGCGCGGAGGTCACGGGGGCGCCGCGGCCGGCCTCCTCGAGCTGGCCGACGAGCTCCCCGAGGAACCGGCGCGCCTCGACGGGCCCGCCAAGGATCTCGGGCTGGGCCCGGACGAGCGTGGCGTAGTAGTGCCGGACCACGTCGCGGTGCAGCAGCGGCCAGAGGTGCTCGGCGAGGTCCAGGGCCCCGTGCCGGGCGGTGAGGGCGTCCACGGCGGCGTCGGAGAGGTAGCTGAGGGTGACGCCGCGGGGCACGAAGGCGTCCACCTCGGCCTTGGGCAGGTACGGGATGCCGCGGCGGGACATCAGGTGCAGGCGCGGCTCGTCCCCCGTCGGCTCGTACCGCAGGGCCCGGCCGGGTCCGTCGCCGGTGCGGCGGTACACCCCGCCCCGGCCCTGGGTGAGCTGGGCCAGCAGGTCGAACGCGTTCAGGCCCATGCCCCGCACGAGGACGTCCGCCCCAGCCTCCACGGTCTCCCAGTCCACGTCCGAGGGGATCTGCGGGCCCTGGTAGTGCAGCTCGTCCCGGCCCCGCGCGGCGGCGGCCATCCGCATCTGGCCGGGGCTGAGCTCCGCAGGCTGATGGCCCAGGCAGAGCACGACGGCGTCCGCGTCGAGCACGGAGACCGAGCCGTCGGCGTCCCGCAGCTCCAGGCGGGCGCCGCCGTCGGGCCGGGGGTGCAGGGCGGTGGCCTCCGCGCGGTGCTCGATGACCTCGGCGACTTCGGGACGGGCGCGCAGCCCGGCGACGACGTCCTTGTACAGATGCCGGAGGTAGCGCCCGTAGACCGCACGGGCCGGGTACTGGTGGCGGCGCACGCCGAGGCTGGCCTCCGGGTGCACGCGTCGCCACTGGTCGAAGGTCTGGGCGGCGGTGGAGGGGCGCAGACCGGGGTTGTCGGCGGCGCACGCGGTCGGGAAGAACGCGGGGGTGTTCATGAGGTACAGCTCGGACTGGTCCGTGCGCCACACCCGCCCCGGCCCGGGGGGATAGGGGTCCACGACGTCGATGCGCAGCCGCCGGGGGTGCGCGTCCGGGGCCGCGCCCTCGAGTCGGGCGAGGATCCGCTCCAGCAGCATGACGCCGCGGGGGCCGGCTCCCACCACTGCGAGGCGGCGATCGGCCACCAGGGGCTCGGACATGGGGCCTCCACTCTCCTCGGGATCGTTTTCACGCCTGCGGCGCGCGTATTCCACACATTATCGGTGGCCGTCAAGGGTCGCGGACCGCATGCGCCACACTCCCACCGATCCCCCAGGGTCCGGAGCGGGCCCGGACGAAGAATCCGCGGAATCACGCGGATCACACCGAGATTCTGGGAGAAGTCTTGGAATTTGGAATCTGGGGGGCCGATGGTTGACGCCACTCGGGCCCATGGGGAATTGTGAATGAGCGTAAGGCAACAAAACACCAATTCAGAAGGAGAATTCCTCATGGACCGCAACGCTCTCGACCAGCTGCAGAACTCCACCGTCTTCGCCACCGACGGCGACAAGATCGGCTCCGTCGGTCAGGTTTACCTCGACGACGTCACCAACGAGCCCACCTTCATCACGGTGAAGACCGGCCTGTTCGGCGCCCGCGAGACCTTCGTCCCGCTGCAGCAGGCCCAGATCACCGCCGACGGCATCACGGTGCCCTTCGAGAAGTCCTTCGTGAAGGACGCCCCGAACGTGGACGCGGACGGCTCGCTGACCCCCGAGGAGGAGCAGCGCATCTACGAGTACTACTCCATGGAGTACTCCGCCGCGGATCACGACGGCGACGTGCGTCGTGACGACGTGCGCACCGACGCCGGCGCCGCTGGCGTGGCCGGCACCGCGGGTGTGGCCGGCGTGGCCGACCGCCGCGACGAGGCCGTCGTGGACGGCGACCGCCGCGACGTGACCGACCGCGATCGCCGCGACGTGACCGACGCCGACTCCGTCGTCGTCAAGGACGAGCACCTGAACGTCGGCACCGAGCGCCGCGCCTCCGGCCGCGTCCGTCTGCGCAAGCAGGCCTACACCACCACCGAGACCGTCGAGGTGCCCGTCACCCGCGAGGAGGTCGTGGTGGAGCGCGAGTCCGTCGACCCGAACTCCGCCGAGGCCCGCACCGCCGGCCGCGACGGCGACGTCGAGGTGACCACCTACGAGGAGACCCCGGTCGTCAACAAGACCGTGGACGCCGAGAAGGTCTCTCTGGGCAAGCGCCAGGTGCAGGACACCGAGACGGTGACCGAGGAGGTCCGCCACGAGGACGTCAAGGTCGACGGCGACGCCACCGATCGCGACCTCGACGGCCGCAACGACCGCAAGGATCGCATCTGATCTGAACGGACGCGTCGGCCTCAGGCCGGACGGCTGACAGATCACGCGGGGCCCCGGATCGATCGATCCGGGGCCCGCTCGTGCGCGATGGTGGTCCGACCGTGAGCACGGCGCTCCTTTGCCCTGCCCTGGCCTGGCGCGCTAAGCTGGACCGGTCTGACCGCGCGTCGCCCCGTGCGAGGCGCGCCGGACGGAGGAGACGTGCCAGAGCGGCCGAATGGACTTCACTGCTAATGAAGGGCTCGACGAAAGTTGGGCCGGGGGTTCAAATCCCCCCGTCTCCGCGAGAGAGGGCCGGAATCCACGCGATTCCGGCCCTCTTCGCGTCTGCCGCGGGGACCTGACGTGCCGACCGACCGGTGACTAGCCCTCCCCGCGGCGCTCCCGCATGCGGCGCAGCAGCTCGTACGCCTCCGGCACGGAGAGCTCCGAGTGGCTGGACAGCTGGACGGCGGCGGACTCGAGGTTGCCGTCTCGCACCATGGCGGAGAGCTGATCGCGGAGCCACGGCGGCAGGTCCTGCGAGGAGAGGCGGACGGACTCCGTCCCCCGCATCACCTCGACCTCGAAGGGGAGCTCCTCCTCGGCGGGGGCGGCGGTCCACTCGGCGGGGACGGTCAGGGTCGTCAACTCGTCTGCGGGCGGCGCTGCTGAGTCGTGGTCGGCGTCCTGCCGGGCGTCGTCCTCGGCCACGGCGTCAGAGGTCTCGCGATCGGGCGTCTGGGCGTCCGGCTCCCCCCGCCCGCTCGAATCCTGTCCGGGCCGCTTCGGCCCGGGGGTCTCGGCCGGGGCCGCATCGTCCCGGTGGGGCTCCCCATGGTCGTCGGGAACGGGCCCCGCGACTCCGGCGGACGTGGCGTCCGGTTCCTGCACCGGCTCGGAGTAGACCTGCGGATGCACGGCGAGGGACTGCACGTCCATGACGGCGTCCTTCAGGCCGCGTCCCGTGTGGGCGCGGTAGTCGCGCACGGCCTCCATCACACGGCTCTGGGCGATGTGCCCGTACACGCGCCGATGGGCGTCCTCGTCCAGCAGCCCCGCCGCCAGACGCGCCCGCTCCGGTCCGATGTCCAGCCCGCGACCGGACGGCGTGCGCTGATCCGCCGCCTGACGCGCTCGACCAGCCGACATCCACCGGGCGGCGGCGAACGCGAGGGCGCCGATGACGACCACCGCGAGGACAGGGACGAGATATTCCATGCCTCCAGTCTAGGTGTGGCCCGCGAGGGCCATGCCGGCAGCCGCGGCGCCACATCACAACCTGGTCACAGTTCTGCCAGGGCTCCAGAGCCACCGGGGGGCCTCCCCTACGGTGGAACGTGGAGTCCTCCGTGTCTGGTCACGGCGGCCATGGAGGAGACACTCCGCCCGCCACTCGACCGAGCCAGGAGACCGCATGTCCTTCCCCCGCCCGTCCGCCCGCACCGTCGACACCCCCTCGCCCCGGCGACGCCGCTGGTGGGGGACGTCGGTGGCGCTCGCCCTCGTGCTGGCCGGCTGTGCCGCCCCGCAGGGGGACGAGGGGACGGCGGCCGGGTCCTCCGGCGCCACGGACGCGGCCGTCTCGTCGCCCGCATCTGCGGACGGATCGGAGGCCTCGTCGTCGCAGGGACGGTCCTCGGATGCGGCGTCGTCCGGTGAGGGCTCGCCGTCGGCCGCCGCGGACCCCGCGCTCCCCCTGGCCGCCCGCTCCCATGAGGACGTGCCGATGCGGGCCTTCACGGCGGAGGAACGCCCGCCGCAGTTCGTCCTCTTCTCCTTCGACGGTGGCCGTCAGGACGCGCGCTGGAAGACCTTCCTGGACGCGGCGGCGGACTCCGACGCGAAGTTCACGGTGTTCCAGTCCGCGATCAACCTCATCGAGACCGCCAACCGGGAGAACTACACGGCGCCCGGCAACGAGCCCGGCTACGTGGGCACGGAGTTCGGCGGCGACGAGGCCGAGGTGGCGCAGCGCATCGAGAACATCAACACGGCACACGCCGCCGGCCACGAGATCGGCACCCACTACGCGGGTCACCTGGGCGCGCCCACGAGGTACGGCGCAGACCAGTGGTCCACGGCCGAATGGAAGCAGGAGTACGGCTCGTTCACGGACATCCTCTCCGACCCCGGCGCCTACAACCCGGGCAGCTCCCTGCCGGCGCTGGAGGTCACCCCCGACGACGTCAAGGGCGGACGCCTGCCCTGCCTCGACGGGGAGTGGGACCAGCTCGTCCCGATGTGGAAGGACAACGGACTCGAGTACGACACGTCGCGTGCCGCGGCCGCCTCCGGCGTCGCCTGGCCCTACCAGGAGGACGGGATCTGGGAGTTCGAGATGCCGATGACCTGGTCCCCCGTGCTCGCCGAGAAGGACGCGGCCAGCCCGTTCGTGATGGCGATGGACTACAACTTCTGGATCTCCGGCAACGGCGGCAAGGACATCCCGGAGGACGTCTCCCGACTCACCGACTTCCAGTACCGCACCTACCGCTACATGTACGACTCGGCGTTCGCGGGCAACCGCGCCCCGCTGGTCTTCGGCAACCACTTCAACGACTGGGGTCTCAACGCGTTCAACCCGGCTGTGGAGAAGGTCATGCGGGAGGTCTGCGTCGAGGAGGACACCTACTGCGTGACCTACCAGCAGATGATCGCGTGGCTCGAGCTGCAGGACCCGGAGGTCCTCGCCGCCTGGCGCGACCAGGCCCGGTCCGCCACCGGCACGGATGCCGAGGCCCTCGGCTGGTGATCGGCGGGTCGACCCACTGACATCCGCCCCGACGACGGCCCCGGCTCAGCGCGCCGGGGCCGTCCCGCGTCCGCGCAGCACGACGACGGCGCTCACCAGGGCGGTCAGCACCAGGGCCAGGACCATCAGCACCGTCCCCGGCCACCCATGGGATTCGTGGAACACGCCGCCCAGCCAACCGAAGAGGCTCGAGCCGGCGTAGTACGCGAAGTTGTACAGGGAGGTCGACTGGGCGCGGCCCGTGGGGGCGGCCGTCCCAGACCACGCGGAGGCCACGGCGTGGGCGGCGAAGAACGCGCCCGTCACGAGCACGAGGGCGGGCACCAGCACCGCCGGATGCGGGACCGACGTGAGGGCGACGCCCGCCGCCATGGCCGCCGTCGCGCCGGCCAGGACGGGCAGCCGGCCCACCCGCGCGGCCAGCCGACCCGCGCGCGGCGACGACCACGTGCCCGCGAGATAGGCGAGGAAGACGAGGCCGGCCGCCGTCGGCGTCCAGGAGAACGGCGGGTCGAGCAGGCGGTACCCCACGAAGTTGTACAGCGCCACGAACCCGCCCATCAGCAGCGCCCCCTGCAGGTAGACGGCGACGAGCTCCGGCGAGCGCAGGTGACCGCGCACGATGCGCACGAGCGTCGCCGGGGAGGTGGGCGACGGCGTGAAACGTCGGGCACGCGGCGTGATCGCCAGGAAGCCGACCGTGCACAGCACCCCGACCACGGTGACGGCCAGCATCCCGCCGCGCCACGAGGACGCCTCCGCGACGGGCAGGGCGAGGAGCCGGCCGGAGAGCCCGCCGAGGGTGGTGCCGGCGATGTAGGTGCCGGCGGCCGCCGCGACCGCGTGCGGGACCACCTCCTCCGCCAGCAGCGCCACGGCGAGTCCCGCGACACCCCCGTGCGCCATGCCCTCGAGCAGGCGCAGGCCCAGCATGGCCTCGAACGTGGGTGCGAGGACGCCCGTGAGCGCGCACGCACTGGCGGAGACCATCGAGACCACCATGGCGCGTCGGCGGCCCCACCGGTCCCCGGCCACGGACCACGGCACCACCGACAGGGCGAGGCCGAGTGTGCTGGCGGAGACGAGCAGGGCGGCACGGTCCGCGGGGACGCCCAGGTCGTCGCTGACCAGCGGCAGCAGGCCCTGCGGGGAGTAGAGCTGGGCGAACGTGGCCACCCCCGCCAGGAACAGCCCGATCAGCAGCCTGCGGTACGCGGGCTCCCCGGGAGCGGCCGGCGCGGGTCCCGACGGCGGGACGGCCGGGGGCCCCGCGCTCGGGGGCGGAGTGGTCGGGGGCACGCCCTCACTGTATCCAGGCTGTCCACTACGATCGGTCGGGTGACTACCTCGACCCCCTCCCTCGACCTGCACGACTCCTTCAAGGCGTACGACGTCCGCGGCATCGTGGGCGAGTCCATCACGGCGGAGAGCGTCCGCGCGGTGGGCGCGGCCTTCGTGGACGTGCTGGGCCTGGCCGGTCACACCGTGCTGGTCGGCGGGGACATGCGCCCCTCCTCGCCCGCGTTCATGACGGCCTTCGCCGAGGGTGCCACGCGCCGCGGCGCCGACGTCGTCACCCTGGGGCTGATCTCCACGGACATGCTCTACTACGCGGCGGGCGTGAAGCAGGCCGCGGGCGTGGTGTTCACCGCCTCGCACAACCCGGCCGAGTACAACGGCATGAAGATGGCCCAGGCCGGCGCCGTGCCGGTCTCCTCGGACACCGGGCTGTTCGAGATCCGCGACGCGGCCCAGGCCTACCTCGACGCCGGTGAGATCCCCGCCGCCGAGACCGCCGGCACCGTGACGGAGGAGGACATCCTCCCCGGCTACGCCGCATACCTGCGCTCGCTCGTGGACCTGACGGGGGTGCGCCGCCTGAAGGTCGTGGTGGACGCGGGCAACGGCATGGCGGGCAAGACCACCCCGGCCGTCCTCGGCGACGCCGAGCTGGCCGCCCTGCCGCTGGAGATCGAGCCGCTCTACTTCGAGCTGGACGGCACCTTCCCGAACCACCCGGCCAACCCGCTGGAACCGGAGAACCTGCGGGACCTGCAGGCCGCCGTCGTGGAGCACGGCGCGGACATCGGCCTGGCCTTCGACGGCGACGCCGACCGCTGCTTCGTGATCGACGAGCAGGGCGCCCCGGTCTCCCCCTCCGCGGTCACCGCCCTGGTGGCCCGCCGCGAGATCGCCCGCGCGAAGGCCGACGGCGAGCAGACCCCCGTGGTCATCCACAACCTGATCACCTCCCGCGCCGTCCCCGAGCTCGTGGCGGCCGACGGGGGCCGGGCCGTGGAGACCCGCGTGGGCCACTCCTTCATCAAGGCGGTCATGGCCGCCGAGTCCGCCGTCTTCGGCGGCGAACACTCCGCGCACTACTACTTCCGCGACTTCTTCAACGCGGACACCGGCATGCTCGCGGCCATGCACGTGCTGGCGGCCCTGGGCGGCCAGGAGCAGCCGCTGTCCGAGCTGGCCGAGGAGTACGAGCCGTACGTGGCCTCCGGAGAGATCAACTCGCAGGTCGCGGACAAGGACGCCGCCGTGGCCGCGGTGGTGGCGCAGTTCGCCCCCGCCGTGGGCGAGGGCGTCGGCGAGGGCCAGGCCGTGCACGAGGACTTCGCCGGGGTGGCCACCACGGTGACCCGCATGGACGGCACCACGGTCGCCGCCCAGGACGGCACGTGGTGGTTCAACCTCCGCCCGTCCAACACGGAGCCGTTCCTGCGCTACAACGGCGAGGCCCGCACGGCCGCCACCATGGAGGCGCTCCGCGACGCCGTGCTGGCGATCGTCCGCGCGGAGCGCTGACCTCGGCGGCTCATCCGGCCTGGGCCAGGACGAGCGGCAGCACCCCCTGGGCGCCGGCCTCGCGCAGCACCCGCGCAGCCTCGGCGAGCGACCACCGCGAGTCGACGAGGTCGTCGACCAGCAGCACGGGGCCGTGGCGGCCGGCGTCCGGGGCGGTGCGCAACATCTGCGCCATCGCCTCGGGGACGGCGAACCGGCCGTACACGGACCCGAGCCGGTAGGCGCTGTTGCCGCCCGGCCCGGCCGTGGGGCCGCCGCGCGCGTGCTCAAGCGAGCCGAGGAACGGCAGCCGGCCGATCCGGGCGATCCCCTCGGCGAACGACCCCACCAGCTGCGGGCGGGTGCGCGAGGGCATCGCGACGACGGCGATCGGCCGCGTCCGCCACCCCCAGCCGGCCAGGACGTCGACGGCGCCCCGCAGGACCTCCTCCGGCACCGGCGCGTCCTCCCGGTCCAGCAGGTCCCGCAGGACGGTGCCCCACCCGAGGTCCGTCAGGCGGGCGAGCGCGCGGCCCTCCTCGGCCTGCGACTCGGACGCGATGCGCCCCTTGACGGGCACGCCCAGCCGGTCCATGCCCGAGGGCCACATGCGACGGGGCTCGATCGGCACACCGGTGCGGCGCAGGGCGGCCTCCGCGCGCTCCCCCGCCGCCCCGTCCGATCCCGTCGGGTACCAGGGGCCGGCGCAGACGTCACAGCGGCCGCACGGCGCGGCGGTGGGGTCGTCCAGGGTGCGGGCCAGGAACTCCATGCGGCACCGGTCCGTGGTCTGGTAGTCGAGCATGAGCCGCTCCTCGGCCCGGCGCGCCTCGGCCACGCGGGCGTACCGCTCGGCGTCGTACGTCCACTCCCGCCCGGTGGCGCGCCAGCCGCCGCCCACCCGCTCGACCGCCCCGTCCACGGCGAGGACCTTGAGCAGCAGCTCCAGGGTGGTGCGCTTGATCCGCACGGCCGGCTCGAGCGCCGCCACGGAGAGGGCCCCGCCGTGGTCCGCGAGCGCCCCCAGCACGGCGCGCGCCTGCTCCTCGTCCGGCATGGAGGCGGTGGCGAAGTACTCCCAGATGCGACGGTCCTCGGGCCCGGGCAGCAGGAGCACGTCCGCGTGGTCCGTCCCGCGGCCGGCACGGCCGACCTGCTGGTAGTACGCCACGGGCGAGCCCGGCGCGCCGAAGTGCACCACGAACGTCAGGTCCGGCTTGTCGAAGCCCATGCCGAGCGCCGAGGTGGCCACGACGGCCTTCACCCGGTTGGCCTTGAGGTCCTCCTCGATCTCGGCGCGCCGCTCCGGGTCCGTGCGGCCCGTGTAGGCGACCACCTCGTGCCCCGCCTCGCGCAGGGCGCGCGCCGTGTCCTCGGCGGCGGAGACCGTGAGGGCGTAGACGATCCCGGAGCCCGGCAGGTCCGCGAGGTGGTCGAGGAGCCAGGCCAGGCGCGCGGCCGGGCTGGGCATGCGCAGCACGCCCAGGCGCAGCGAGGCGCGGGCCAGGGGGCCGCGGAGCACGAACACGTCCTGCTCGGAGGCGACGCCGAGCTGCTCCACCACGTCCGCCACCACACGGGCGTTGGCCGTGGCGGTGGTGGCCAGCACGGGCACCGCGCGCGGCCCCTCGGCGGGAAGCAGCCCGATCAGGTCCCGGATGCGGCGGTAGTCCGGCCGGAAGTCGTGGCCCCAGTCGGAGATGCAGTGGGCCTCGTCCACCACGAGCAGGCCCATGCGCGCCACGAGGTCCGGCAGCTGCTCGTCCCGGAACCGGGGGTTCGTGAGGCGCTCGGGCGAGATCAGCAGCACGTCCACCTCGTCCGCCGCGAGCCGGGCCCGGACCTCGTCCCACTCCGTGGCGTTCGCCGAGCTCACGGACACCGCGCGCACGCCCGCCCGGGCGGCGGCCGCGACCTGGTCCCGCATGAGCGCGAGCAGCGGGGAGACGATCAGCGTGGGCCCCGCGCCGCGGGCGCGCAGCAGGAGGGAGGCCACGAAGTACACGGCGGACTTGCCCCAGCCGGTGCGCTGCACCACCAGGGCGCGGCGGCGGTGGGCCACGAGCGCCTCGATCGCCTCGAACTGCCCGTCCTTGAATCGCGCGTCCGGCCGGTCCACGAGCCGACGCAGGACGGCCAGGGCCTCCTCGTGCAGCGCGGCGTCGCCCCCCGGCACGGAGGTCTCGGGGAGGCGGGGGCCGGCGTCGGGGTGCGAGGTGGCGTCCATGGCGTCAGTATGCCAACCGGCCCGGACACCGCAGGCGCGGCGGCGCCGTGCACCGGTGGGATGATGGCGGGATGAAGCTGAGCGCCTACACCGACGTCTGCCTGCGTGTGCTGATGACGCTCGCGGCCGCCGAGGGGGAACGGCTCACCAGCCAGCAGATCGCGGACCGGATCCAGGTGCCCTACAACCACGTGATCAAGGCGGTCGCCGAGCTGCGTCGCCGCGGGACCATCGAGGTGCTGCGCGGTCGGCACGGCGGGGCCATGATCGCCGCGGCCGGTCTGGACCAGCGTGTGGGCGAGCTCGTGCGCTCGCTGAGCAGCCGCGACGAGGTGATCGACTGCGCCGGGCGCGACTCCGGGGTGGCGTGCCCCTACGCCGGCGACTGCCGCCTGCGCGGCGCCCTGCACCGCGCACGCGAGGCCTTCCTCGCCGAACTCGACACCGTGCGGATCCGGGATCTGGTGAGCGCCGGGCCTGTCGGCGGACCCGTGCTGCTGGGCCTGCCGGAGATCCCCGTGACGCACTGAGGGAACGGGCCGGGGGGCGAGTTCCCGACGGCGACGGCCGGGTGTAATCTGGCAAAACCAGCGCAAGATTCGCCACCGAAGAGACGGAGACCCCCGTGCTGTCCGAGAAGTCCCACCCCGTCATCGAGGCCACCGCCGCCGTCGTCGCCGAGCACATGCCGGAGATCACGCCCCTGTTCTACGCCCACATGTTCGAGGCCCACCCCGAGCTCCTCGACGGCGTCTTCTCCCGCGCCAACCAGCGCAACGGCGAGCAGGCCCAGGCCCTCGCCGGCTCGATCGTGAAGTTCGCGGTGCACCTGCTCGAGAACCCGGGCACCCTGCCCGAGGCCGTCCTGTCCCGCATCGCCCACAAGCACACCGCCCTCGGCATCGTCGAGGAGCAGTACCCGATCGTCTACGAGAACCTCTTCTGGGCCATCGGCGAGGTGCTCGGCGACGCCGTCACCCCCGCGGTGGCCGACGCCTGGACCGAGGTCTACTGGCTCATGGCCGACGCCCTCATCAAGATCGAGAAGGGCCTCTACTCCCAGCAGGCCAACGACAGGATGTGGACGGACTGGAGGGTCGTCGCGAAGGAGCCCACCGGCAACGCGGCCGTCACCTTCCGCTTCGAGCCGGCCGACGACACCCCGCAGTCCCGCGGCAGGGCCGGCGGCTACGTGTCCGTGCGCCTGAAGGTAGAGGACGGCCTGCGCCAGTGCCGCCAGTACTCCCTCTCCGAGAAGGCCGAGTCCACCACCGAACGTGTCATCACCGTGAAGCTGGACGAGGGCGGCGAGGTCTCGCCCATGCTCATCCAGAACGTGGAGGTCGGCGACGTCATCGAGCTGTCCAACCCCTACGGCGACATCACCCTCGAGGACGAGGACTCCACCGCTCCCCTGGTCCTGGCGACCGCCGGCATCGGCATCACCCCGGCCGCCGCGATCTTGGACGCGCTCGCCCAGCAGGGCTCGGACCGCCAGGTCCTCTTCTTCCACGGCGACGCGTCCTGGGAGGCGGTGGCCCTGCGCGAACAGGTGACGGAGTCCCTGGCGGCGTTGCCGCACGGCGACGCCCGCCTCTTCCTCGGGGTGCGGCCGGAGCAGGACCCCGAGGGCGTCACGACCGTCGAGGGTGTGATGCACTTCGACGACGTCGAACTGCCCCGCGACGGGCACTACATCCTGTGCGGCCCGCTCGCGTTCATGCAGTCCACCCGCTCGAAGCTGATCGACGCCGGCGTGCCCGCGACGTCCATCCGCTACGAGATCTTCGGCCCGGACCTCTGGCTCGCCGCCTGATCCGGCCCCGGAACGCGGAACGGCCCGCACCCCTCACGGGGTGCGGGCCGTTCCGCGTTCCGGGGCTCAGGCCTGGGCGAACCGGGCCTTCTGCGCCTCGAAGCGCTCGCGCACGACGGCGGGCAGCGACTCGCCGAACCGGCCGAGCCACTGCTCGATGAGCTCGTTCTCCTCGGCCCACTCCGCGGCGTCGACCTTGAGGGCGTCCTCGAGGTCCTCGGCCGACACCTCGATGCCGGACAGGTCGAGCGAGCCCGCGGCCGGCACGAGACCGATCGGGGTCTCCTCGGCCTCGGCCTTGCCCTCGAGGCGCTCCACGACCCACTTCAGGACGCGCGAGTTCTCGCCGAAGCCGGGCCAGGCGAAGCCGCCGTCGCGGTTGCGGCGGAACCAGTTGACCAGGTAGATGCGCGGCAGCTTCTCCGGGTCGGCCTTGCCGGACTCCCTGACCCAGTGGGCCAGGTAGTCGCCGGCGTCGTAGCCGAGGAACGGCAGCATGGCCATCGGGTCGCGACGCACGACGCCCACGGCACCGGCGGCGGCCGCGGTGGTCTCCGAGGAGAGGGTGGCGCCCTTGAGGATGCCGTCCTCCCAGTCGAAGGCCTCGGTCACCAGCGGAACGGTGGTCTTGCGGCGGCCGCCGAACAGGATGGCGTCCAGCTTCACGCCCCGCGGGTCGCGGTACTCGTCGGCCAGCATGTCCGTCTGCTCGATGGGCGTGCAGAACCGGGAGTTCGGGTGGGCGGCCGGGGTGCCGGACTCGGGCGTCCAGTCGTTGCCGCGCCAGTCGGTGAGGTGCTCGGGGACCTCGTCCGTCATGCCCTCCCACCACACGCCGCCGTCGTCGGTGAGGGCGACGTTGGTGAAGATGGAGTTGCCCTTGGAGATCGCGCGCATGGCGTTCGGGTTGGTGGACCAGCCGGTGCCGGGGGCGACGCCGAAGTAGCCGGTCTCCGGGTTGATCACGCGGAACTCGCCGTCCTTGCCGGCGCGGATCCAGGTGATGTCGTCGCCCAGGGTCTCGGCCTTCCAGCCCTCGATCGTGGGGTCGATGAGGGCGAGGTTGGTCTTGCCGCAGGCCGACGGGAAGGCGCCGGTGATGTGGTAGGACCGGCCCTCGGGGTTGGTCAGCTTGAGGATCAGCATGTGCTCGGCGAGCCAGGCCTCGTCCCGGGCCATCACGGAGGCGATGCGCAGCGCGTAGCACTTCTTGCCGAGCAGGGCATTGCCGCCGTAGCCGGAGCCGAAGGACCAGATGGAGCGCTCCTCGGGGAAGTGCACGATCCACTTGGTCTCGTTGCACGGCCACGGCACGTCCTGCTCGCCCGGCTCCAGCGGGGCGCCCACGGAGTGCACGGCCGGCACGTAGAAGGCCTGCTCGCGGGACATCTTGTCCAGCACGTCCTGGCCGATGCGGGCCATGATGCGCATCGACAGGACCACGTAGGCGGAGTCGGTGATCTCCACGCCGTACTTCGGGTCCTCGGCGTCGAGGTGGCCCATCACGAACGGGATCACGTACATGGTGCGGCCGCGCATGGCGCCGGTGAACGCGTCGTCGAGGATGCCGTGCATCTTCGCCGGGTCCATCCAGTTGTTGGTGAAGCCGGCGTCCTCCTCCTTCTCGGAGCAGATGAAGGTGCGGTCCTCCACGCGGGCGACGTCGGCGGGATCGGAGAACGCGGCGAAGGAGTTGGGGAACTTGTCCTCGGCCAGGCGGGTCAGGGTGCCCGCCGCCACGAGCTCGTCCGCGAGGCGGTCGCGCTCCTCCTCGGAGCCGTCGACCCACTGGACGGAGTCCGGCTGCGTCAGCTCTGCAATCTGAGCGACCCACTCGCGCAGCTGGGCGTAGTCCGTGGGCGCGTCCGCCAGGGCGCGATCCGCGAACGAGGTGGTGGCGTTGTCAGCCATGGTGGAGAGTCCTCCCATTGGGGTCCGGGGCCGTTCCGTCCCGTCCACTCCGATGCGTGCACCGCCGAAGCGCGCACCACATCGTTGTGGCCGCACGGTCCTGCCATGGTACCCGAGCCCGGCTATCATGGCCGCGCCCCCGCCACACCCCCGACACAGACCGCCGCAGACCGTCGATTTGCACTTCGCCGGAGAGGTCCTGTAGTGTTCTACGAGTTCGAGCCGCTCCGGCGGATCGGATGATGCGCCCATAGCTCAGCTGGATAGAGCGTCTGTCTACGGAACAGAAGGTCAGGGGTTCGAATCCCTTTGGGCGCACGATCGGAAGGCCCCGCTCCTGCTGGAGCGGGGCCTTCGTCATGTCGGCGCGCCTCTGCCACGCGCGCCGCCGCGGAGGTCAGCGCCCCGGAACCACGAAGTGCGTCAGGGCGGCGTCGCGGCCGTCGAGCTCGGCCCACGGCTTCTCCACCCGGAACACCTGCATCCCGAGCGTCGGGTAGTGCTCGCTCATGCGCAGCGCCGCGTCCTGGTCCGAGTCCAGGCTCATCAGCCGCATGCCCAGCTCCTGCACCCACGGCATGTGGCCCACCACCAGCAGCCGTCGCGTGGTCTCCTCCGTCTCGTTGACGACGGCCAGGGCCCGCGCCGCGTCGGCGCCGTAGAGCCGCGGGTCCAGGTAGGGCGTGGGTGCCAGCTCGCCCAGGCGCTCGCACACCCACACGCACGTCTGACGGGTGCGCAGCGCATCGGAGCACACGACGGCGTCCGGGACGAGGTCGTGCTCGCGGAGCCAGTCGCCGGCGGCGGGCGCCTGGGCGTGGCCTCGCTCGGCGAGCGGGCGGGCATGGTCGTCGGCCGCGTCGGGCCAGCCGGCCTTGGCGTGCCGGAGGACGATCAGGGTCTTCGCGTCGGCGGTGCTCATGCGGCCAGGCTACGGCGACGGCCCCCGCTCGGGTGAGCGGGGGCCGTCGTCGGACACGGGCGGGCGCGGGTCAGATGCTGTACTCCGGCGCCGCCCACACGACCACCTCGGGGTGGCGGTAGAAGCGGTAGCCCTGGCCGCGCACGGTGCGCACGGTGTTCGCGAGGCGGCCGAGCTTGGCGCGCAGGCGGCGGATGTGCACGTCGATGGTGCGCTCGTTGGGCACCTCGTCGGCGTTGCGCCACAGGGCGTCGAGCAGCTCCTCGCGGCCGACGGTGCGCTCGCCGTTCTCCACGAGGTAGTTCAGGAGCTCGAACTCCTTGAAGGTGAGGTTCAGCGACTCACCGTCCAGCTGCACCTCGCGCCGGGACAGATCGATCAGCACACCGGGCTGGCGCGTGGACACGGGGGCCGGCGCCTGCGCCAGGTCGGGACGGGTGCCGCCCTGCACGGTCGGGTCGCCGAGCACCTGGCGCACGACCTCGATGTCGCGGCCCTCCGCGCCGGCGGGGGCCAGGGCGACGGCGGCGTGCGACTCCGCCCCGGGGACGAGGGACTCCACGTAGTGGCGCAGCTCATTGGCCAGCCGCGTGAGGGAGGTGCCGGCGGCCGAGGCGGCCAGCTCGTCCATGCCCACGTAGATGACGAACCCACGGGCCTCGTTCTCCCGGGCCACCGCCTGGGGACCCGGGATGCCGTTCGGCGCCAGGACCGGCGTCGGCGCCGTCTGGGAGTCGGGGG
Source organism: Micrococcus sp. 093350064-1 (assembly GCF_053627955.1). Lineage (NCBI taxonomy): Bacteria > Bacillati > Actinomycetota > Actinomycetes > Micrococcales > Micrococcaceae > Micrococcus > Micrococcus sp. 093350064-1. Next base: position 27,594 of record NZ_JBSEYU010000008.1, read on the forward strand.
CGTCGGTGCCACCGGCCAGGCGCAGGCCTGCGCGGGCCTGGCCTCGGCGGGACATGCCGTCGGCCCGGCGCTGCGCGTTGCGGACGGAGATGTGCACGTATCCGGCGGACTGACCCATGGCCACCACTCCTCTTTCGGCTCATGGCCCCTCCACCGCTCGGTCGGTGCGGCGGACGAGGCGTCACATGACAAGAATGTGACTTCACCGAGGGGACTGGCAAGTAACGTTCGCACTTTTGTCTCATTATTTGAGAAGAAGAGTCCTGAATGTGCTCAACATCACTATTCGCGGATCGGAATAGCGTCGCGCCGTCGCTCGGCTCGCCCGCGTGACTCTCTCATTGTTCAACAGGTGGGAGCGCGCCGCAGGACCAATGAGTATGCGGAATATTTATGCAGGAGACTGCCAGGTTTTCCATGTGACGCCATGATGACGGGTCACAGCGGGTCGTGACGTCCACTAGATGGACGACACATTGGCGGCCCCGCTTGACGTCCCCGCCGGAGACGCTCCCGTGAGACGACCACGGCCCCCGCCGGGTGGGGGCGGGGGCCGTGGTCGTCTCGTGGCGGACGCGGAGGTCCGATCAGGTCATTCCGCCAGACCGTAGAGCCGGTCGCCGGCGTCGCCGAGGCCGGGGACGATGTAGGACCGCTCGTCCAGGCGCTCGTCGACGGCGGCCAGGTACAGGTCCACCTCGACGTCGCCCAGCGAGGCCTCCAACCGCTCGATGCCCTCGGGCGCTCCGAGCAGGCAGAGGCAGGTGACCCGCGCCGCGCCGCGCTGGTAGAGGAAGCGGATGGCCTCGATCAGCGTGCCTCCCGTGGCCAGCATGGGGTCCAGGACGAACACGTGACGCCCGGACAGGTCGGCGGGCAGCCGCTCCGCGTAGGTGACGATGTCCAGCGTCTCCTCATTGCGGGCCATGCCGAGGAACCCGACCTCGGCGGACGGCGCCATCTTGGTCATCCCCTCCAGCATCCCGAGCCCCGCGCGCAGGATCGGCACGACCAGCGGACGCGGGCGGGCCAGCCGGAAGCCGGTGGTCTCGGTCACCGGGGTCTCGATCCGCACCTCCTCCATGGCCACGTCGCGCGTCGCCTCGTAGGCGAGCAGCATCACGAGCTCCTCCGTGAGCTGCCGGAAGATCATGGACGGGGTCTTCTTGTCCCGCAGGACGCTGAGCTTGTGGGCCACGAGCGGGTGGTCGACGATGTGGACGCGCATGGCGCCCACGGTACCGCCCACGCGCGCCCCTCCGCCCGTCCCCGCGCCCGCGGTGGCGCCGACACCGCCGCTAGGCTGGCCGCGTGTCCGCCCCCATCCCCTCCCCCGCGCCCACGGCCGAGCAGGAGCACGCGTGGATGGGCCTGGCCCTCCGGGCCGCCCGCGCGGCCGGAGCGGCCGGCGACGTGCCGATCGGCGCCGCGCTCGTGGCCGGCGACGGGACCGTCCTGGCCGTCGTCGGGAACGAGCGCGAACAGCACCACGACCCCACCGCCCACGCCGAGGTCCTCGCGCTGCGCCGCGGGGCGGAGCTGCGGGCCGCCTCCGGGGCAGGCGACGGCTGGCGCCTGACGGACTGCACCCTCGTGGTGACCCTCGAACCCTGCCCCATGTGCGCCGGCGCGCTGCTGCTGGCCCGCATCCCGCGCGTCGTGTTCGGGGCGTGGGACCCGAAGGCGGGCGCGTGCGGCTCGGTGCTGGATGTGGTCCGCGACCCCCGCTTCAACCACCGGGTGCAGGTCCGCGCCGGCGTCCGCGCCGAGGAGAGCGCGGCGCTGCTGCGGGGGTTCTTCGCGGCACAGCGCGACTGAACGCGCCCGTGCCCGACGACGGCGGGCGACCGGTTTGGGCGCGCCGCCGCGGCTCGGGTAGGGTGTCCTGGTCTGGTGACGTGTCCGAGCGGCCGAAGGTGCAGCACTCGAAATGCTGTGTACGGTAACCCCGTACCGTGGGTTCAAATCCCACCGTCACCGCCAGATGTGCAGCCCGGGAGCCTCGTGCTCCCGGGCTTTCGCCATGCCGGGGCGGGTCCGGCCGCCGGCTCAGCGCGGCAGGACGGCGTCCAGGAACGAGGCCACCGCGGACCACGAGATGGAGGCGTGCACGGCGCTGGCCGGCACACCGGTGCGGAGCACCTCCGCGCTGCGGGTCTTCGCGGTCATCATGCCCAGGTCGTGGCCGCCCTCGGCCACCGAGTAGAACGCGGTGCGCAGTCCGGCGGCCTCGGCGGCCCGGTACAGCTCGAGGCTCTGTCCCCACGGGACCGTGACGTCCTTGCGCCCGTGGACGACCAGCAGGGGCGGCGAGTCCGGGCGCACGTGCGTGATCGGGGAGGCCAGCCGGGTCAGGCCGCCCGAGGCCAGGACGGGCACCCCCAGCATGTCCGACTTGGTGCTGCGGTCGTCGAGGTGGCAGTGCGCGAGCCGGTTCGCGCGGTTGTAGTCCGCACACGCGCCCGGGAGCATCTGGCGGTTCATCGTCAGGAAGTCCGTGGGGCCGAAGAAGTCCACGATCGCCTGGACGCGGTCCTCCTCCGGGATCGCGTGGCCGCCGTCGGGCACCTCCCGGCCGGGCGGCGTCACCTGCTCCCGGTCCAGGTCCTGTCCGCCCGTGAGGCCGGCCATGAGGGCGTTCCAACCGCCCGACGACGAGCCGGCCACGGCCACCCGCCCCGCGTCCAGCTGCAGGCCCGGGGCGTTGCGCCGCACCCAGCGGACCGCCGCCGTCGCGTCCTCCACCTGGGCGGGGAACGTGCCCTGCTTGGAGCTGCGCACCGAGAACGCGGCGACGGCGTAGCCGTGCGGGACCAGGCCGCGGGCGACGTCGACACCGTCGCTGTAGCCGCGATCGCTGCGCCAGCCGGAGCCCGCGTTCCACACGAGGACCGGGAACGGGCCCTGGCCCGGCGGCCGGTACACGTCGATGCGTCCGGCGCGCCCGGGCAGGGCCGCGTACGTGTGCCCGGTGGAGCTGCGCATGCCGTACAGGGCCGGCGCGTTGGCGCCCAGCGGCCCGGCGGGCGCGCCGGCCAGGTCGGTGACGACGGCCACCCCACCCACCGCGAGGGCGCCGACCCCGAGGCCGAGCGCGGCGCGGCGGGACACCCGCGGGGACCGTGCGGTCGACGTCATGGGCCCCCTTCCGGTGCGGAGCCAGGCACCCCGCCCCGGCGAGCGTAACCGAGCGGCGGGGGCCGACCCCCGTACCGTGTCCGCGGCCGGTGCGATCATGGGGCCATGTCTGTTCGGGTGCTGGCCATCGGCAAGAAGCATGAGGCGTGGGTCGTCGACGGGATCGACCGCTACGAGCGGCGCCTCAAGAAGCCCTACGACCTCTCGTGGCGTCTGCTGCCGCACGCCGCGCGGCAGGAGGAGGCGGCGCGCACGGAGGAGTCGGACCGGATCCTGGGCGCGGTCGGCGCGGACGAGCACCTGATCCTGCTGGACGAGCGGGGGACGGCGTTCGACTCGCCGGGTCTGGCGCGGCACCTGCAGAGCCGGTTCGACGTCGGCGCCCCGGTGACGATGGTGATCGGAGGCGCGTACGGGGTGGACGCCCGGGTCCACGCCCGCGCGGACCGCGTCTGGTCCCTGTCCCCGCTCGTCTTCCCGCACCAGCTCGTGCGGCTGATCCTGGCGGAGCAGGTCTACCGAGCCCAGGAGATCTCCGCCGGCCGACCATACCACCACGCATGAGCGGGCCCGCGGAGACCGCAGCGGGCTCGGCCACGCCCGCGGCCGACGTCGTCCTGGGCCGGTTCACCGAGCCCACGCGCGCCTGGTTCACGGGCGCGTTCGAGGCCCCGACGCCGGCCCAGCTCGGCGCGTGGGACGCGATCTCCTCCGGGCGGCACGCACTGGTGATCGCGCCGACCGGCTCAGGCAAGACCCTCTCCTCCTTCCTCTGGGCGCTCGACTCGTTCGTGCGCGAGCCCGCCGCCGAGGGGACGGCGGCCACCCGCGTCCTCTACGTCTCGCCGCTGAAGGCGCTCGGCGTGGACGTGGAGCGGAACCTGCGGGCCCCGCTGGTGGGCATCACACAGACCGCCGCACACCAGGGCAGGCCCGTGCCGCGCGTCCGGGTGGGTGTGCGCTCCGGGGACACCCCGGCGGCCGAGCGACGGCGCCTGCAGCAGGATCCGCCGGACATCCTCATCACCACGCCCGAGTCGCTGTACCTCATGCTCACCTCGCAGGCCCGCGCGGCGCTGGCCGGGGTCCGCACGGTGATCGTGGACGAGGTGCACGCCGTGGCCGGGACCAAGCGCGGCGCCCACCTGGCCGTCTCCCTCGAACGCCTGGACACCCTGCTGGACACGCCGGTGCAGCGGATCGGCCTGTCCGCCACGGTCGAGCCGGCCGCCGAGGTGGCCCGGTTCCTCGGCGGCACGCAGCCGGTGACGGTGGTGCGGCCCGCCTCGGCCAAGCGCTGGGACCTGACGGTCACGGTGCCGGTGCCGGACCTGACAGACCTCTCCTCCCCCGCCGCCGCCCACGACCTGGGCCCCGGCTCCTCGACGGGCGGGCTCGGCGACGAGGGCGCGGTGACGGGCGGGTCCATCTGGCCGCACGTCGAGGAGCGGATCGTGGACCTGGTGGCCGAGCGGCGCTCCACACTCGTGTTCGCCAACTCCCGGCGCCTGGCCGAGCGCCTCACCGGCCGCCTCAACGAGATCTGGGAGGCCCGCGCCGAGGCGGCCGCCGCAGCCGAGCACCCGGACGCCGTCCCCGGCTTCCGCACACCGGACCCGACCGGCTTCCACGGACCCGCCCAGGTGGCCGGGCAGACCGGCACCGGATCGGGCACCGTCTCCGACTTCGCCCGCGCCCACCACGGCTCCGTGTCCAAGGAGCAGCGCGCCATCGTGGAGGACGCCCTGAAGACCGGCCAGATCCGCTGCGTCGTGGCCACGAGCTCGCTCGAGCTGGGCATCGACATGGGCGCGGTGGACCAGGTGATCCAGGTCGAGTCGCCGCCCTCGGTGGCCTCCGGTCTGCAGCGCGTGGGCCGCGCCGGCCACCAGGTGGGTGAGGTCTCCCGCGGCGTGTTCTTCCCCAAGCACCGGGGCGACCTCGTGGACACCGCCGTCGTGGCCGAGCGCATGACGGCCGGGCGCATCGAGTCGCTGCGGATCCCCGCCAACCCGCTGGACATCCTCGCCCAGCAGACCGTGGCCGCCGTCGCCGTCGCGGACCTGGACGCACAGGAGTGGTTCGACCTCGTGCGCCGGTCCGCGCCGTTCGCCACGCTGCCGTTCTCCGCCTACGAGTCCGTGCTCGACCTGCTGGCCGGCCGCTACCCCTCGGACGAGTTCGCCGAGCTGCGCCCGCGCATCCTGTGGGACCGGGAGAACGGCACGCTCGCCGCCCGCCCCGGCGCCCAGCGCCTGGCGGTCACCTCGGGCGGCACCATCCCGGACCGCGGCCTGTTCGGGGTGTTCCTGGCCTCCGACGGCGGCGCGGACGGCACCCCCGGCGGCGCGGCGGCCGGGGACACGGCCGAGTCGGCGGGCTCCGCGTCCGCGGGCTCGGCCCGCTCCGGCGGGCGCCGGGTCGGCGAGCTCGACGAGGAGATGGTCTACGAGTCCCGCGTGGGGGACGTCATCCTGCTGGGCGCCACGAGCTGGCGCATCGTGGACATCACCGCGGACCGCGTCCTGGTGCTGCCCGCCTACGGGCAGCCCGGCAAGCTCCCGTTCTGGCGGGGCGACGCCGCGGGCCGGCCGGCGGAGCTGGGCGACGCCGTCGGGCGCTTCCGCCGCGAGCTGGACGCGGACCCCGAGGCCGGCCGCACCCGCCTGGCCGCCGCGGGCCTGGACCCGTGGGCGCAGGACAACCTGCTGGCCTACCTGAAGGACCAGCGCGAGGCCACCGGGGTGCTGCCCACCGAGCAGACGCTCGTGGTGGAGCGGTTCACGGACGAGCTCGGCGACTGGCGCGTGGTGCTGCACTCCCCCTACGGCATGGCGGTGCACGCCCCGTGGGCGCTCGCGGTGGGGGCGCGGCTGGCGCAGCGGTACGGGCTGGAGACCGGCTCGGGCGCGGCGATGGCGGCCGACGACGGGATCGTGCTGCGCATCCCGCTGATGGACGCGGAGCCGCCGGGCGCGGAACTGTTCGAGTTCACGGCCGAGGAGCTGGACGAGATCGTCACGGCGGAAGTCGGCGGGTCCGCGCTGTTCGCGGCCCGGTTCCGGGAGAACGCGGCCCGGTCCCTGCTGCTGCCGCGCCGTGACCCCGGGCGGCGGACCCCCCTGTGGCAGCAGCGGCAGCGGTCCGCGCAGCTGCTGGACGTGGCGCGGAAGCACCCGCGGTTCCCCGTGATCCTGGAGACCGTGCGCGAGGTGCTCCAGGACGTCTACGACCTCCCGGCGCTCAAGGAGCTCGCGGGGCGGGTGTCCTCGCGGGCCGTCCGGCTCGTGGAGGTCACGACGACGGCGCCCTCGCCGTTCAGCCAGTCCATCCTGTTCGGCTACATCGCCCAGTTCATCTACGAGGGCGACTCCCCGCTGGCCGAGCGCCGCGCCGCCGCGCTCTCCCTCGACCCGGCACTGCTGTCCGAGCTGCTGGGCACGGAGGAGCTGCGCGAGCTGCTGGACGCCGGGGTCATCGCGGAGGTCGAGGCCCAGCTGCAGCGGCTCGCGCCCGACCGGCGCGCCCGCGGGGTCGAGGGCGTGGCGGACCTGCTGCGCCTGCTGGGCCCGCTGTCCGCGGCGGAGGCCGCGCGGCGCACCCGGGCCGAAGGGGAGACGGAGGAGGCCGCGGACGAGGCCGCCGTCGCCGGCATGCTGGCGGAGCTCGAGCGCGCCGGCCGCGCGTTCCGCCTGCGCCAGGACGGGGTCGAGCGGTTCGCCGCCGTCGAGGACGCCGCCCGCCTGCGGGACGCGCTCGGCACGCCGATCCCGCACGGAGTGCCCACCGCATTCCTCGACCCGGTCGACGACCCGCTCGGGGACCTCGTGGGCCGCTACGCCCGCACCCACGGCCCCTTCACCGCCGCCGAGGCGGGGGCCGCGCTGGGGCTGGGGGGCGCCGTCGTGCTCTCGGTGCTGCAGCGTCTGGCCACCGAGCGCCGCGTGAGCACGGGCGCGTTCCGGCCGGAGGGCACCCCCGGGGCCGCCGGCCTGGACGCCGAGTGGTGCGACGCCGAGGTGCTGCGGCGGATCCGCATGCGCTCCCTCGCCGCGCTGCGCGCCGAGGTCGAGCCGGTGGACCAGGCCGCGTACGCCCGGTTCCTCGCCGACTGGCAGCACCTGCGGCCGCGGACGGGGCGCGACGGGGCCTGGCGGCCGCCGGCCACGCTCGAGGGCGTGGACGGGGTGGCCACCGTCCTGGACCAGCTGGCCGGCACGCCCCTGCCCGCGAGCGCGTGGGAGTCCCTCGTGCTGCCCGCCCGTGTGCGGGACTACGCCCCCGCCCTGCTCGACGAGCTGCTGGCCACGGGCGAGTACGTGTGGTCGGGCGTCGGGGAGGCCGCCGGCAACGACGGTTGGGTGGCCCTGCACCCCGCCGACGCCGTGGACCTCACGCTGCGCCTGCCCGAGCCCGCCGAGGCGACGCCGGCCGACGCCGCCCTGCGCGCGGCCGTGCTGGAGGTGCTCGCCGGCGGTGGGGCCTGGTTCTTCCCGCAGCTCGTGGAGCGGGTGCGGGCGGCGCAGGCGGCGGGCGACGACGGCGACGCGGGTGGCGCAGGCGGGGCGGGCGGGCCCGACCCGCACCGCGACCCGGCCGACCTGGCCCGCGGCCCCGCGGTGCTGGGCGCGCTGTGGGGCCTGGTGTGGGACGGCCGGGTCGGCAACGACACGTTCGCCCCCGTCCGCGGCCTGCTCTCGCTCGGCAAGACCGCGCACCGCACCGGGCGGCAGACGCCGCGGGCCCGCACCGCGCGGACGGGCGGGGCCGCGGGGGCGGCGGCCGGGCGCGGGCTCGGCGGACGGCTGGCCGGGGTGCGCGGGCGTGGCCGGTACGCGGGGCTCGCCTCGCCCGAGGGCGGCGCCCGGGGCTCGGCCGGTCTCACGGCGGGGACCGTCGGGCTCTCGGCCGCCGAGCAGGCCCGCTCGGCCGGCCGCTGGTCCCTGCTGCCCGCCGCCGAGCAGGACCCCACGATCCGCGCCCACGCCACCGCCGAGCTGCTGCTGGACCGGTACGGCGTGATCACGCGCGGCTCCGTGGTGGCCGAGGAGGTCCCCGGCGGGTTCGCGGGGCAGTACCGGCTGCTCACCCGAATGGAGGACGCGGGCCAGGTGCGCCGCGGCCACTTCGTCGACGGGCTGGGCGGCGCGCAGTTCTCCACCGGCGCGGTGGTGGATCGGCTGCGCGGGTTCCAGCGGGACGAGGAGGACGCCGCCGTCGACGCCGCCCCGCTCGCCCTCGCCCTGGCCGCGACGGATCCGGCGAACCCCTACGGCGCCGCGCTGGACTGGCCGTCCGTGCCGGCCGGGCCGGACGGCGTCGTGCCCACGGGCCACCGCCCGGGCCGGAAGGCGGGCGCCGTCGTCGTGCTGATCGCGGGGCGGCTGGCCCTCTACATGGAGCGCGGCGGGCGCACGCTGCTCGCGTTCACGGAGGATCCGGGCGAGCTGCGGGCCGCGGCGGAGGCGCTCGTGTGGGCGCTGCGCACCGGCCGCACCGAGCGGCTGAGCCTGGAGAAGGTCAACGGCGGGCCCGTGCTCGGCACGCCGCTGGCCGAGGCGCTGCTGGCCGCGGGGTTCTACTCGAGCCCATCGGGCATCCGGTTCCGGAACTGAGAACTCGTGTCCGTCTGTCCGTCCGCAACGCGGGTTGAGTTGTCACGGGTCCCGCCGTCGAACACCCGCGACAACCCAACCCGCGTTGCCCGGGGTGGCCCTGTCGCGGAGGCGGGGCCCGGGGGGTAGGTTCGGCCCATGAGCATCGACGCCGCCCCGCCCGAGGACGTGGGCACCGCCCCCACGGGCACGTCCCCCGCCCCCGAGGCCCTCGAGGACTCCCTGCCGCATCCCTCAGACCCCTCCGTCACCCCGTTCCTCCTGTTCGAGGGTGACGCCGGTGCGGCCATGGACGCCTACCTCACCGCCTTCGTGGAATACCTGCCGGTCACCGAGGTCCGCCGGGACCTCTTCGACGATTCCTCCCCGCGCGGCGCCGAATGGGCGGGCAAGGTCCTGCACGGCGAGCTCGAGATCGCCGGCCAGCGGCTGCGGTTCTTCGACTCCTTCACCCCGCACGGGTTCACGTTCACCCCGGCCATCAGCCTGTTCGTCGAGCTGCCGGACGCCACCGCGGTGGACGCGATCCACGACGCGCTCCTCGCCGGCGGCGGCCGTGACTACATGCCGCCCGACGACTACGGCTTCTCCCGCCGCTTCGCGTGGGTCGGGGACCGCTTCGGCGTGACCTGGCAGCTCAACGCGGCCTGAGCCGGTGACGGCCCGTGCCTGAAGGCGACTCCCTCGTCCGCGTCGCGCACCGGCTCCGCCCCGTGCTCGAGGGCCGGGACCTGACGCACGCGGATCTGCGCGTGCCCCGCCACGCCACCGCGGACCTGACCGGCTGGACGGTGGCCGAGGTCCTGCCGCGCGCCAAGTACCTGCTGATGCGGCTGACCCCGCCCGCGGCCCGCCCCGGGGCCCGGCCGCTCACGCTCATCTCGCACCTGAAGATGGAGGGGCGCTGGCTCGTCTCGGCCGTCGACGCGCGGTGGGGCGCCCCCGCCTGGCAGGTGCGGGCGGTGCTGGAGACGGCGGAGCACCGCGTGCTCGGCGCCCAGCTGGGCCTGCTCACCCTCGTGCCCACCGCCGACGAGGCCGCCGTCCTCGGCCACCTCGGCCCCGACCTGCTGGACCCGGCCTGGGACACGCCCGACGACGGCGCCGCGCTGCTCGCCGAGGGCGTGCGGCGGCTCACGGCCCGGCCCGAGCGGCCGGTCGGCCTGGCCCTGCTCGACCAGCGGCTCGTCTCCGGGATCGGCAACATCTACCGCTGCGAGACCCTCCTGCTGGCCGGCATCGACCCGCACCGGCCGATCGGCGACGTCGAGGACGTCGCCGGACTCGTGCTGCTCGCCCGGGACCTGCTGCGCGCCAACGTCCCGCCCGCCGCCCCCGCCACGGGCGCCCGGCGCCGGACCACGGGCGTGCGTCCCAACCCGGGGCGGCCCTTCGGGGTCGAGGTGCTGGTCCCTGCCGGTCCGTCACCCGGCACGGCACCCGGCCGGACGCCCGGCGCGCGCGGCGGCGGGACGCCGTCGTACTGGGTCTACGGGCACGACCGCGCCCCGTGCCTGCGCTGCCGCGGCCCCGTCCGCCAGGAGGACTACGGCTCCCCCGAGGACGACGCGCGGCGGCTGTGGTGGTGCCCGCACTGCCAGGGCTGAACCGGACGCGCCCGAACGGTGGCCGCATGTCCTGCCCGCTCCCTATGCTGAACCCGCCCCGACCCGAGGAGGAGTCATGGCCGACCCGTTCCCGAAGGACCCGGAGGGCGCCGTCGTCGCGCTCGTGCTGGCCGGCGGCACCGGCGGCCGCCTCATGCCGCTCACCGCGGCCCGCGCCAAGCCGATGGTGCCGCTGGCGGGCCAGTACCGGCTGATCGACGTCGTCCTGTCCAACCTGGCCCACTCGCGCCTGCGGGACGTGTGGGTCGTGGAGCAGTACCGCCCCTTCACGCTCAACCAGCACCTGGCCGGCGGCCGGCCGTGGGATCTCGACGGCACCCGCCACGGCCTGCGGCTCCTGCCCCCCGCGCAGGGCCGCGCCGAGGAGGGCTTCGCCCGCGGCAACGGCCACGCGATCGCCCAGCAGCTGCCCCTGCTGGAGCAGTTCGGCGCCGAGACCGTCGTCGTGCTCTCCGCGGACCACCTGTACCAGCTGGACCTGCGCCCCGTGCTGGCCGAGCACACCCGCTCCGGCGCCGAGCTCACCGTGGTCACCACCGAGACGGACGAGGACCCCTCGCGCTTCGGCGTCGTGCAGGTGGACGACGACGGCGCCGTGACCGACTACGCCTACAAGCCGGAGGACCCGGCGGGCACGCTCGTGGCCACCGAGGTGTTCGTGTTCGACGTCGCCGCGCTCTCCGAGGTGGTCGGCGACCTCGTGGCGGGCGAGGACGAGGCGGCCACCAAGGACGAGGGCGAGACCGATGAGGACGGCGACCCCGTGGGCTCCTCCCTCGGCGACTACGGGGAGAGCATCATCCCGGCGTTCGTGGCGCGGGGACACGTGCGGGAGCACCGCCTCGTCGGGTACTGGCGGGACATCGGCACCCTGGACGCGTACGTCCGCGCCCACCGGGAGATCCTCGAGGGCACCGGCCTGGACGTCGCCGCCGAGGGCTGGCCGCTGATCACCAACCCCCACCAGGCGCCGCCGGCGTGGGTGGCCCCGGACGCCCGCGTCTCCGGCTCGCTGCTCAGCCCGGGCTGCCGGATCGAGGGCGAGGTGTCGGGCAGCGTGGTCGGCCCCGGGGTGGTCGTGGCGGCCGGCGCCACGGTGCGCGGCAGCCTCCTGCTCGGCGACTGCGTGGTCCCCGCGGGCGCGGTGCTGGACACCGTGGTGGTCGACGTCGGCGGGGCGGTCCCGGCGCGCGAGGTGACGGGGCGCGCCGCGCCGGCCGAGGAGGTCGTGGTGCTCACCCCGCAGCACCGGGGCCCGGCCGAGGACGAGACCACCGGCTCCGGCCGGCCCGGCCGGTCGGACTGAGCGGCGCCCGTCGGACGCAGCCGCACCGGGCTGGGAGGATGGACCCGTGGCCGTCCCCTCTCCCCTCCCCCCGCGCAACGGCGTCAACGCCACGCGCCTGCGCCTGCCCGCCGCCGGCTGGCCCACCGCGCAGGACTACGTGCTCCACCGGTTCGGTCACGTGGACCCGGACGGCATCCGCGCGCGCTTCGCCCGCGGCGAGGTCGTGGCGGCGGACGGCACCGCACTGACGCCGACGACACCGCTCGGCGTGCACGACGACCTCTGGTACTACCGGGACGTCCCCGACGAGGCCCCGCTGCCCGTGACGCACACGCTCCTGCACCGCGACGAGCACCTCGCGGTCATCCACAAACCCCACTTCCTGCCCACCACCCCGGGCGGCCGCTTCGTCCAGGAGACCGCGCTCGTGCGGCTGCGCAACGAGCTCGGCCTCGACGACCTCGTGCCCCTGCACCGGCTCGACCGGGCGACGGCCGGCGTCGTGATGTTCTCCGCGAACCCGGCCACCCGCGGCGCCTACCACCTGCTCTTCGAGCGGCGTGCCGTGGCCAAGACCTACGAGGCCGTGGCGCTCCTGCCGGACGCCCCCGACGACGCCGCCCACGGCCCCGGTGCCCCGGCCGACCCCGTCCTGGGGCGATTCCCGCTGACCGTGCGCAGCCGGATCCGCAAGGACAAGGGGATCCTGCGCTCCGTGGTGGAGGAGATCCCGCCGGCCGCCTCGGGACGCCGGGCGGGCGCGCCGGTGCGGACCCGGCGGTCGAACCGGCCCCACGCCGGGGCGAACGCGGAGTCCCGGGTGGAGCTGCTGGGCGTCGGCGTCTCCGCCGGGACGCTGGCGGGGCGGCGCGTGGCGCACCTGCGGCTCACCCCGCGCACGGGCCGCACCCACCAGCTGCGCATCCACCTGGCCGCCCTGGGCCTGGGCATCGCGTTCGACCCGTTCTACCCGGACCTGCTCGACCTCGCCCCGGACGACGTCACGCGTCCCCTGCAGCTGCTCTCCCGGTCGCTGCGCTTCACGGACCCGGTGACGGGCGAGGAGCGGGAGTTCACCTCCCCCGCCGAGCTGCAGGAGCGACCGCGGTGACGGGCGGGGACCCGGCCGCCCTGATGGACGCGCTCGGAGTGTGGTTCCACCCGCTCACCGCGCTGCTCGTGGCCCTGGACGCCCCGATCCCACCCGTCCCGTCGGAGGTGGTGGTCATCGGCTCGGGGGCGCTCGCGGCGGAGGGCCGGGTCTCCCCCGTGGCCGCGGTGCTGGCGGCGTGGCTGGGCTGCTGGGCCGGGGACGTCGGCCTCTACGCGCTGTTCCGCCACGGCCTCGCCGACCGCCTGGACCGCTGGGCGTGGTGGCGGCGGATCCACCGGGGGATCCGGACTCTGCTGGTGCGGGTGGGCCCGGCGGGCAGCCTGGCGGGGCTGTCCGTGCTGCGGTTCGTCTCGGGCGGACGGACGGCGTCGATGGCGGCGGCCGGGATCGGCGGGATCCGCTGGCCCGTGTTCCTGTGGCTGTCCGGGGCGGGCTCGCTTGCGTGGTCCGGGTCCATGGTGGGGCTCGGCTGGATCACCGGCCGGGCCACCGGCCTGCCGTGGTGGGCGTCCGCGGTGGTCGGCATGGTGTTCGGTACCCTTGCAGGGTTGATGATCGCGGGGATCATGGCCCACCGTCGCCGGGGCCGGAAGGGGTGAGCATGCAGGACGCGTCCTCCGAGTCCCGCGCCGCCCTCGAGCGCCTCCGGGACGCCTCGGCGCCCCGTCCCGACGACGACGCGACGCGTGCCCCCGCCGCGCGCCCCCGCCGCGCCCTGGCCGCGCCCGGGGAGATCTCCCGCCGCGATCTGCGCCGTCACGAGCGCGCCCTGCGCTCGGGCCGACCCGAGACCGCCGCCGAGCGCCGCGTGCGCGAGGACCGCCGCGCGGACGTGCACCGCGCCATGGACCGACTGCGCACCCCGGGCGCTCCCGCCCAGCAGCGCCCACGCCGCGACCTCAGCGAGATCCTGGACCGCCTCGGCAGCCCGGACCTCGCCCGTTTCACCGACCCACTCGTCGGCACGGTCGAACGCATCCTCCCCGCCCCGGGCCGGGACCCGGAGAAGGCCGCGGAGGCCGCACGCCGCCGCACCGCGGCCGAGGAGCGCCGGCGGGCCCGCCTCGACGAGGAGGCCCGCCGGGCCCAGGCCGCGCGGGTGGCCCGCCGCCGCCGCGAGGAGGAGAAGCAGCGCCGTCGGCGTGAAGCCGAGCGGCGCCGTCGGGTGGCGGCCGAGGAGAAGGCACGTGCCGCCGCCGAGGCGGAGGCCCGCCGCCGGGAGCGGGAGGAACGGCGCCGCCGGGAGGCGGAGGTCGCCGCCGAGCGCGCCCGCGTGCAGGCGGAGCGGCGGGCCCGCGAGGAGGCCGCGCTCGCGGAACGGGAGCGGCTCCGGCTCGAGGCGGAGGCGGAGGCGGAGCGCCGTCGGCAGGCGGCCGAGGCCGAACGCCGTCGCCTCGAGGCCGAACGCGTCGAGGCCGAGCGGCGCCGTCGGGCCGAGGAGGCCGAGCGGCGCCGTCGCGAGGCGGAGGAGGCCGCCCGCCTCGAGGCCGAGCGACGTCGTCGCCAGGCCGCACGCGTCCGCGCGTACACCGTGCTGCACGCCGAACGCGCCCTCGCCCAGGCCCGGCTCCTCGAGGACCGCGCCCGGGAGGCCGAGCGCCGTGCGGCGGAGGACGCCGCCCGCCGCCGTCGCGAGCACGAGGAGCGGGAGTCCCGCGCGCTGGCCCGGGCCGCGCGCGAGCTCGAGGGCCCCGAGGTCTTCCCGGCCGCCGCCGACCGGCCGCTGCTGTCCGACCCGGAGGAGCGGCTCACCGATGAGGAGCTCTTCGCCCGGGCCCGGGTGGCCCTGCCCGAGTGGCGGCGGCGGCAGCGGCTCTCCACGAAGGCGCAGGCCGTCCGGGCCGAGGCCACCGCCCACTCCTCGGCGGGGCCGGTCACGGGCGCCCTGCCCCTGATCCCCGGCTACACCCCCGCGCCGCCCGAGGAGCCGGCCGGCTCACCGACCGCTGCGGACCGACGCGGCCAGGCGCTGCTGACCGTCGTGTGGGCGCTGTTCGTGCTCTCCGGCGCGTGGGGCCTCGGTCTGGCCGGCCGCGTCCCGGGGCTCGGCGCCCTCGATGCCGGCGCGTACCCGCTCACCGCCGACGGCCGACACGGCCCCGGCGCGAGCGTGTTCGGGCTGTCCCCGCTGCACCCGGCGATCTGGCCGGTGCTGTGGCTGCTGACCGGCATGTACGTGCTGCGGCAGTGGGGGCGGGGCCAGGGCGCGTCGCCGCGGCACCGCCGCATCCGGGGCGCGATCGCGGGGGCCCTGCTGGCGCTGGCGCTGTGGTTCCCCCTGGCCGTCCTGGCCCCCGGGGGCTTCGACGTCGTCCCGTGGCTGCTCGCCCTGGTCCTCATGCTCCGTGTGGTCCGGCGGCTCGGCGCACGCCCGGCGGCCCGCCGCGTCGCACGGGTGGCCGAGGACGGCGCGCTCGGCGTGCTGCTGGGCACCCTCCTCGCCGGCGCACCCACCGCGGTGGGCGCCGCCCTCCACGCCTGGGGTGTGCACGTCGGCTGGTTCCCGACCGAGCTGCTCGCCCTGCTGGTGCTGGTGGCCCTGCTGCTGGCGGCCCTGCGCCTCGTGCTCGGGGGGCGCGGCCGCATGGGTGTGGCCCTGGGCATGGCCTGGACCCTGCTCTGCCTCGCCCTGCCCCGCCTGCTGCCCAGCCCGCTCGGGGCGCAGCAGAGCGTGTGGGTGGGTCTCGCGGCCGCCTTCGGGGCGCTGCTGCTGGTCACCGCCGCGGCCGTGCGCCGCTCCTGGGCCCGCCAGATCGAGCGCGACGCCGCCCGCCGGCCGCACCCGGCCGGCGCCTGAGCCCGGCCCCGTTCAGCGCCCGAGCCCAGCGGGCACCGGGACCCACCGGCCGCCGTCGCGCCGGAGCACGTCCAGCCGGCCCGTCACGGCGACGCCGGACACCGCCTCCGCCATCCGCCGCGCCACCTCGGCGGCCTCGGCGTCCTCGCCGGCCCGGTGCGAGCCGGGCACCGTGAAGCGCAGCACGATCCGCGGGACGCGCGCGACGACCTCGATGTCCTTGGCCGCGAGCACGTGCGTGGCCTGGACGGCGGCCTCGGCCAGGTCCATGACCTCTTCGGGCCGGTGGCCGGGCAGGAGGTCGCCGATCTGCAGGCGGGCGCGGTAGGAGGGCATGGGCCCAGGGTAGGGGTGGACGCAGCAGCGGTGACGACTTCTCTCGTCGCACGGGCCGGCCCGCCCTTCCGCCCGCGGCGGACGCGAGCCCTCCCGTGTCCGGACCCGCTCGTAGGGTGGGGTGCATGACTCAGACCGCCACCCCGCAGACCGACGCCCCCGCCGTGCCCGCGATCTTCGAACCGATTGAGATCAACGGCGTGCGCGTGCGCAACCGCCTGATCCTGCCGCCGATGTGCCAGTACTCGTGCGAGGCGCGCGACGGCGTCCCCCACGGCTGGCACTTCCAGCACCTGGGCGCCCGCGCGGCCGGCGGCTTCGGGATCGTGGTGGCCGAGGCCACCGCCGTCACCCCCGAGGGACGCATCTCCGCGTGGGACACCGGCCTGTGGAACGACGAGCAGCGGGACGCGTGGGCGCCGATCGCCGAGTTCATCGCCTCCCAGGGCGCCCTGCCCGCCATCCAGCTCGGTCACGCCGGCGCCAAGGCCTCGACCGTCCCCATGCACCCGGGCGCGCTCGCCGGGCAGCCGATCCTCGAGGGCCCCGACTCCTGGGAGACCCTCTCCCCCTCCGGCGTGGCCACCAACTCCATGGAGATCCGCACCCACGCGATGCGGGTGGACGAGATCCGGGAGACCGTCCAGGCCTTCGCCGACGCCGCCGAGCGCGCCGACCGTGCCGGCTTCGGCGCCGTGCAGCTGCACGCCGCCCACGGCTACCTCATCCACCAGTTCCTCTCGCCGCTGACCAACACCCGGACCGACGAGTACGGCGGGGACTTCGAGGGCCGCACCCGCTTCCTCAAGGAGGTCGTGGCGGCCGTGCGCGAGGTGTGGCCCGCGGACAAGGTCCTCGGCATCCGCATCTCCGGCTCGGACTGGGTCGAGGGCGGCTGGAGCATCGAGGAGACCGTCCGCCTGGCGCAGGAGCTGCAGGGGCAGGTGCACTGGTTCGACCTGTCCTCCGCGGGCATCGGGGACACCTACGAGGGCCCTCAGGGCCCGGGCTATCAGGTGCCGCTGGCCACCGCCGTGAAGGAGGGCACCGAGGGGATCGTGGTGTCCGCCGTCGGCTCGCTGACCGGCGCCGAGGAGGTCGCGGCCGTGGTGGACGAGGACCGCGCCGACGCCGTCTGCGTGGGCCGCGCCGCCCTGGCGAACCCGAACTGGCCGACCGCGGCCGCCCTCGCGCTCGACGTCCCCTCGGAGCAGGTGCCGATGGCCCGGCAGTACTTCCGAGCCAAGTGGTGAGCGGAACACCCGGGACCCGGTGTGCCCCCGGCGCGGAACTCCGGTAGAACAGAACCATGAGCGTGCGCACCCCCGACCCGAATCCGGGCTGGCTGTCCGACGAGGACCTCTACGAGGCCCGGCGCCGGCTGCCCATGGTGTATGTGGAGGCCATCCCGGTGCGGCTGGACTCCCTCGGCTACGTCACCGAGATCGGCCTGCTCTACGTGGCGGACGAGACCGGCACGTTCCAGCGGACGTTCGTCTCCGGACGCGTCCAGTACCGGGAGACCATCCGCGCCGCGCTGATGCGCCACCTGGAGAAGGACCTCGGCCCGCTCGCGTTCCCGCAGCTGCCGCCATCGGTGGTCCCCTGCACCGTCGCCGAGTACTTCCCGGCGCCGTCCGAGACCGGGCTGACGGACGACCGCCAGCACGCCGTGGCCCTGGTGTACGTGGTGCCGGTGACGGGTGAGTGCCAGCCGCGCCAGAACGCGCTCGAGCTGACCTGGCTCACCCCCGAGGAGGCCCTCGGCGAGGACATCCAGGCCGAGTTCATCGGTGGCCGCGGGGACCTGGTGCGCCAGGCCCTCGCCCACGTGGGATGGGGGCGCTGAGCATGGCACCGGTCGTCGGCGGCTACCTCCGCCATCTGAAGTCCCAGGACGTGCAGCCCGGGGACAGCTTCCTGACCCGCCGCGGCGAGCCCGCCCCGCCCGTGGCCTCGACCCGGGTGATGCGGGACGACTTCGGCACCCCCGCGCTCGTGATCGCCACCCTCGAGGGCGGCCGGGAGGTCAAGATCGCCCACGGCTCCGTGATCCGGGTCCGCACGGACCGCCCGGAGGAGCGCAGGGCCGTCCCGGACACCACCTTCTCCCCCGTGGACGCGGGGTCCCCCGAGGAGCGGATCGTCGCCGTCGGCAAGCGCCACCTCGACGACACCGAGCTGACCGCCACCGCGGCCCGGCTCTCCCACGGGTTGAACCTGCGCTCCGGCTCCCAGCTGGAGGACGTGTTCGGCATGGCCGAGCGGCTCTACCTGCTGCACGAGGACACCGAGGGCACGCTCGCCACCCTGGGCCTGCTGACGAACCTGCCGTGGGACGGGGCCGTGGGGCGGTGGAAGTCCATCCAGGCCGCGCTGTCCCTGGCGTCGCTGATCCTGCGCGAGGAGGGCGAGCACATCGCCGCCGCCAACCTCGGTCGGCGCCTGCTCGAGGCGGACGAGGTCCCCTCCGAGCCGGGCCGGGCGTCCCGCGTGCTCGAAGTGCGCCAGCGTCAGCTCAACGAGCCGCCGCTCTACGACCGGGAGATCTCCCGCGCCCTGCAGGCCCGCGACGCCGAGGCCGAGTATCAGTGGCGCCGGGCCCGGTTCGGCCAGCTGCTCTACCTGCGTGCCCGCGGCGGCTCGGAGACGCTCACGGACGCCGACCTGGATTCCCGGATCGCCCGGGAGCTCGGCGCGCTGCGCACCCTCGCCGACGAGCTCGAGGCGAAGGCAGCCACGCGCCGGTGAGGCCCAGCCGCGGGACGGGCGTCGAGAGCCGGCCCCGTCCCCGGTGACACGCCCTCCGGGGTCCGGCTCGTGTGGCGCACCTCACTCTCCAGCCCCTGCCGGGGTTATGCTCCCGGCATGACCGGCTCCGCACCCGCCCAGCTCCGCCCCCTCCGCGCCACGGACGCGCCCGCCGTCCTGGCGGCCTTCCACGCGGGCACCGTCGGCATGGCCGATCCCGCAGAGGTCACCGACGACGCCTCCGCCCGCGCCTACGTCGACGGACTGGTCCAGGCGGAGGGGACGGACGCCGTCGCCGTGGTGGAGCGCGGGACGGACACGCTGATCGGCCTGGTCGCCGTCGTGCGCGACGAGGCGCACGGCACCGGCGCGCTCACCGCCTGGCTGCATCAGGGCTGGCGCGGGGACGCGATCATGTCGCGGGCGGCGACCACCGTGGCGGACGCCGAACTGGCCGAGGGCGGGCTCGAACGGATCGAACTGGCCCACCGGGCGGACAGCCCGACGGCGGGGGCCGTCGCCCGGGCCGCTGGGCTCCGTCACGAAGGCACGCAGCGCGGCCGCCTCCGCACGGGCGGGCGGCGGCTCGACGTGCACCTCTACGGCCGGCTGGCCGCGGACCCGCTGCCCGAGGAACGCGTCCGTCCCCTGCCGTGGGCCTCCGACGCCCGCCCCTGGGCCGACCGCTGACCGCGACCCGCCCCCGACGACGCCCCGCGACGCCGTCACGCCCTCCCGGCCCGATGCCCCGCTAGTCTGCCGAGATGACCACCCCGACCGGCGCCATCCCGAGCCCGCATCCGCGGCCGTTCCTCCTCGTCCAGACGCGCCCCGAAGACGACGCCGCGGCCGCCGAGGTCGAGGCCGTCCAGCGACTGGGCGGCTATCCGGAGGGCCGGCTGCGGGTGCTGCGCCTGGACCGCGTCGTGCAGCGCCCGGACGTGGCCACGCACGGCCTGGACTGGGAGGCGGAGCTCGCGGACGTCGCCGCCGTGATCCTGCCCGGCAGCCCGTTCACGGGCTCCGATCCCGAGGAGACCAAGTCCCCCGTGCAGCGCGCCGTGGAGGCGGAGCTGGGCCGGATGCTCGACGTCGTCCGGCGCCGCGACCTGCCGTTCCTCGGCTGCTGCTACGGCGTCGGCACGCTGGGCCGGCACGCCGGCGGCGTCGTGGACAACGCCCATGGCGAGTCGGCCGCGCCCGTCGAGGTCACGCTCACCGACGAGGGTGCCGCAGATCCGCTGCTGGCCGGGGTGCCCCGCGTGTTCGCGGCGTACGTCGGCCACAAGGAGGCGATGAGCGCGCTGCCGCCCGGCGCGGTGCTGCTCGCCGAGGGCGCCGACTGCCCCGTGCAGATGTTCCGGCTCGGCACCCGCCAGTACGCCACCCAGTTCCACCCGGAGCTGGACCAGGCCGGGATCCTCGAGCGCCTTGAGATCTACCGCGAGCACGGGTACTTCGCGCCGGGCGAGTACGAGCCCACGGTGGCGGGGCTGGCCGCCGTCGACCCCGAGCACCCGCGCCGGATCCTGGCGAACTTCCGCACGCTGTTCGGCTGAGCCGCCCGGCCCACCCCGTAGCGTGGCCGCATGGACACGCACCGCGCCACCGCTTCCCTGCCCTGGATCGACGGCCCCGCCGTGCGCGCCGCCCTGAGCCCGCGCGCCGCCGTCGACGCGCTGGAGGCGGCCCTCGCCGCCGGCCTGGACCCGGAGGCCGACGCCCCCCGCACCCGCGTGTCCACCGCCGCCGGGCAGCTGCTGCAGATGCCCTCGACGCGCGGGACCGAGGTCGGCACCAAGCTGCTCACCCTCACGCCGGACAACCCCGAGCGCGGACTGCCCGTCATCCAGGGCGTCTACGTGCTGTTCGGCGCCCCGGGCACCCCCGGCCAGGCGCCGCGGGCCGTGCTGGACGGCGTCGAGCTGACGGGCCTGCGCACCTCCGCGGTGTCCGCGCTCGGGGTGCGGCTGCTCGCGGACGCCTCGCCCCGGCACCTGGTCGTGGTCGGCACGGGCGTGCAGGCGTGGGAGCACGCGCTCACCTTCCAGGACGTGTTCGGGCTGGAACGGGTGTCCGTGGTGGGCCGCGACGCCGACCGGGCCGCCGCCCTGGCCGCGCGCATCGAAGCGGAGCTGGGCGTGACCGCGAGCGCCGCGGGCCCGGAGGCCGTGGCGGAGGCGGACGTCGTGGTGACGTGCACGGCCGCGACGGCCCCGCTGTTCGACGGGACACTCGTGCCGGAGCACGCGACGGTCGTGGCGATGGGCTCGCACACCACGGACGCCCGCGAGACCGACGACGCCCTGGCCCGCCGCGCGACCGTGGCGGTGGAGTCGCGGGACTCGGCCGCCCGCGAGGCCGGCGACGTCACCCTCGCGATCGACTCCGGCGCCCTCGCCGGGATCGAGGACACGGTGACGCTGGCCGAGCTCGTGGCCGGGACCGCGCGTCGTCGGGAGGGCGCGCCCGCCCTGTTCGTCACCACCGGCATGCCCTGGCAGGACCTGGTGGTGGCGAGCGCGGTGGCGCGGGAGGTGCTGGGCTGAGCCGGGGCGGCCTGCGGTGCCTGCGCACTACCCTGGGTCCCATGCCTGAGACCCCCGCCGCCCCGACGCCGCAGCCCGCCTCCGGTGCCCCCGCGCATCCCTCGCAGTTCGGCTTCGAGGTGACGCACCGGCTGGAGACCGGCGGTGCGGACGGCGCCCCGCTCGGCCGCACCGGCGTCATCACCACCCCGCACGGGCGGATCCAGACGCCGGCGTTCATCCCGGTGGCCACACAGGCCACGGTCAAGGCGGTGCTGCCGGAGTCGATGGCCGAGCTCGGCGCGCAGGCCCTCCTGGCCAACGCCTACCACCTGTACCTGCAGCCCGGGGACGACCTCCTCGACGAGGCCGGCGGCCTCGGCGCGTTCATGAACTGGCCCGGCCCCACCTTCACGGACTCCGGCGGCTTCCAGGTGATGTCCCTGGGCTCGGGATTCAAGAAGGTCATCGACATGAAGGGCCCCGGCGCGCCCGAGGGGCAGGGCGCCGACGACACCGTCGCCCCCGGCAAGGAGCGCCTGGCCAACGTCGACGACGACGGCGTCTGGTTCAAGTCCCACCTGACCGGGGACCGACACCGGTTCACCCCCGAGGTGTCCGTGGGCATCCAGCACAACCTCGGCGCGGACATCATGTTCGCCTTCGACGAGCTGACCACCCTGCACAACTCCCGCGGCTACCAGGAGGAGGCGCTCGAGCGCACCCGCCGCTGGGCCCAGCGCTGCCTCGACGAGCACGCCCGCCTCACCGGGGTCCGCGCGGCGCGGCCGTACCAGGCGCTGTTCGGCGTGATCCAGGGGGCCCAGTACGAGGACCTGCGCCGCAAGGCCTGCCGCGACCTCGCAGCGATGCGGGCAGAGTTCCCGGCCGCGGGGGAGCTCGACGGCGTGACCTCCGGCTTCGACGGCTACGGCGTCGGCGGGGCCCTGGAGAAGGAGAACCTCGGGACCATCGTGGGCTGGTGCGCGCAGGAGCTGCCCGAGGACAAGCCGCGCCATCTGCTGGGCATCTCCGAACCCGATGACCTGTTCACCGCCGTCGAGAACGGCGCCGACACCTTCGACTGCGTCTCCCCCACCCGTGTGGCCCGCACCGGCGCGTTCTACACCCGCGACGGGCGCTACAACCTGCCCGGGGCGAAGTACCGCCGCGACTTCGGGCCGCTGGACCCCGAGTGCGACTGCTACACGTGCGCCCACTACTCGCGCGCGTACCTGCGGCACCTGTTCAAGGCGAAGGAGATGGTGGCGCACACGCTCCTCTCCATCCACAACGAGCGGTTCACGGTCTCGCTCGTGGACCGGATCCGCGCGGCCATGCAGGATGGCACGCTCGCCGAGCTCAAGGCCGAGACCCTCGGCCGGTACTACGCCCCGAAGGGCTGAGGGGTGCTGGGTGCGCCGGCACGCTGCGACGGGCGCGAGCCAGCCTGCTGTGACGGCGCGAGCCAGACGTTTCTGCTGTTCTGAGGGGGCTGTCACGACCGATTCGTCTGGCTCAGCGCCGCTCGGACGTGCGGAAGACGTGAGCCAGACGATTCAGCGGCTCCTGCACAGGGCCGCGGGCGCAGCTCGCCCTCCACGGCCCTCGCGGTCGCGGCGCCGGGTCCGCTGGTGAAAGGGGAGGCTGGCGGCATGGTCGCCCCTCCTCCGCACCACGACGCCCTCGGCCCCGTCTTCCCGGTCGCCGCGGGGCTGCAGGCCGGCCTGACGGCCTCGCAGCTGCGCGGCCCCCGGTTCGACGCCCCGCACCACGGGCTGCGGCACACCGCCGGGGGTCAGCCCTCACTGGCCGACGTCGTCCGCGCCCTCCAGCGGACGAACCCCGGCACCGCGGCCACCCACGCCACCGCCGCTCGCCTCTGGGGGATGTGGCTGCCGCGGCAGTGGGAGCGCGGCCCCATCCATCTGGCGCGCACGCGGGCCGAGGGCGGGGCGCCGCGCCGCAGCGGCGTCGTCGGGCATGAACTGCACCCGCAGGACCCCGTGCTGGTGCGTGCCCGGGTGCGGATCACGACGCCGGCCGCCACCTGGGCGGCGCTGGCGCAGCTGGGTCTGCCGTTGGCCGACGTCGTCGCCGCCGGGGACAGCCTGCTGCAACGGGCTGACGGCCCGGCGGGCCGACGTCGTCCCGGCGACCATCCACGGTGCACCGTGCGTGATCTGGAGGCGGAGGTGCTCCGGGTGCGTGGGCGGCGAGGGACGCGGACCCTGCGGGCGGCCCTGCCGCTGCTCAGGGACGGCGCGGATTCGCGGGCCGAGACGCTCCTGCGACTGGCGCTGGCCGACGCGGGTGTGCCGGAGCCGGAGGTGAATCCGCTGCTTCTGCTGAGTGACGGGTCCACCGTCCGGCCGGACCTGGTGTGGCGGGAGGCGCGCGTCTGCGTGCAGTACGAGGGCGATCATCACCGGACTGACCCGCAGCAGTGGCGCCGTGACATCGAGCGCGACCGCCGGATGCAGGCCGAGGGGTGGATCGTGCTGCGCGTGGCCGCCAGCGTCTTCACTCGGCGCGGCCTCACCGCCCTGCTGCGCGACCTCGCCGCCCACCTGCGGCTCCCTCTGCCTGCGTGAGCCAGACGAATCGGCCGCCGAGCCAGACGAATCGGCGGCAGGGGGGCGTGCGCACCAGCAGAAATCTCTGGCTCACGCCGCCGCCCCCGCTCGCGTCATCTCACACGAACGCGCCGACCCCCGTGATCTCGCGGCCGATGATCAGCCCCTGCACGGTCTCGGTGCCCTCGTAGGTGTGGATCGCCTCGATGTCCGCGAAGTGGCGAGCCACCTCGTTCTGGATGAGGATGCCGTTGCCACCGAGCAGGTCGCGCGCGTTCGCGGCGATGGACCGCGCGGCGCGCGTCGCCGAGTACTTGGCCAGGGACGCCATCGGCCCGGTGAGCCGGCCCTCGTCCTCGAGCCGGGTCGCACGCAGCACGAGCAGCTGCACCTGGGTGAGCTGGGAGAGCATCTCGGCCAGGCGGGTCTGCACGCTCTGGGCGGCGGCCAGCGGCCGGCCGAACTGGATGCGCTGCCCCGCGTACTGCACCGCCGCCTCGTAGCAGCCCACGGCCTTCCCGAGGGCGGACCACGCGACGCCCACGCGCGTGGCGAAGAGGACGCGGGAGGTGTCCTTGAAGGAGCGGGCCTCGGGCAGGACGTCGGCGTCGGGCACGAAGACGCCGTCGAGGGTGATGTGGGCCTGGTCGATGGCCCGCAGCGCGACCTTGCCCTTGATGACCTCGGCCGTGTAGCCCTCGGACTCCTGGCGCACGATGAACCCGCGGACCTTCTCGTCCTCGGCGCTGCGCGCCCACACCACGGTCACGCCGCCGGCGGCCCCGTTGCCGATCCACTTCTTGTGCCCGTGCAGCCGCCAGCCGCCGTCGACGCGCTCGGCGCGGGTCTCCAGCGAGACGGAGTCGGAGCCGTGGGTCGGCTCCGTGAGCGCGAAGGCGCCGTAGAGCTCGCCGCGCGCCATGGCCGGCAGGTGCTCGGCACGCTGCTCCTCGCTGCCGCACAGCTGGATCGAGCGCATGGCCAGACCGCCCTGCACGCCCGTCATCGTGGCGATCGAGCCGTCCAGGCGCGAGAGCTCCATCATGGCCAGGCCCGCTGCAACGCGGGAGACGTCGGGCAGCCCGTCCACGGGGACGCCGTCGCGCAGCAGGTCGGCCTGCCCCAGGCGGGCCACGAGGTCCAGCGGGTACTCGTGGCGGTCCCACGCCTCCCGGATCCGGGGCAGCACGTCCGGCTCGAGCGCGAAGGCGCGGGCCCGACGCCACACATCCTTCTCGGCGTCGGAGACGTCCGCGAGCGCGAGGTAGAAGTCGGTGTCCAGCGGCGTGGCGACGTCGTACTCGGGCTCGACGGTGGGCAGGGTCTCGGTCATGGTGGCCTCCCGGGCGGGGTCGGAGAGATGGGTGTGTCCGCCATCACCCTACACCAACTGACACGCCATCTCACAGAATCAGACGCAGTCTCACCTCCTCTCCGCGCCCGTGGCACCATGGCCCGCATGACGACGCCCGCCGAGGACACCCTCACCGCCCTGATCCACCTGCTGGACCGCGAGGGCTACGACGCCGTCACGGCCGACCAGCTCGCCCGCCAGGCCGGCATGAGCCGGGCCAGCTTCTTCCGCCACCTCGGCGGGAAGGAGGAGGTGGTCTTCGCCGACCACGCGGCGCTGCTCGCCCGCCTGGACGACTTCCTGCGCGGCACCTCCCTCGGCGTGCGGGAGGCCCTGGAGGAGGCGGTCCTCCAGGTCTTCCGGCATCACACCGCCGATCCGGACCGGGCCCGGGCGCGCTCCCGCCTGCTGCGCGGCTCCCAGGCGCTGCGCACGCGCGAGCTGCTCACCTCGCACCGCTACACGGAGCTGTTCTCCGGCTGGCTCGCCACGGCCCTGCCGGACACGCCCGCGCGCGGCGGGGTCGCCGTCGGGCTGGCGGCGGCCGTGGTGGCCGTCCACAACCGCGCCCTGCGGGCGTGGCTCCACGCCCCGGCCGACGACGCCGAGGCCGGCCTGCGCGCGGACCTCGCGGAGGTCATCGCGCGGCTCACGGCCGAGCCGGCCGAGGCCGAACGAACGCTCGCCGCCGTGCGCCGACTCGTGGGCTGACGCCCCGCCCTCAGCGGCCGGCGACCTGCGCGTTCTCCGCCCCGAACGCGGGCGGGTAGCGGAACTCGCCGGCCGGCACCTCCGCGCCGTCCTGGAGCGTGAGGATCTGCAGCGCCTCGGGTTGACGCGCGAAGGCCGCGTGCACGCCGTGCTCGGAGGCCCGGTGGAAGCCGAACTTCGCGTAGTACTCGGGCCAGCCGTAGACCACCACGACCTCCTCGCCGTCGGCCTGGGCCTTCTGGAGCAGGGCGTTGACGAGCGCGGTGCCGGCGCCCTCGCCCTGGTGCTCGGGCAGGACGCCGTGCGGGGCGAGGGCGATCACCTCGGCGTGGTCGATGTGGGCCCGGACCAGGGTGCCGTAGCCCATCGGGTCCGACTGCAGGTCCGTGCCGGGGATCGCGGCGGTCATGGCCACGAGGGAGTACTGGGGCAGCCAGCCCTCCGCGCCGCCGGCGAGCGCCTCGACGAGGTCGGCCTCGGCCGTGGACGCGAAGGCGAGCTCGGCGATCTGGCGGACGGCGCGGCGGTCGGCCGGATCGTCGTGATCGGCCTCGCGGGTGGACCAGCGGTGGCCGAGATCCTGGCCGGCAGGGACGTGGGCGGTGCGGTGGCCGGGGGTCTGGGTGCTGTTCTGCTCGGCGCTCATGCGCTCACCGTAGCCAGGGTGTGACCCCGGATACAGAGACGGCGCCCTGCGTCACGCTCGTGACGCGGGCGCCGTCGCCTCCTCCGGCCGGGGGCGGGCTCAGTCGATCTGCAGCTCGCCCATCGGGCCGAAGCCCTCCGCACCGACCTGCTCGGAGATGATCTGGGGCGTGCTCGCCAGCAGCGGGCGCATCGCGTCCAGGCCCTCCTGGAAGTGCGGGGACGCGACGTGGGCCTGCGCACCCTCGTCCGTGAACCCCTCGAGCAGGAAGTACTCGTTCGGGCCGCCTTCCACCGGGCGGTACCACTCGAAGAACAGGTTGCCGGGCTCGGAGCGCACGTCCGCGGTGTACTTCGCGACGGCGTCCATCCACTCGTCGGCACGCTCGGGCTGGACGGTGAACTTCAGGTTGATGAGGATCATGCCGTCCATTCTGGTCCACCCGGCACGGCCGCGGCACGGCCTCGCGTCCGCCGCGCGCGGAACCGCCGGGCCAGCAGCCACAGGCCCACGACGACGGCGACCACCAGCACGGCGACCAGCACCGGCAGGAACAGCGCGGCCGCGACGAGGCCGGCCGCCGAGACGTCCTCGGCCGCCGAGAGCACGGGCGCGGCGGCCCCCACCGTGACCGTGTCGGCTCCCACGACCGTCTGGACGACGTCGTTGACCGCGTCCACCCCGGGGATCTTGTCCGCGACGAGCTCGAGCGCGAGCAGGGCGCCGAGGATCCAGAGGGAGGCGTCGGCGGAGAGCCACGTCCACCCCGCGGGCAGGTCGACGAGCCCCGTGAACCGGTCCAGCAGACCCAGGGCGAGCAGGGGGATGTAGGCGTTGAGCCCGGCCGAGGTGGCCAGGCCCGTGCCGGTGAGGAACTCGAGCACGTCCGTCCCCGTCCTTCGCGGGTCGCTCGGGGCGCCCGGGCGGACGCTCCGGGTCCGAGGACCCTCGTTCCCCGGTGAACACCGCCGGCCGTCGGGCGCTTCCCGTCCGGGGTCGGTCCTACCATGGGCGCATGCCCCAGACCGCTCACTCCCCCCAGCACTCCGCCTCCGCCCCCGCGCTCGCCCTGACCATCGCCGGGTCCGAGGCCACCGGCGGCGCCGGCGCCCAGGCCGACCTCAAGACGTTCCAGGAACTCGGCGTCTTCGGCATCGTGGCGCTGACCTGCATCGTCTCCTTCGACCCGGAGGACGACTGGAACCACCGCTTCTTCCCCGTGCCCACCGAGATCCTCCAGCAGCAGCTCGACGCCATCCAGGGCGACTACCCGGAGCGGCTGCGCACCGTGAAGCTGGGCATGCAGGGCTCCCCGGAGGTCATCCGCACCTCGGCCGCGGCCCTGCGCCGCGCCGAGTGGG
Organism: Micrococcus sp. 093350064-1; assembly: GCF_053627955.1. NCBI lineage: Bacteria > Bacillati > Actinomycetota > Actinomycetes > Micrococcales > Micrococcaceae > Micrococcus > Micrococcus sp. 093350064-1. The sequence goes on from NZ_JBSEYU010000008.1 coordinate 55,437, forward strand.
ACCACGTGGTCCTGGACCCCGTGCTCATCTGCAAGGGCCAGGAGCCGGGCCACGCCCTGGACACGGACCAGGCGCTCAAGGCCGAGCTGCTGCCGCTGGCCACCTTCACCACCCCGAACCACTTCGAGACGGAGCAGCTCTCCGGCATGACCGTGCGCTCGGTCGAGGACCTGACGGCGGCCGCTCGGCGCATCCACGAGATCTCCGGCGCGGCCGTCCTGGCCAAGGGCGGGATGCACCTGCCCGGCCCGGACGCCGTGGACGTGTTCGTGGACGGGGACACCGTGGAGGTGCTCTCCGCCCCGAAGATCGGCCAGTCCGGCGTCTCTGGTGCGGGCTGCTCGCTCGCCGCCGCCGTCACCGCCGAGTTGGCCAAGGGTGCCACCACGCTCGAGGCCGCGCGCCGCGCCAAGGAGTTCGTGCGAGCCGGCATCGCGCAGGCGGTGGAGGGCCGCACGCCGTTCGCCGCCCTGTGGCAGGGCGGCCTGCGCTCCGCTTGAGCGCGCACGTGGGCCGCTGACTCGTCCTGAGCCGGGCGGTGCGCCACACTGGGGGCATGAAGCTCCCCTCCCCCGCCCCTTCCGCCCCCGGCGAGGTCCACCACTCGGCGTCGTCCGTTCCCGTCGACGGCGTCGAGGCCGTCTTCCCCGCGCTGCGCCAGCGCGCCCTCGCCCCGGGCGGCCGGCTCTACGGGCTGGCGGCGGCGGCCGCGGTCGGCGGGCTCACCCTGCTGGATCCGCACGCCCGCCGAGGGCGCGAGCGTCGGGCCCTCGCAGAGCTCGAGGCCGCCGTCAGCGGCACGGTCCTCGCGGCCGAGACCGCCAACGCCCTCCACACCGCCGCGATCGCCGACGGCGAGGTGGCCCCCTCCCCCGCCGCGCGTGCCCTGCGCGGGCTCGGCGGGCTGGCCGTCGGCGGCGCGGTCGCGGCGGTCACGCTGCGTGCCACCGGCCTGAACGACCGGATCGACGGTGCCCTGGTGCGCGGGCTCCAGCGGGTCGGCGTCCCCGCCCCGCGCGTCGCGCTGGCCGCAGCGGCCTCCCTGGCGATGCTGCTGGCCAACGAGGACGCCCGCCGGACCCGCCGCGACGCCGTCGAACTCGCCGTCACCGGACCCGCCGGCCTGGACGAGGACCCGGTCGACGAGGTCGAGCCGGAGGCCACCGCCGAGCTGCCGGTCGAGGTGCGCGTGCTGCTCGAGACCCTGCTCGACCCGGCGCTGGCCGAGGGCCGGGACCTGCCCGGGGCTGAGGCGCTGCGCTCCCAGCTGCCGCACGCGCGCACCGTCGCATCGGTGGCCGAGGCCATCCGTGAAGCCGGCGAGGTCCCGGACTGGGTGCCGCTCGTCGTCCAGACCGACGACGACGTCCGGCGCGCGGTGCCGAACGACTGCGTCTGGCCCGTCCGCGGCCGCTTCGCCTCCGGATCCGCCGGAGGACACGAGCTCGAGCTGCGCCTGCAGGTGATCGACGGGGAGATCGGCGCCCTGACGGTGACCCTGCCCGCGGACGCCGAGGCGGACAGCGACGCCTGGGACGCGTTCCAGGAGATCGAGTCCTTCCCCGGCGTCGAGGACCTGGCCTTCCACGTGGACGGCGACCGGCGCGCCTGACCGGGAACTCTCCCGGGGCCCGTCCAGCCCGGCCCACTACAGTGGGGACCCGCCCGACGTCGTCGATCCCCCTCCCGGAGAGTTCCCGCCATGACCACCCCCGCCCCGGTCGCGTCCGCCGCCCGTGCCCGTCGCCGCGCGGCCCGTTCCGGCCCCCGCCCGCAGCTGCGCATGGGACTGAACGGGTTCCTCGTGGCCTGGCTGCTGCCCAACCTCGTGATGGCCGCCGTGGTGGCGATCCTGGCCGTGGTCCCGGGCCTGCAGGCCTTCGGCAGCCTGACACCGCTGCTGACGGTGGTCGGGGTCGCCGGGCTGGTGGTGGGGCTGCCGCTGTGCCTGCTCGTGAACTGGGCGTTCCGGCACGTGCTCAACCAGTGGGTCCACGTGCTGGCATACGCGCTGATCGGCATGCTCTACGGCCTGGTGGTGCTCACGCAGGGCGCTGCGGGCATCCTGCCGATGCTCATCCCGGTGATCGGCTTCCCGGCCGCCGTGCTCATGGCCCTGGGCCGGACGGCGGCCCGTCCCCTCGTCCGCACGGTCACCCCGGAGCCGTCGCCCGCCGAGCCGGCCTGAGCACGCCCGACAACGAAAAGGACGATGGCCGGATGGCCATCGTCCTTCTCGGAACCGCGTCCGGGGCCCGCATCCCCTCAGGCATGTATCCCGGCTCGTGATTCGCACTGTGCACCGTCTCAATGGGGCATGACCCACTCTAGGAGGGACGACGGCGCCCCCGACAGTGGCGGAAGGTGCAGACTTTCGGGCCCTGATGTGATGCAGGTCACATGGGTCTGGTCCGCCGCTGCGACGGCGTCGGCCTCGTCAGACGGACCTGGGGAGCACCGCGCGCACCCGCCACCCCCAGCCCCCCGGCCCGGCCTCGATCGTGCCGCCGAAGGTGGCCACGCGATCCCGCATGGAGTTCAGGCCCACACCGGAGGAGTTCCACTGCGGCGGGCCGGACCGCTCGGTGACGGTGTTCTCCACCTCGAGCACCACGTCCGGCCCCGCGTCGCGGAGTTCGATGCACACGCGCGCGCCCTCGCCGGCGTGCTTGGCGACGTTCGTGGTGGCCTCCTGGAGCACCCGGTGCAGGGTGGAGCGCACGGAGATCGGCATCGCGTTCTGGTCGCAGCGGACGTCCGTCTCCACCGTCATTCCGAGACTGCGCAGCTCCTCGGCCAGTTGGGCCACGGACAGCACCGGATCCGCGGACGTCGCCCCGTCCGCGCCCCCCGCGGCGCCCGGCTCACCGCTCGGGTCCACGATCCCGTCCTCCTGGAGGATGGAGAGCATGCGCCGCAGGTCCCGCAGCGCGTCCTTCGCGGAGTCCCCCACCACGTCCAGCACGCCCTGAGCCGCCTCCGGGGCGCCGAGGTAGCGTGCCGTCCGAGCCTGCATCGAGATGATCGTGAGGTTGTGCGCGACCACGTCGTGCAGGTCGCGGGCCAGGGAGCGACGCTCGGCCTCGGCGGCCAGCCGGGCCCGCTCCTCCGCCTCGAACACCCGGCGGCGATCCCGCTCCCGCCGGGCCAAGCTCTCGCGGATGAAGAGCCCGCCGCCGAGGCCCATGGACATGAGCAGCAGGATGAACCACGTCGCGTTCGACTGACCCACCGCGAACGGCTGGGCGACGCCCCAGGTCAGTGCCAGGACGGCGGCCGTGACGACGAACCCCCAGGAACGGGCGGTCGCCGCGACGGCCCCGAGGACCACGGGCGCGACGACGGCGAAGAGCACCTCGGAACCGCCGACGACGGTCGCGACGGCCCCGGGCAGGAGCAGGGCGAAGCCCACCGTGCTGCGCCACCACTGGGCGAGGAAGGCGCTGGTCGCCGACGCGATGGCGATCCCGTCCAGGACCGGGATGGCGCCGTGGCCCGGGCCGAAAAGACCGATGTCGGACGCGGTCGAGGCGAGCAGGAAGGCCGACCCGAAGGCGAGATAGACGCGGCTCAGCGGCGCCGCGGCCCAGAACGCGCCCCACCGCAGGCTGCGCGGCTGACGCCACGACGAGGAGCGGCGCGCCCGGGAGGGCGCGCCGCTCCGGACGGAGGGGATCGATGGGCTCGAATCAGGCATCAGGGGCGGGCCGACCCGGGGTCAGTCGCACCAGATGCCGAAGTGGCGACAGGTCCACTCCGCAGTGCCCTTGGAGAGGCCCAGGGGCGTGACGACGTCGTCCTCGGCCGAGGCCGCCGAGGCGGCGGCGGCCGGAGCGCCGACGAGGGTGGAGGCGAGAAGGAGAGCGGAAGCGAGGAGAGCGCGAGTCTTCATGGCCCCAGTATGTATGACGCCCGTCACAAATGGTGCACGCCGCGCACAGGCCGCGCCGCGGCATGGCGCAGATGACGGCCGGCGGGCACCCCGGCCTCGCCCCGACGCCGACAAGGTGGCATGCGCCACAGCACCGGTTACGCTGACCTGCGTGTCCGAAGAGCTGCGCATCCTGATCGCCGACGACCAGCCGCTCATGAGCGGCGCGCTCCGCGTGCTCGTCGACTCTGCCCCCGGCATGACCTGCGTGGGTGTGGTCGCCAACGGCGTCGAAGCCGTGGAGGCGTGCGCCGCCATCGAGCCGGACGTGGTCCTGATGGACATGCAGATGCCCCTGATGGACGGGGTGGAGGCCACACGCCGGATCAAGGAGACCCACCCCGCGATCCGGGTCCTGGCGATCACCACGTTCACGTCCGAGGACTATCTCGTGCCGGCCCTGCGCGCCGGAGCGGGCGGCTACCTCCTCAAGGACGCGGAGCCGCCGGCCATCCTGGGCGCCATTCAGGCCGTCCATCGCGGCGAGTCCGTGCTCTCCCCCGCCGTGGCGACCAAGCTGCTCGCCTCGATCGAGCGGGACCGGCCGACGGTGGGCCCCACCTCGGTGCAGCCCGGCAGCCCCGACGGCTCCGACCTCACCGAGCGGGAGCTGGGCGTGCTGCGGCTGCTGGCCAGGGGTCAGTCGAACCCGGAGATCGCCGCGAACCTCTTCGTCTCCGAGTCCACGGTCAAGGCCAACCTCACGCGGATCATGGCCAAGCTGGAGGTCCGCGACCGCGTCCAGCTGATCATCCGGGCGGCCCAGCTCGGGCTCGTCACCCTCGCCCTGGACTGAGCGCGGCGGGGTCAGCCACGGGCCGCGATCTCGTTGCGCCGCGTGTTGAGGTCCTTCAGGACTTGCATCCCGTGCTCCACCACCGGGTCCGCCTCGGCCAGGAGCGACTCCTTGGCCGGCCCGTAGGCGAGGTCGGCGAACGTGCCGTTCTCCGGGTCGAGGGCCCGGATCTCCTGCTGCACCAGGCGCACCTGGTCCAGGCCGGCCGCGTACTCCACCGCTCGCTCGTCGATCTTCGTCAGGGACGCCTCCGCGTCCTCCGGGATCTGCTCCAGGGCGAACTGGGCCTCGTAGAGCCGGTTCTGGTACGTGCAGGGCTCCTCGATGTCGTAGAGCCCCACGCCGCGACCCACGGCCTCCTGATTGGCCTGGGCGATCTCCTCCGCCAGGCGCTTGCCGACGGCGACATCCGTGGGGGCGGCCATGCCGGCCTCCGCCATGGCCACGTTGACGGTGCCGCCGCCGATCGAGATGACCGCGCTCTCCATCCCTTCGGGCGCGCCCTCGTCCGAGGTGGTCATGCTCGCGGTCGCCCCCTGCGGGAGCCGATCACGCAGCCAGGAGTAGGACTCCTCCCCCATGCAGAGGTTGGGGCCGACCTTGAGGCCCTCCGGGTTGCGGCCCGCGCTCGTGACGCCGGCGAGGACCACGGTCCGCTCGGTGCCGCCTTGGTTCACCACCACGGTGTTGCCGTCCAGCACGGTGACGATGTCCACGCGGGCGGCGTCGGCGGCCACGCCGCGGAGGACGGTGACGATGCCCAGCAGGAGCAGGACGGCGGCGACGGCGAGGAAGACCAGCAGCCCCTTCAGGGGGACCCGGGCACGGGCGGCGACGTGAGTCATGCGGACTTCCTGCAGGTGGACGGCGGGACGGGGGGCCGCGACGACGGCCCGGAGCCCGAGTCTAGCGAAGGGCCCCGGGACCGCCGAGCGGCGGGCCGAGGGACGGCTGCGTCGGGCTCAGCGCTCCCGGCGGTAGAACGGCGTGGCCACCACGGTGAACGGCTCGCCGCGGCCGCGCAGGTCCACCTGCAGGGACGTGCCCTCGGCGGCCACGTCGCGGCGGACACGGGCCAGGGCGATGGGGTGTCCGAGGGTCGGGCTGGGGGCGCCCGAGGTCACCTCGCCCACCCGCTCGCCGGACTCGTCCAGCACGGCGTAACCGTGCCGGGCGGCACGCCGACCCGCGCCCTGCAGCCCCACGAGGACCTCCTCGACGTCGTCCCTGCCGACCAGCGCGGATCGTCCGACGAAGTCGGCCTCCTTGCTCGCGGGCACCGCGAAGCCGACGCCAGAGGCGTGCGGCTGGTGCCCGGTGTCCAGCTCGTTGCCGTAGAGCGGCATGCCCGCCTCGAGGCGCAGCGAGTCCCGCGAGGCGAGCCCGCACAGCGTCAGCTCCACGCCCGCCTCGTCCGCGGCCGAGAGCATCGTGTTCCACACGGCGGAGCCGCGGTCGCCGGCCTCGGCGGTGGAGGCGGCGGGCAGGAACAGCTCGAAGCCGTCCTCACCGGTGTAGCCGGTGCGGGCGACGACGGCGATGACGTCACCGGCGTCCGTGGGCACGGTCAGGGTCAGGTGGCCGTAGTACTTCAGCTCGGCCAGCTGCGCCGCGGCCTCCGGCATGGCCCGGGCGAGGATCCTCTCGGCCTGCGGGCCCTGCACGGCCACGAGGGCGGTGGTCGAGGACTCGTCCTCGACGACGGCGTCCCAGCCCGACGCCCGCTGGTTCAGGGCGGTGTGGACCGCGGCGATGTTGCCAGCGTTGGGCACCACCAGGTAGTCGGGCTCGGAGCCGGCCTCGCCGTCGTCCATCCGGTAGACGATCGTGTCGTCGAGGACGGTGCCGGCGTCCGTCAGGCACAGGGCGTACTTGGCGCGGCCGGGCTTCAACGTGGAGAGCACGCTCGAGAGGGCGTGGTCCAGCATGGCCCCGGCCTCCGGGCCGGTGACCCGGATCTCGCCCATGTGGGAGAGGTCGAACAGGCCTGCGGAGGTGCGGACGGCCTTGTGCTCGGCCAGCTCGGAGCCGTACTTCAGGGGCATGTTCCAGCCGCCGAAGTCCGTGAACGTGGCGCCCGCGGCCTCGTGGACCGGGTGCAGCGGGGAGTTGCGCGTCGAATCGCTCATGGGGGTGATCCTCTCAGTCCTCGTCGGCGGTGTCGGCCACGGCGCCCTCGAACGCCTCGGGCGGCGGGCACGAGCACACGAGGTTGCGATCGCCGTAGGCGCCGTCGATGCGGCCCACCGGCGGCAGGTACTTGTCCAGACGCAGGCTCGGCACCGGCGTGCCCGCCTGGGCGCGCGAGTAGGGGCGATCCCACTCGTCGGCCATCAGGACGTTGAGGGTGTGCGGGGCGCGACGCAGGACGGAGTCCGCCACGGTCTCCGGGGTGACGGCGGTGATCTCGGCGTGGATGGCCTCCATCGCCTCGATGAACCGCTCGATCTCCTCGAGGTCCTCGGACTCGGTGGGCTCCACCATGAGCGTGCCGGCCACGGGGAACGCCAGGGTGGGGGCGTGGAACCCGTAGTCGATGAGGCGCTTGCACACGTCCTCGGCGGTCACGCCCGTGCGGGCCGTGAGCTCGCGCAGGTCGAGGATGCACTCGTGCGCCACGAGGCCGTCGTTGCCCGTGTACAGCGTCGGGTAGAGGGGCGCGAGGCGGCGGGAGATGTAGTTGGCGCCCAGCAGCGCGTGCGCGGTGGCGGAGCGCAGGCCCTCGGCGCCCATCAGGTGGATGTAGGCCCAGGAGATGGGCAGCACGCCGGCCGAGCCGTGCGGGGCCGCGGTCATCAGGGCCTCGCGGGAGGGCAGGTACGGCACCAGGTGCTCGCCCACCGCCACGGGGCCCACGCCCGGGCCCCCGCCGCCGTGCGGGATGCAGAACGTCTTGTGCAGGTTCAGGTGGGAGACGTCTCCGCCGAACTCGCCCGGCTGGGCCAGGCCCACGAGCGCGTTGAGGTTGGCGCCGTCGATGTACACCTGGCCGCCCGCGGCGTGCACCGTGGCGCAGACCTCCTTGACGTCGGCGTCGTACACGCCGTGCGTGGAGGGGTAGGTGATCATGATGGCCGCGATGCGGCCCTCGTTGGCCGCGATCTTGGCGCCCAGGTCGGCGGCGTCGATCGTGCCGTCGTCGGCGGTGGCGACGACGACGACCTTCAGCCCCGCCAGCACGGCCGAGGCCGCGTTGGTGCCGTGGGCGGAGGCCGGGATCAGGCAGATGTCCCGCTCGCCCTCGCCGCGGGCCAGGTGGTACTGGCGGATGGCCCACAGGCCCGCGAACTCACCCTGCGAGCCGGCGTTCGGGGCCACCGAGACGCCCGCGTAGCCGGTGATCTCGGCGAGCTTGGACTCCAGGTCCGCGATCAGGAACCGCCAGCCCTCGGTCTGGTGGTCGGGCGCGAACGGGTGGATGGAGCAGAACTCGGGCCAGGAGATGGCCTCCATCTCCGCGGTGGCGTTGAGCTTCATGGTGCACGAGCCCAGCGGGATCATGGTGCGGTCCAGCGCCAGGTCGTAGCCGGAGAGGCGGCGCAGGTAGCGCAGCATCTTCGTCTCCGAGTGGTGGGTGTTGAACACCGGGTGCGTCATGAACGCGGAGGAGCGGCGCAGCGACTCCGGCACGGCCGGGGTGGCCACGGCGCCCTCGTGCGCGGAGGCCGGCAGGGAGCCCGCGTCCAGGCCGAACGCCGTCAGGACGGCCACGAGGTCGGCGTCGACGGTGGTCTCATCGGCGGCAATCCGCAGGGTGTCCGCGTCCACCAGGCGCAGGTTCACGCCGTTCTCCTCGGCGGCCTGCAGGACCTGCTCGGCCCGGCCGGGCACGCGGACGGTGATCGTGTCGAAGAAGTGCTCCTCGGCGACCTCGACGCCACCGGCCCGCAGCGCCTCCGCCAGGCGGACGGCCTGGGCGTGGGCGTGGCGGGCGATGCGGGCGATGCCCTGGGGGCCGTGGTAGACGGCGTACATCGAGGCGACGATCGCGAGCAGCGCCTGGGCGGTGCAGATGTTGGAGGTGGCCTTCTCGCGCCGGATGTGCTGTTCGCGCGTCTGGAGGGCGAGGCGGTAGGCGGGCTTGCCGGCGTCGTCGTGGGAGACGCCCACGAGGCGGCCCGGCATGCTGCGCTGCAGGCCCTCCTTCACGGCCATGTAGGCGGCGTGGGGGCCGCCGAAGAACAGGGGCACGCCGAAGCGCTGCGTGGAGCCGACGGCGATGTCCGCACCCTGCTCCCCGGGCGGAGTGATCAGGGCGAGGGAGAGGATGTCCGCGGCGACGGTCACGAGGGCGCCGGCCTCCTTGGCCTGCGCGATGACGGCGGCGTGGTCGTGGATGCGGCCGGAGTCGCCGGGCTGCTGCAGCACGACGCCGCACAGGCCCTTCTCCTCGACCTCGGCGCGGACGTCCTCCGGGATGCCTGCGGAGAGGTCGGCCACGCGCACGTCGATGCCCACGGCCTCGGCGCGCAGGCGCACCACGGAGAGGGTCTGCGGGAAGAGGTCCGCGTCGAGGAGGGTGACGCCGTCGGTCCTGCGGCGGTTGGCGCGGTGCATGAGGAGCACGGCCTCGGCGGCGGCGGAGGCCTCGTCCAGCAGAGAGGCGTTGGCGATGTCCAGGCCGGTGAGGTCCTGGACCATCGTCTGGTAGTTCAGGAGGGCTTCGAGGCGGCCCTGGGAGATCTCCGGCTGGTACGGCGTGTAGGCCGTGTACCAGGCCGGGTTCTCCAGCACCTTGCGGAGGATGACGCCCGGGGTGACGGTGTCCGAGAAGCCCTGCCCGATCATCTGGGTCTTCATGACGTTGCGGCCGGCGATCTCGCGCAGCTGCTCCAGGACCGCGGACTCGGTCAGCGGGGCGGGCAGCTCGAGGGGCTTCGGCTGGCGGATGCCGGCGGGGACGGCGGTGTCCACGAGGGCCTCGAGCGAGTCGTAGCCCAGGGTCTGCAGCATGTGCTCGACGTCCGCGGGGCGCGGGCCGATGTGGCGGGCCACGAAGGGGGCCGAGGCGGCGTCCTTGGGCTCGATGCGCTCGTGGGGCAGCGCGGTCGTGCTCTCGGTGGTCTGGGGGCTGGTCACGGGGTACCTCCGGGGGGATCCTGCCGTGGTCACGGCGTGGGTCTGCTCCTCCCCGCTCTGTCATGGACCTGAGAGTTTCCGACGCCCGGGTGGGCGGCTTGCACCGTCGGTGGTCTCGGTCCGGACGCGGGCGCGGCGGAGTGAGACGCTTTCCAGAGCGCCTGACCCCACGCGGTACGGATGCCTGAGAGATTCCCGGGGAGGGTTTGCTCCTTCGGCGGCCTGCTCACGCGGCCGGCCGGGGCAGGACGCGCGCCGACGCTCTCCCGCGCGGGGCATGCGGCGTGCCGCCAGTATCCCACACGTGTAGGCCGCGTCACAGGGCGACCGGGAGGGGCCGGACGGGGCGTGTCGAGGTCTTTCGTTGATGAAACGGCGGCGTGTCGAAGCGCTTTCGTTCAGGAAACGGGTGACGGGAGGAATGACTCAGTCGCATGCCGTCGGCTCACGACAGTCGGTAAGGGACGTCATTCGGCGGCGCGCGTCATCGCCGGGCCTCAATCCCACAGCCCGGCAAGCCCGCCCAGCTGGTAAACCGCGAGCCCGATGACGACAAGACAGACAAGCCCTCCCAGGGCGTTGGCCAGTGGGCCGTTCCGATGCGAGCCCATCAGCCGACGACTGTTCATCACGACCATCAGGAATACGGCCACGATGGGCAGGAGAAGCCCGTTCGCCGCCTGTGCGATGACGATGACCTCCGTGGGATTCGTTCCCGTCAGGGCAATGAGGGCACCGATCGCAAGGACTGCGCCCCACACGATGCGAGCAGGGACGCTGCGCAGATCGGTGTCCTGGCCCAGTGTGCCGGCAATCGCGTACGCCGCGCCGAGCGGGCCGGCTACGGCGGACGTGAACCCGGCCGCGAACATGCCCGCCGCGAACACCCAGCCAGCCGCGTCCCCGAGGAGGGGTTCCAGGGCGGAGGCGAGGTCCCGACCGGTCTCGGCCTGCATGCCCTTGACGTACATCCCACCGAACGCCGTCGCCATCACGGCCAGAGTGATTACACCTCCGACGGAGATCGACACCGCCGTGTCCGTCCTCGCCGCTCGGAGAGATTCCCGCGAATCCAGACCCGGCCCCCATTTCTCCTGCACCAAACTCGCGTGCAGGAAGAGGTTGTAAGGGACCACGGTGGTCCCGATCAGTGCGACCGCCAGCAACGCCGTGCCGGGTGGCAGCCGGGGAATGAACATGCCCATCAAGAGGTCGCCGATCGGAGGCTGAACTAGGACTGCAGTGACGATGAACAGCAGCCCCAATAACCCGACCATGACGGTCAGCACCCGCTCGATCAGTTTGTAGCTGCCTGTCCAGAGCAGAATGCCGATCGTGAGGACGATCCCGATGACGACCACGGGCTGACTGAGTCCGGTCACACTAGTCAAGGCGAGGGCGGTGCCGACTGTGTCACCACCGGCGTAGGACGCCCCTCCGATGCCGATCGCCGCGACGACGAGGATCGCCATGACAAGTCGTGCCGGCACCGAGGAGAACACCTCGCGCAGAGCGTGTCCGAGACTCATGCGGGTCGCGAGGCCCAACCGTCCCGACATCTCCTGCAAGACGATGGTGGCCAAAATTGAGAAGACGACAGCCCAGGCCAGGACGAATCCCTGCTCGGCTCCGGTAACGATGGAGGTTGTGATGGTCCCCGGCCCGATGAAGGACGCGGCGATGATTAGCCCCGGACCGAAACGACTAGGCCTCTCGTCTTGGGGCAACACCTCATTGGAGAACCGGCCATCCCTCGCCTGCGTTGCCATCGCGTCTCCTCCATCTCCGGCCCGCATGGGTCAAGATGAAGCGTATGCCGGGTATGATACACATCATAGTGGATCTGGACTATTTCATCCCATATGAGCCCCCACGTGTTGCCCCTTATGGTCTGAGACGGGCATCCCTACGATGGAGCCAGGGCTACGGCCCTTTGCCCGACCCGCAGAGCTCGCCGAAAGGAACGCCATGTACACCCGTAGCCGGAACGACGTCGAGAAGGTCGAGTGGGGCGGAGGCACCTCCGAACGCCTCATCACCGCGAAGGACGAGATGGGTTTCGCCGTCGCCCACACGATCGTGCGCGCCGGATCGTCCTCGAAGCTCCAGTACCGCAACCACAAGGAGGCCTGTTACTGCATCGCGGGCAACGGCTCCGTGGTGGAGCCGGACGGCACCGTCCACGAGATCACGCCGGGTGTCATCTACGTCCTGCCGGACCACGAGCCGCACGACCTGCGCGGCGGCACCGAGGACATGCACCTGATCTCGGTGTTCAACCCCGCCATCACCGGCGACGAGAAGCACACCCTGTCGGAGGACGGCTACTCCAGCTACTGAGCCCGGGCACGGTGAGGGAGGCGTCGACGACAGCGCCTCCCGCGTCGGCGCCGACGGCGGCGTCCGGTCGTAGGATGGCGGGGTGCTCAACCTGTGCGCCCCCGAGCGCACCGTGCGCCGCAACACCCACCTGGCGCTGGTGCTGACCGCGATCGCGGGGATCCTCAACTCCGTGGGCTTCGTCGCCGTGGCCACGTACACGTCCCACATGACGGGGATCGTGGCGTCCATGGCGGACGCGGCGGTCCTCCACGCCCCGGGTCTGGTCGGCACGGGCCTGCTCGCGCTGGCCATGTTCATCCTGGGCGCGGTCGTCTGCGCGCTGGTGTTCAACTGGGGCCGGGTCAACGGCCTCCGCTCGCGCTACGCCAACATCCTCCTGCTCGAGGGCGTCGGCATGCTGGTGTTCGGCCTGCTCGCCGAGCACGTCCGCGATGCGCACCGGCCGCTGGTCGTGGTGGCCGTGCTGTGCTTCACCATGGGCCTGCAGAACGCCTTGATCACCCGCATCGGGGCGTGGCCGATCCGCACCACGCACGTGACGGGCATGGTCACGGACATCGGCGTCGAGCTCGGCAAGATCCTGTACCGCAACGCGCCCGCGGCCGCGGCCCCCGTCGTCGGGGAACCGCGGCGCGTGGGACTGCTGGCGCTGCTCGTGGCCCTGTTCTTCCTGGGCGGGGTGGCGGGCGCGGCCGGCTACCTCTGGCTGGGCTTCGAGGTGGTCATCCCGGTCGCCGGCGTGCTGCTGCTCATCGCCCACCGCCCGCTGATCCAGGACCTGCAGGACGCGTGGCTCACACGAAGGCCGAGACGCCCGTGAGGGCACGCCCCACGATCAGGGTGTTCATGCCGTAGGAGCCCTCGTAGGAGTAGATGGCCTCCACGTCCCCCATGATCTTGGCGATCTCGTGCTCCGTGAGCAGGCCGTTGCCGCCGAGGGCGTCGCGGGCGAGCGCCGCCGAGGACCGGGCCAGCCGGGTCGAGGTGGCCTTGGCCATCGCCGCGTGCATCATCTCCATCCGCCCCTCCTGCCGCAGGGCGTCCACCTGGAGCATCATCCCGGCGGAGGCGGCCAGGTTGCCGGCGACCTCGGCGATCTGGGCCTGGATCAGCTGGAACGCGGCCAGCGGGCGACCGAACTGCTGCCGCCGCAGCGCGTAGGAGCGCAGCACGTCCAGCACGCCCATTTGCGCGCCGACGCCCTGCCAGCCGACCCACATGCGCGAGTCGCGCAGCAGGGCGCGGGTGGCGGCGAAGGTGGTGGCGCCGGGCAGGATCGCGTCCGTGGGCAGGCGCACGTCCAGGGTGATGTCCGCGTTCTGCATGATCCGCAGGCCCATCTTCCCGCTGATCTTGGTGGCCTCGTAGCCGGGGGTGTCGGTGGGCACCACGAAGCCCTTGATCTCGCCGTCGGCGGTGTCGCGCGCCCAGACGAGCGCGACGTCGGCGATCGTGCCGGCCCCGATCCAGCGCTTGGCGCCGCGGATGACCCACTCGTCGCCGTCGCGGGTGGCGGTGGTGGCGAGGCCTCCGGCGATGTCCGAGCCGTGGTCCGGCTCGGTGAGGCAGAACGCGCCCAGGGCGTCGAAGGATTCGAGGCGCCCCTGCCACGTGGCCTTCTGACGCTCTGAGCCCAGGCCGGCGATCATGCCGAGGTTGAGCTCGTTGTGGATGCCCACGAGGGCGGACAGGGACAGGTCCACACGGGCGATCTCCGCGTGCACGAGCTGCTGGAACAGCGAGGACGAGCCGTCCAGGACGAGGCGCCCCAGACCCAGCTCGGCCAGGCCCGGCAGCAGGTCGAACGCGAACTCCTCGGCGTCCCAGTAGCGGGTCAGGTGTGGCCGCACGCGGGTCTGCAGGTGGTCCTCGATCGCGTCGAGCCGGGCACGCTCGACCGGTTCGAGGCGGTCCCGCAGGCGCAGCAGGTCCACGTGGGGCAGGCCGGGGGGGACGGCGGGCGCGCCGGAGTCGGGGACGGGGCGGTCGGCGATGGCGGTCATGGCTCTCCTTCGGGGGCGGTCCGACGACGGCGGGCGGTTTCGCCGCGAATCCGACTGTAGGACTTCCAACTATCCAGGTCTGCCAGTAGTGTTCCAGATCACAGGCCCCCGGCCAAGGATCCGTTCAGCAGCCATCCCGAGGAGGGACCCATGACCGTCCAGGACCCCACCGCCGTCGCCGCCCCGTCACCGACGGAGGTGTTCCGCGCGGCCCGCGACCTGCTGGTCGAGTGCCAGACCGACTATGAGCGCGCCCGCGCCGAGTTCGAGTGGCCCCGCTTCGAGCACTTCAACTTCGGCTTCGACTGGTTCGACCGCCTGGCCCAGGACCCGGCCCGCGCGGACGTGCCGGCGCTGATCATCGCCGAGGACGACGGGCGCAGCACCGAACGCACCTTCGCCGAGCTCTCCGCGGCCTCCAGCCGGGTGGCGAACTGGCTCTCCGCGCAGGGCCTGCGCCGCGGCGACCGCCTCATCCTGATGCTGAACAACCAGGTGGAGCTGTGGGAGTTCATGCTCGCCTGCATCAAGCTGCGGGTGGTCATGGTGCCCACCACCACGCAGATGACCTCCGGGGACCTCGAGGACCGCGTGACGCGCGCCGGCGCCGCGTGGGCCGTGGCCGGCGCCGAGGACCTGGCCAAGTTCGCCGGCGTCGGCGAGGACCTGCACCTGGTGCACGTGCCGGGCGTCTTCGCGGAGGGCCCGGCGCGCCGCGCCCCCGAGGTCGCCGGCCACACCGTGCTCTCCTACGACGACGCCGACGACGCCGCCACCGAGCTGACCCCGGCCGAGCCGACCCCCGCCGACGAGACGCTGCTCTTCTACTTCACCTCGGGCACCACCTCGAAGCCGAAGCTCGTGGAGCACACCCACACCTCGTACCCGGTCGGCCACCTCACGACGCTCTACTGGATCGGTCTGGAGCCGGGCGACGTGCACCTCAACGTGGCCTCCCCGGGCTGGGCCAAGCACGCGTGGTCCAACTTCTTCGCCCCGTGGATCGCGGAGGCCACGATCTTCGTGCACAACGCCCGCAAGTTCGACCCCGCGGCCCTGATGGCCAACATGGAGCGCTACGGCGTCACGAGCTTCTGCGCCCCGCCCACCGTGTGGCGCATGCTCATCAAGGCGGACCTGGCGCAGCTGACGACCCCGCCGACCAAGACCATCTCCGCGGGCGAGCCGCTCAACGCCGAGGTGATCGACCAGGTGCACAAGGCGTGGGGCACCACGATCCGCGACGGCTTCGGGATGACCGAGACCACCCTGCAGATCGCCAACACCCCGGGCCAGAAGGTCGTCATCGGCTCCATGGGCCGCCCGCTGCCCGGCATGGACGTCACCCTGCTCGACCCGCTCACGGGCCAGGAGGCCGAGGAGGGCGAGATCTGCCTGCGCCTGGACCCGCGTCCGGTGGGCCTGCTGAAGTCCTACTACGGCAACCAGGAGAAGACGGACGAGGTGTTCCGCGACGGCGTGTTCCACACCGGCGACATCGCCCGCCGCGACGAGAACGGCGTGCTGACCTATGTGGGCCGCGCGGACGACGTCTTCAAGTCCTCGGACTACAAGGTGTCCCCGTTCGAGCTGGAGTCGGTGCTGGTCAAGCACCCGGCCGTGATGGAGGGCGCGATCGTCCCCACCCCGGACGAGCTGCGCCTGGCCGTGCCGAAGGCCTTCGTCACCCTCGCCCCGGGCCACGAGCCCACCGCGGAGACCGCCCGGGCGATCCTGCGGTTCACGCTCACCCAGCTGCCCCCGTACAAGCGCATCCGCCGCATCGAGTTCCTCGAGCTGCCGAAGACCATCTCGGGCAAGATCCGCCGCGTGGAGCTGCGCAAGGCCGAGGTCGAGCGCGCCCAGACGGGCGCCGCCCCGGACGGCTACGGCACCGAGTTCCGGGAGGAGGACCTGGACCTGCAGCGCTGACCGGCCGTTCCCCGCCACCGCCCCGTCCGTGTCCGGCGGTGGCGGGGGACCCCCGGTGCGCCGCTAGTCTGGAGCGCCATGAAGAAGCCACCCCTCGCCCAGGACCCCATCCGGGAGGCCGCCCGGAACTGGGAGCGTCACGGATGGGGTGACGTCGCCCGCCCGATGGCCGCCATCACCTCGATCATGCGGGCCCAGCAGATCCTGCTGGGTCGGGCGCAGGCCGCGCTCAAGCCCTACGGGCTCACCTTCGCGCGGTACGAGCTGCTGGCGCTGCTGAACTTCTCGCGCGAGAAGCGGATGCGGATGTCCAAGGCGTCCGCGCTCCTGCAGGTCCACCCCACCTCGGTGACCAATGCGGTGGACCGGCTCGAGGCCGCCGGGCTGGTGGAGCGCACACCCCACGAGTCGGACCGCCGCGCGCTCGTGCTCGCCCTCACGGACGAGGGCCGGCGCGTCGCCGTCGCCGCCACGGAGACGCTCAACGCCGAGGTCTTCGGCCGTTCCGGCTTCGGTCCGGCGGACGTGGACACCCTCATCGACGTCCTCGGCCGGTTCCGCGCCGAGGCCGGCGACTTCCAGGCCGACGGCCCCGACGCCGGCGCGCCCGCGACGGCGGAGCACACCTCCTCCTGACGCGCCCTCCGGCCTCCGGACCGTCCGACTCAGCGGGGCTCGAGGCGCACGGCGCCGTCGAGCCGGATGACCTCGCCGTTCAGGAACGGGTTGGACACGATCTGCTCGACGAGCAGCGCGTAGTCCTCGGGCCGGCCGAGGCGGGCCGGATGCGGGGTCTTGGTGGACAGCGCCTCGCGGGCGGCCTCGGGCAGGCCGGCCATCATGGGCGTCTCCATCAGACCGGGGGCGATCGTGACCACGCGGATCTGCGAGGAGGCGAGCTCGCGGGCCGCGGGCAGGGTCAGCGCGACCACGGCGCCCTTGGAGGCGGAGTACGCGATCTGGCCGATCTGCCCGTCGTAGGCCGCCACGGAGGCGGTATTGACGATGACGCCGCGGTCCTCGCCGAGCGGCTCCTGCGCCTTCATCGCGGCGGCGGCCTGGGCCATCATCGACACGGTGCCGACCGCGTTGATCGCCAGGACCCGGCTCAGCACCTCGGTGGACAGCGGCCCGTCGCGACCCACGAGCTTGCCCGGCGTCGCCACGCCGGCGCAGTTGACCAGCACCCGCAGCGGCCCGGCCTCCAGCGCGGCGGCCACGGCCTCCCGGGCGGTGTCCTCGGCGGTGACGTCGCCCGTCACGAAGCGCGTGCGGGGGCCGAGGGCGGCCACGGCGTCGGCACGGACGGTCTCGCCCTCGCGGTCCGGCAGGTCGACCACCACGACGGCGGCGCCCGCGTCCGCCAGGCGGCGGGCGGTGGCATGGCCGAGGCCCGAGGCCCCGCCGGTGACGATCGCGCTCTGGTTCGACAGGTCCATGGGCGGACCCTCCCTTCCTCCTCGGGATACCCCCCGAGTTCGATAGTTGCATGTCCTACGTTCTCATCTTAGATTAGCGGATGAGTAACCCAGATCACACGCACGGCCGGGCCCGCCCCGCCCGCCGTGGGCGGCGCCGCCCGGCGTCCGCCTTCCGCCTGGACCCGCGAGGAGCCCCCATGTCCGAGAAGACCGCGCCCACCGAGACCGCCCCCGTGATCCCCCACTTCGTGCACGGCGAGCGGCGCGAGGGCGCCTCCGGCCGGCACGGCGACGTCTACCACCCGGCCACGGGCGGCGTGGCGGGGCGCGTGCCGCTGGCCTCCGCCGAGGAGATCGACGCCGCCCTGGCCTCCGCCGAGGAGGGCTTCGCCGCGTGGTCGAGGCTGAACCCGCAGCGCCGCGGCCGCATCCTGCTGCGCTGGGTCGACCTGATCAACGAGAACATGGACGAGCTGGCCACCGTGCTCGCCCAGGAGCACGGCAAGACCTTCCCGGACGCCCAGGGCGACATCCAGCGCGGCATCGAGGTCGTGGAGTTCGCCGCGGGCGCCCCGCACCTGCTCAAGGGTGAGTTCACCGCCGACGCGGGCACCGGCATCGACGTGCACTCCATCCGCCAGCCGCTCGGCGTGGCCGTGGGCATCACGCCCTTCAACTTCCCGGCGATGATCCCGCTGTGGAAGGCCGGCATCGCCCTGGCGGCGGGCAACGCCTTCGTCCTCAAGCCCTCCGAGCGCGACCCCTCCGTCCCGGTGCGCCTGGCCGAGATGGCCCTCGAGGCCGGCATGCCCGCCGGCGCCCTCAACGTGGTGCACGGCGACAAGGCCGCCGTGGACGCGCTCATCGAGGACCCGCGCGTCAAGGCCGTCGGCTTCGTCGGCTCCACCCCGATCGCGCAGTCCATCTACGCCCACGCCGGCCGCATGGGCAAGCGCGCGCAGTGCTTCGGCGGGGCCAAGAACCACGCCGTGGTCATGCCGGACGCGGACCTCGAGATGACCGCCGACGCCCTGGTCGGCGCCGCCTTCGGCTCCGCCGGCGAGCGCTGCATGGCGATCTCCGTGGCCGTCCCGGTCGGCGAGGAGACCGCCGACCGCCTGATCGCGCTGCTCCGCGAGCGCATCAAGGACCTCAGGGTCGGCCCGTCGCTCGAGGCGTCCTCGGACTTCGGCCCCGTCGTCTCGAAGGACGCGAAGGAGCGCATCGAGGGCTACATCGCGGCCGGCGTCGAGGCGGGCGCCGACCTGGTCGAGGACGGCCGGGGCGTCGTCGTCGAGGGCCACGAGGACGGCTTCTACGTGGGCGCCACCCTGTTCGACCGCGTCACCCCGGAGATGAGCATCTACCGCGAGGAGATCTTCGGCCCGGTGCTCTCCGTGGTCCGCGCGAAGGACTACGAGGAGGCGCTCACGCTCGTGAACGAGCACGAGTTCGGCAACGGCGTGGCCATCTTCACCCGCGACGGCGACGCCGCCCGCGACTTCTCCACCCGCGTGGACACCGGCATGGTCGGCGTGAACGTGCCGATCCCCGTGCCGATCGCCTACTACACCTTCGGCGGCTGGAAGGCCTCCGGCTTCGGCGACCTGAACCAGCACGGCACGGACGGGCTGAAGTTCTACACCAAGACGAAGACCGTCACCACACGCTGGCCCTCCGGCGTGCGCGAGGGCGCCAGCTTCGTGATGCCGGCCGGCTCCTGACCGCCCCGCAGCCCGTCCCGACCAGGAGGACCCCATGACCACCGTTCTGTTCCTCGGCCTCGGCCACATGGGCGGCCCCATGGCCGCCAACCTCGCCGCCGCGGGCCACCGCGTGCTCGGCTTCGACCTCGTCCCCGAGGCCCTCGAGAAGGCCCGTGCGGCCGGCGTCGAGACCGTCACGGACACGGCCGCGGCGGCCGCGGAGGCCGACGTCGTGCTGACCATGCTCCCCCACGGACGCCTGGTGCTGGACGTCTACCGGGGTGAGGACGGCGACGGCGGCCTGCTCGCCGCCGCCCGGCCCGGCACCGTGTTCCTGGACTGCTCGACCATCGACGTCGCCGAGGCCCGCGAGGCGGCCGCGGCGGCGGAGGCGGCGGGCATGCGGGCGGCCGACGCGCCGGTCTCGGGCGGCCAGGTGGGCGCCGAGGCCGGCACCCTCGCCTTCATGGTGGGCGCCTCGGACGAGGTGTACGCCGAGGTGCTGCCGCTGCTCGAGGTCATGGGCGCGCGAATCGTGCACTGCGGGGCCGCCGGCCTGGGCCAGGCCGCGAAGATCTGCAACAACATGGTGCTGGGGGTCACGCAGATCGCCGTCGCCGAGGCCTTCGTCCTGGGCGAGCGCCTGGGCCTGCAGCACCAGGCCCTGTACGACGTGATGAGCAAGGCCTCCGGGCAGTGCTGGTCCCTGACCACCAACTGCCCGGTGCCCGGCCCCGTCCCCGGCTCCCCCGCGAACCGGGACTTCCAGCCCGGCTTCGCCGGCGCCCTGATGGCCAAGGACCTCGGGCTCGCGCTCGCGGCCCTGGACGAGCAGGACGTGGCGGCCGACCTGGGCCGCCTCGCGCAGGCCAAGTACGCCGAGTACGCCGCCGGAGAAGGCGCCGCCCGCGACTTTTCCGGCATCATCGAGGACATCCGAGCATCCCACACGGACAGGAGCGAGGCATGAGCGAGCAGACCACCCCGGACGGCGCCGAGTCGCCGATCATCGTGGAGCGGCAGGGCCGGGTCGGCCACATCCGCCTGAACCGGCCAAAGGCCCTGAACGCGCTGAACGAGGCGACGATGCGCGCCGTCGTCGCGGCGGTACAGGAGCTGGACACCGACCCGGAGATCGGGGCGATCCTGCTCTCCGGCTCCCCCAAGGCGTTCGCCGCCGGTGCGGACATCAAGGAGATGGCCACCAAGGAGTTCTCCGAGATGTACGCGGCCGACTGGTTCGCCGGCTGGGACGGGCTCACCCGTGCCCGCACCCCCATCGTGGCGTGCGTGACCGGCTACGCCCTCGGGGGCGGCTGCGAGCTGGCCATGATGGCCGATGTGCTCGTGGCCGGCGAGGGCGCGAAGTTCGGCCAGCCCGAGATCAACCTCGGCGTCATCCCCGGCATGGGCGGCTCCCAGCGCCTGACCCGCGCCGTGGGCAAGGCGAAGGCCATGGACATGATCCTCACCGGCCGCATGATCGGGGCGGAGGAGGCCGAGCGCATCGGACTCGTCTCCCGCGTGGTGGCCGACGAGAAGGCCCTCGAGGAGGCGCTGGAGGTGGCCGCGACCATCGCGTCCAAGTCCAAGCCGGCCTCCTGGATGGCCAAGGAGGCCGTCAACGCCGCGTTCGAGACCACGCTCGCCCAGGGCATCGCCTTCGAGCGCCGCGTGTTCCACGCCGCGTTCGCCACGGCGGACCAGAAGGAGGGCATGGACGCGTTCGCGGCGAAGCGCGAGGCGGGGTGGCAGCACCGATGAGCGACGCGCAGACCACGGCGACGACGGCCCCCGCGGCCGGGCAGGACGGCGCGGCGGACGAGGTGCTCCTCGAGGTCCGCGACGGCCTCGGCCGCATCACGCTGAACCGTCCGCGCGCCCTGAACGCGCTGACGCAGGACATGGTCCGGGCGATCGACGCGGCCCTGACCGACTGGGCCGCGGACCCCGCCGTGCGCGGCGTGCTGATCCGCGGCGCCGGGGAGAAGGGACTGTGCGCCGGCGGCGACGTCGTCTCCCTGCGCGCCTCCCTCCTGGCGGGGCGGTTCGCGGAGGCCGAGGAGTTCTTCCGCGACGAGTACGCGATGAACGAGCGCATCGCCGCCTACCCCAAGCCGTACGTGGCCTTCATGGACGGCGTCGTCCTGGGCGGCGGCATGGGCGTGTCCGCGCACGGCTCGCACCGTGTGGCCACCGAGCGGACGCGCGCCGGCATGCCCGAGACGGCGATCGGGTTCACCCCCGACGTCGGCGGCTCCTTCCACCTCGCCCGCGCACCCTTCCAGGCGGGCCGGCACCTGGCCGCGACCTCGGCGCACGCCTCCGGGTCCGACGCGGTGGCCCTGGGCCTGGCGGACGTCTTCGTGGAGTCCGCCCGGCTGGACGAGCTCGAGCAGGCCCTCGCCGCGGCGTTCGGCGCCCTCGGCCCGGCCGCGGACGCGGGCGCGCGCGACGAGGCCGCCTTCGCCGCCGCCGACGAGGTGCTGGCCCGGTTCGCGGTGGCCGAGGACGCACAGCCCGCCTCCGCGCTGGTGGCCGGCCGGGAGTGGATCGAGGACGTCTACGACCGGGAGACGGCCGCCGAGGTCCTCGCCGCCCTGGACGAGCGCGCCGCCGCGGGCGGGGAGCACGCCGAGGCCGCGGGGCAGGCCGCCGAGGCCATCCGCACCAAGTCCCCGACCGCCGTCGCCGTGGCCCACGAGGCCCAGCGCCGGCTGGCCGCGCGCGGAGCGGACCTGACCGTGGCCGACGCACTGCGCCAGGAGTTCACGATCGCCACCCACCTGATGCGCGAGCCGGACATGGCCGAGGGCATCCGCGCGCTGCTCGTGGACAAGGACAAGGATCCGACGTGGAGCCCGGCCCGGCTCGAGGACGTCTCGACCGAGGACGTGGCCGGGCACTTCGAGCCCGTGTCCGGGGTGGACCCGCTGCAGCTCGGCTGAGCCCGCCCCGACGGACCGCGCCCCGTGGTCACGTGTGGGGACCGCGGGGCGCCGTGCTGGGTGGGGCGACCGGGTGGGGCCCCCGACGTCAGCCGATCAGGCCGCGGCCCACGATCATGCGCATGATCTCGTTGGAGCCCTCGAGGATCCGGTGCACGCGCAGGTCCCGGACGAGCTTCTCCACGCCGTATTCGTGCAGGTAGCCGTAGCCGCCGTGCAGCTGCAGGGCGGTGTCGGCGGCCTCGTAGCCGGACTCGGTGGCCACGAGCTTGGCCATGGCGCACAGGCGCACGGTGTCCGGGTCGTTGCGGTCCAGGGCGTCCGCGGCGCGCATGAGCATCGTGTGGGCGGTCTCCAGCTTCACGGACATGTCCGCGAGCTCGAAGACGAGGGCCTGCTTGGTGGTGAGCGGCTCGCCGAACGCGCTGCGCTCCTTGAGGTAGCGGGTGGCCTTGTCCAGGGCGGCCAGGCCGCCGCCGATCGAGCAGGCGCCGATGTTCAGGCGGCCGCCGTTGAGGCCCTTCATGGCGATGCGGAAGCCGTCGCCCTCCTCGCCGAGGCGGTCGGCCACGGGCACGCGGACGTCCTCGAAGATCACCTGGCGCGTGGGCTGGGTGTGCCAGCCCATCTTCTTCTCGCTGGGGCCGAAGGACAGGCCGGGGGTGTCCTTGTGGACCACGACGGCGGAGATCCCCCGGGCGCCCGTGTCCGCGGTGCGGCACATGACCACGTAGTAGCCGGAGGAGCCGGCGCCGGAGATGAACTGCTTGACGCCGTTGAGGACGTAGTGGTCGCCGTCGCGGACGGCGCGGGTCTTCAGCGCGGCCGCGTCCGAGCCGGCGCCGGGTTCGGTGAGGCAGTAGCTGGCCAGGTGCTCCATGCCCACGAGGTCGGGGATCCAGCGGGCGCGCTGCTCGTCGCTGCCGAAGGAGTCGATCATCCAGGCGACCATGTTGTGGATGGAGATGTAGGCGGCGAAGGCCGGGTCCGCCTTGGCGAGCTCCTCGAAGATCAGGATCGCGTCCGTGCGCGCCAGGCCGGTGCCGCCGTGCTCCTCCCCCACGTAGATGCCGCCCAGGCCGAGCTCGCCGGCCTCGGCGAGGACGTCCACCGGGAAATGCTACTCGGCGTCCCAGTCGAGGGCGTGCGGGGCGACGCGCTGCTCGGCCAAGTCGCGGACGGCGTCGACCAGGGCCTTCTGGTCGTCGGTGATGGGGAACATGGGTTCGTCCTCCTGGGGCTCGGGCCGGCCGCGCGGGCGGTCCACGACGGGGTGGTGCGGGGGTGACACCGCGGGCGGCGACAGGGTGTGACTGTCGTCACCACGATAATAGGACATCCAATGATTAGCCGTGTCGCCGCCGGGCCGTGGGCTAGCGTGCTCCCCGTGCAGACCACCACCAGCCCCACCGCGGACTCGCCCACCGGCCCCCGCTCCCACCCCTCCGGCCGCACGGAACAGCTGTTCGGCATCCGCCGCCATGCGCTGATGACCGAGCGGAACGGCGCCCTCAACCCGGCCGCGTTCGAGGTCGGCCCGTGGTGCCTCGACCTGGACGGCCGGCCCACCGGCGCGGCGGCCACCGTGATCATGGACAACGCCACGGCGGTGGCCGTGCACCACGCGGCCCGGGACATCGAGACCGTGGTCACCACCGAGCTGCAGGTCAACGTGCTCGGCCCGCTGCCCGCCTTCGACGCGGCGGCGGTCACAGCCGGGGACGAGGACGGCCCGCTGCTGGAGTGCTGGACCCGCCCGCTGGCCTGGGATGCCGGCGGCGGCGTGGCCCGCGCGTGGCTCGAGGACGCGGACGGGCGTCGCGTCGTCGAGGCGACCGGCTGGTTCCAGTCGGTGCCGGCCGGAGCGCCGGAGCGGATGGCCGAGTTCGTCGCGGCCGGACGGCTGCCCCGCGGGGCCGAGACCCGCGTGCCCATGCCGGGGCTGCTGGCCGCCCGCCCCGAGTCGCTGCCGGCGGCCGATCCGGACGTGCGCCCCGCCGTCGCTGCCGCGGCGAGCGCGGGCGCCCGCTTCGCCCCGAAGCCGGAGCTGGCCAACCCGTCGGGCGCGGTCCACGGCGGGGCCATGACGCTGCGGGCGGTCATCGCCGCGCAGGCGGCCATGCCGGACCGCGTGCGCTACGACGTCCAGGCCGTGCACGTGGTGTTCGTGCGCCCGGGGCATGGCGAGATGGTCGCCCTCACACGGGTGCGACACGCCGGCCGGTCCCTGCGCCTCGTGGAGGTGGACCTCGTGCCGGTCGGCGCCGACGGCGTCCCCGTGGCCGACAAGCCGATGGTCCAGGTGCAGGTCACCTTCCGCGCTGCCCGGAGCTGACGCCCCGCCCGCCCGAGCACCCGAGCGCTTTCGAACGTGAGAAAGGGCCTATCTCACGTTCGAAAGCGCTCATTCCCCCGACATCACGTTCGAAAGTCCCGGGAGGAGGAGGGGCCGTCGTCGTGCGGCCGGCTCAGCGGCCCACGGTGCCGAACCGGGAGGCCACGGGGGCCGTGAAGGCGGGCTTCAGGAAGAACCACGCGGCGGCGGTGACCGCCACGCTCACGAGGAACACCACGAGGCCCCACGCGTCGGTGGCCCCGCCGCGCGAGGTGTACATGTGGTTCAGGTTCGTCAGCAGGCCCGTGAAGGCCACGAGGAACACGTGCACCACGATGAACGCCACGAAGAAGACCATCACCGGGAAGTGCACCTTGCGGGCCACTTCCATGGGGAACGCCTTGTTCAGTCCCTTGGCCTCCGTGGGGAACCACGAGGACATGCGCCAGCCCGTGAGGGCGGCGAGCGGGGCGGCCACGAACACCACCAGCGCGTAGGAGAGCATCTGCAGCGCGTTGTAGTGCACCCAGCCGTTCTCCGTGGGCCAGTCCAGGGACAGGTACTGGATGCCGGCGGACAGGGCGTGCTGGAACACGTGCGGGTCCGTGGGCACGATCCGCGCCCAGTGGCCGGTGACGATCAGCAGCACCACGAAGATCACGCCGTTGAGCAGCCACAGCGCGTCGAGGGCCTGGTGCGTCCAGATGGTGAGCGAGAACTTCTTCGGGGTGTTGCCCCGCGCGGAGAACAGGCCGTCCTTCGTCGGAGTGAAGTTGGCCGGAGGCCGCGTCTCGTGACGGATCTGCAGGCCCGTCCGGATGATCAGCACCATCAGGAACATGTTCAGGAAGTGCTGCCAGCCCATCCACCAGGGCATCCCCTCGGGGGTGCCCTCGGGCAGGACCGGGTGCCCGTCGTAGGTCGCGATGAAGTCCGCCACCGGGTCCAGGCTCCGCAGCCAGCGTGCGGCCAGCACCGCGAGCAGCGCCAGCACCACGACGCCGGCCACCGCCGGCAGCGCCTTGCGCAGACGGGACGGGACGGCGGACTCGGCGGCGTCCGTCTCCGCGGTCCGAGCGGGCGTACCGGTGGCAGCCCGGGGCGGCTGCACGGCGGAGGCCGGCGGGGCCGAACGGGTGTCCGGCGCGGTGGGGGCCTCGGGGGCCGACGCCGCGGCCACGGGGGCGGCGACGGCCGGTTCCGCATCGGCCGGCTCGACATCGGCCAGCTCGGCGACGACCGGCCGGGCCGGCGCCGCGGCGGCGGGCTCGGCCGTGGGCTCGGCGGTGGCCTGCTCCGGTGCGTCGACCTCCTGCGCCACCATCTCCGGCGCGGTGGGGCCGCCCACGGCGGCGAGCTCGGTGAACCACTCCCCCTCCCGGGCGAACGGCACGTACCCGGCCATGCGTCGCCGCTTCGCGAGCGGCACGAGGTCGGACTCCACGGGAGCGCCCACCCCGGCCGCGGCCGGCGCACCGGTCGCGGAGGCGACGACGGCCGCCACGTCCGGCACGACGGGCTCGGTCTCCGCGGGTGCGGGGGCCCGCGTCGGGGACGCCGAGGCGGCGATCGGCTCGGGCGCGACGGACCGCGCCGGGGCGGCGGCCGGGATCGATCCCGCGGCCGGGGCGGGGGCGCCGCCGAGCCACTCGGCCTCGCGGGCGAACGGGACGTACCCGGCCATGCGGCGTCGCGCGGACAGGGGCGTGAGGCCCGACGTCGGCGCGGTCGGCGCCACCGGGACGGCGGCCGCGGCCGAGGCGGGGGCCGCCGTCGTGGTGTCCTGCGCCGGGGCGGGGGCGGGCTCGGTCTCGGCCGGGGCGCCCTTCAGGGGGACGTAGCCGGCCATTCGCTGCTTGGGCATGCTTCTCCTCGTCCGAGGGGCGCGGTCCGCAGCGGACCGCGCCCGCACCGGTTCAGCCGCGGCGGGTGCGCAGCTGCTCGATGACCTGCGGGACCACCTGGAAGATGTCCCCGACCACGCCGAAGTCGGCGTGCTCGAAGATCTCGGCGTCCTCGTTCTTGTCGATCGCCACGATGGTCTTGGCGGTCTTCATGCCGGCCAGGTGCTGGATGGCGCCGGAGATGCCGAGGGCGATGTACAGGTTCGGGGACACGATCACGCCGGTCTGGCCCACCTGGCGCTCGGCCGCGGTGTAGCCGGAGTCGACGGCGGCACGCGAGGCGCCCACGGCGGCGCCGAGCTCGTCGGCGAGCTGCTCGACGATCGCGAAGCCCTCCTCGGAGCCCACGCCGCGTCCGCCGGCGACGACGGTCTTGGCGCCGCGCAACGGCGGACGGGCGGAGTTCTGCGTGCGGGCGTTCACCTCGAGCACCCGGGCGCCGGCGGTCACCGGGCCCAGCTCGGCGGCGGCCAGCTCCACGACCTCGGGCGCCTCGACGGCCGGGGCCCGGTCCGCGACGGCGCCGGGGCGCATGGTGATGATCCGGGGGCCGCCCTCGCCGGTGGACTCGCTGAGGTAGTCGCCTCCGAACACGGAGTGGCGGGCGATGACCTCGTCGTCGGCCCAGCGCAGCCCCACGGCATCCGCGCAGACGGGGCCGCGGGCGCGGACGGACAGGCGGCCGGCCACCGCGCGGGACTCAGGACTGCCGGAGAGCAGCACGGCCACGGGCGCGGTGCGGGCGGCCGCGGCGGCGAGGGCCTGCACGGCGGCGTCGCCGAGGGTGGTGGCGGCGTCGTCGGCCACGAGGACGTGGACGCGCGTGGCGCCGTACTCCCCCAGCCGGGCGACGGCGGCGTCCCTGCCCTCCGCATCGGTCACGAGGACGGCCTCGGGCACGCCCACGGTGGCGGCCGCGCCGAGCAGCTCGGCCACGACCGGGCGGAGCGCGCCGTCCGCGCCGATCTCGGCGTGCACCAGCACGGTCTGACCGCTGTTCGCGGCGTCGGTCTGCGTCGTCATCTCGGTCTCCTCCACGTTCGCGCTCACACGAGCCCCCGACCCGCGAGGAACTCCACCAGCCGCTCGGCGGCGGTGCCGTCGTCGGTGATCTTCTCGCCCGCGGCGCGCTCGGGACGCGTGTCCGCCGAGACCATCACGGAGCGGTAGGCGGCCTCGGCCGGGCCCGCGGCGATGCCGAGGTCGGCCAGGGACAGCACGGTGAGCGGCTTCTTCTTGGCCGCCATGATGTTCTTGAAGTTCGGGAACCGCGGCTCGGCGGTCTTCTCCGTCAGGCTCGCCACGGCGGGCAGGGCGACGGCGGCGCGCACATCCGCGTCCGAGGTCGCCACGGTGCCGGTCAGCTCGCCGTCGGTCAGCTCGGGGGCCTCGGCGTGCGGCAGGTAGGGCCGGTCCAGGAGCTCGGCGACCATGGCCGGCACCACGCCGGTGCCGCCGTCCGTGGACACCGTGCCGGCGAGCACGAGGTCGGCGCCCTCCTTCTCGACGGCCGCGGCGATCACGCGAGCCGTCTGCACGGCGTCCGAGCCGACGAGTGCGTCGTCGGTGATCTGCACGGCGGAGTCCGCGCCCATGGCCAGCATCTTGCGCAGGGTCTTCGAGGAGTCCTCGGGGCCCACCGTCAGGGCCACGACCTCGATGTCCGCGCCGGCGTCCCGCCAGCCCAGGGCGACCTCCATGACGCGCTCGCTGATCTCGTCCGGCACGGGCTCGGCCGCGCCGTCGCGCACCACCCAGCCGGTCTCCAGGCTCAGCTCACGCTCCTGCCACGTGTCCGGCACCTGCTTGGCCAGCACCAGGATCTTCACGGCCTCTCCTCCTTGGGTCGCGGTCTCGCCCCGGGGCCTCCGCCCCGAGCACGGTGACTTACGCTACAGACTACGGGTCCGCGCACGTCCGGGCCGCATGACCCGCGCGCGGGAGCGGCCGGGGCCGCCGTCGTCGGCCCGTGCGTCCGGACCATGATCGCCCGAACCGAGGAGGCACCGTGAGCCCCGCCGCCCCGCCCGCCGAGCCGCCGGCCGCCGAGGACCGGCCCCGGGTCCCGGCGGCGCCCGCCTCCTCCCTCGTGCTGGTCCGGCCCGGGGCCGGCGGCGAGACCTCGGTGTTCACCGTCCGCCGCGCCGGGACCATGGCCTTCAGCGCCCACGCCACGGCCTTCCCCGGCGGCCGCGTGGACCCCGCGGACGACCTGCCGGACAGGCTGTGGGAGGGCACGGATCTGGCCGACTGGGGCCGGCGCCTGGGGCTGCCGCACGAGCCCGCGGACGCCCACGGCACCCTCGCGGAACTCGACCCCGCCGACGGCGCCGGCCGCGTGCTGGCCGCCGCCGTCCGCGAGACGTTCGAGGAGACCGGAGTGCTCCTGGCCCGGGACGCCGACACCGGCACCCCCGTGGACCCGGCCCGGGTGGCCGCGTTCCCCGACGAGCTGCGCGACGCCGTCGAGCGCCACGAGGTGGACTTCGGGGATCTGCTCGACCGCGAGGGGCTGCGCCCCGACGCCGGCGCGCTCGTGCCGTGGTCCCGGTGGATCACCCCGCACGGGGGCCCGCGCCGCTACGACACGTTCTTCTTCGCCGTCCACCTGCCGCAGGGTCAGTCCCCCGAGCGGATGTCCTCCGAGGCGGCCAGCCACGGCTGGGCGTCGCCCGCCGAGCTGCTGCGCCGCTTCCGGGCCGGCGAGGTCAACCTGATGGCCCCCACGTGGTGGCAGCTGCGCACCCTGGTCGACGCCGGCGAGGACCTCCACGCGGGCCGCTCCCGGTTCGAGCCCCTCGAGGGGGTCATGCTCGTGGCCGGGCAGGGGCCCGTGTTCCCCCACGCGGACGAGTATCTGCGTGACCTGACGGCGTTCCGTGCGGCCGCGCAGGTGGAGGAGTCCAAGGACAACATCCTCTGAGCGCTCCCGTCTCCGGTCCGTGCGGTGGGCGACGGGCCGGAGAGCAGCGCGGACCACGAGCCGCGACCCCATGGCCTGCCGGGCCCCGTGCCCCTAGTCTGGTCTGCACCGGATCACCCGGCTCCGCGCGTCCGGCCCGCACCCCCAGCCGCCGCGCGTCCCGCTCGCACCCTAGGAGCACTGCATGGCGCTCAGCGTCCTCGACCTGTTCTCGATCGGCATCGGCCCGTCCTCGTCCCACACCGTGGGACCCATGCGCGCCGCCCGCCGCTTCACGGACAGCATGGGCCAGCACGGCGTCCTCGAGCGCACGGCCCGCGTGCACGCCGAGCTGTTCGGCTCGCTGGCGGCCACCGGCGTGGGCCACGGCTCGGACACCGCGGTGCTGCTCGGCCTGGCCGGCCAGGACCCCGAGACCATCGACCCGGACGCCTGCACCGGGCTCGTGGAGGAGATCGTCACGGGCGGTCGACTGCCCCTGGACGGGCGCCACGAGATCGCCTTCGACCGGCAGGCGGACCTGACCCTCCACATGCGCGAGTCCCTGCCCGGGCATCCGAACGGCATGCGCCTGACCGCCTACGACGACGCCGGCGGACAGCTCCACACCCGCGACTACTACTCGGTGGGCGGCGGCTTCGTGGTCACCTCGGACGAGCTCGAGGCCGAGCTGGACGCCACCAAGGACGTCAACCGCGCCGACGACGGCGACACCGGCGAACCGTACCCCTTCTCCACGGGCGCCGAGCTCGCCGCCCGCTGTCACGAGGCGGGCCTGAGCATCGCGGAGCTCATGCTCGCCAACGAGGCCACCCGCCACGACCTCGACGAGCTGCGCACCCAGCTGCTGGCCATCTGGGCCGTCATGGAGGAATGCGTCCACAACGGCGTGTCCCGCACCGAGCCGATCCTGCCCGGCGGACTGAAGGTCCGCCGTCGGGCCCCCGCGCTGCGGGAGCACCTGCTCCAGACCACCGACCGCACCGACCCCATGTGGGCCATGGAGTGGGTCAACCTCTTCGCGCTCGCGGTGAACGAGGAGAACGCCTCGGGCGGGCGCATCGTCACCGCGCCCACGAACGGCGCCGCGGGCATCATCCCGGCCGTCATGCTCTACTACATGCGCTTCGTGCTCCCCGAGGGCGCCACGCAGCAGGAGCGGGACGACAAGGTGGTCGAGTTCCTGCTCACCGCGGCGGCGATCGGCATCCTGTACAAGCGCAACGCCTCCATCTCCGGCGCCGAGGTCGGCTGCCAGGGCGAGGTCGGCTCCGCCTGCTCCATGGCGGCGGGCGCGCTGTGCGCCGTGCTCGGCGGCACCGTGGACCAGGTGGAGAACGCGGCCGAGATCGGGATCGAGCACAACCTCGGGCTGACGTGCGACCCCGTGGGCGGCCTCGTCCAGGTGCCGTGCATCGAACGCAACGCGATCGCGTCCGTGAAGGCCATCAACGCGGCCCGGCTGGCGCTGCTCGGGGACGGCTCGCACCGGGTGACCCTGGACCAGGCCATCACGACCATGCGCGACACCGGCGCGGACATGAAGTCCAAGTACAAGGAGACCTCGCGCGGCGGCCTGGCCGTGAACGTCATCGAGTGCTGATCGCCCGGGTCCGCGGCCCAGCGCCGCTCCGGTCGGGACGGACGGGGCACCCGTCCGCTACCGTGGGGCCCGACCCGCACCCTGCCCCCGAGCGCGAGAGGACCGACGTGGCCATTCATCCTGTGGACGCGACCCTGGAGGCCGCGAAGATCGATCCCGACCAGCGTGCCGAGAGGCTCAAGGGCGTGAAGCTCGACGGCGCCGGCTGGAAGTACGCGCTCACACGCGCGCTCAAGGAGTTCGGCAACGACGGCGGCACCGACCTGGCCGCGAAGCTCACCTACTACCTGGTGCTCTCGCTGGCTCCTTCCCTGCTGGCCGTGTTCTCCATCCTGTCCCTCGTGCTCGCCTCCAACCGCGGGGCCATCGACGATCTGCTGGGGGAGCTGACCGGTCTGGTCCCGAGCGACTACCAGCCGCTCGTCACGAACCTGGTGACCACCATGAGCGACTCGGCCGGCTCAGGCGGCGGGATCATCGCCCTCATCATCGGCATCGCGACCGCCCTGTGGTCCGCCTCCGCGTACGTGAAGGCGTTCAACCGCTCGGCCAACACGGTGTACGGCTACGAGGAGGGCCGCGGCCTGGTGAAGCTGACGCTGACCAACCTGCTCACCACGCTCATCCTGATCGTGGGCATCGTGGTCGTGCTGCTCTCGCTGGCGCTGAACCGCTCGCTCGTGGACGGCTTCCTCCAGCCGATCGCCGGGCCGCTCGGCATGACCGGCGTGGTGAACTTCCTCTCGGACACGTTCCTGCCGGTGTGGGCGTGGGCGAAGTGGCCTGTCGTCGTCGTGATCCTGCTGGTGCTGATCGCGACCCTGTACTACACCACCCCGAACGTCCAGAAGCCGCGCTTCCACCTCTTCGGCCCCGGCAACATCGTGGCGCTGGTGGGCATGGTGCTGGCCGCGGTGGCCCTGTCCGTGTACTTCACGCAGTTCGCCGGCTACTCGGCGTACGGTGCGATCGGCACGGTCATGGCGCTGCTGTTCGCCCTGTGGATCTTCAACATCGTGCTGCTGCTCGGCCTGGAGGTCGACGCCGAGGTGGAGCGTGCCCGCCAGCTCGAGGCCGGCCTGCCCGCCGAGGCTCGGGTGCAGCTGCCCCCGAAGGACGTGGCCGGGGTGGAGAAGCGCGCCGAGAAGCAGACGGCCGTGGAGGAGCGCGGCTACGAACTGCGGGCGGTCCACGAGGGCCGCTGACCGCGCCCGGCGCGGGGCCCTCAGCGCCGGGCCGCCCGGTAGCCGTCCGCCTGGGCCGCGGCGGCGGAGGCGTAGCAGTTGCGCGCGTTGGTCTTGCCGTAGTGCTGCTGACCGGGCATGTGGTAGATGCCCGAGTTGTCGTTGGCCTTGACCGGGTGGGAGTCCGGGCACACGGAGTCGGCTCCGCTCACCGGCCCCGCGTCGCCGGACGCGGGGGCCGCCTCCGGGGCGGGGGCCGGGGCCGCCTCCGGGATGGGCTCGGCCGCGGTGCCGCACTCCCCGGAGAACCTGCCGACGCCGTTCGCCCGGGCCTGCTCCCACGCCGCCTCGACCTCGGGCAGGAAACGGTCGTTGCCGTCGAAGACCGCCGGCTCGCCGTAGCCCAGGCGGGCCATCTCGGCGTTGAGCAGGACGCCGTCGGCGTACACGCCGGCGAGGAGGCGGTCGTAGCGGTCGTAGAGCCGGCGATCGTACCGCAGCACCACCGTGTCGCCGGGGCTGATCATCGACTTCAGCGCCGCCGTCGCCTCCAGTCCCATGCACTCGACCGGCTTCGAGGGGTGGTGGGTCTCGGGGGTGTCGATGTTGAGCAGGCGCACCCGCGTGGACACCTCGCCGAGGGTCACGCGGAGCGTGTCGCCGTCCGAGATCGACTCGACCGTGACCACGTCTCCCTCGACGTCGGCCGGGGCGGCGGGCGCCGCCGGCTCGGCACTGCGGGAGCCCTCAGCGGCACGCGACTCGGCGGCCCCGCTCGAGGACGACGCTGCGGCGCGCGAGCTCTGCGCGGCGGAGGAGGAAGCGGCCAGCGACGACGCAGCGGCACGGCTCGTCGCGGCCGCGTCGACGGACGGGGTGGGCGTCGTCGGCATCGTGCTGACCGACGCGGAGGTGTCGGCATCGCTCGCCGGGGTGACGCCGTCGTCGGTGGCGGTGCAGCCGGTGAGCAGGAGCAGGGACAGTGCGGCCGCGGGGAGCGCCGCGCGCAGACGGGCAAGGGGCACGAGGATCCTGGAGGGGAAGGGACGGGGACATGACGAAGGCC
The DNA here is from genome assembly GCF_053627955.1 of Micrococcus sp. 093350064-1. Lineage (NCBI taxonomy): Bacteria > Bacillati > Actinomycetota > Actinomycetes > Micrococcales > Micrococcaceae > Micrococcus > Micrococcus sp. 093350064-1. The sequence goes on from NZ_JBSEYU010000008.1 coordinate 88,611, forward strand.
CCGCCGTGAGGCGGGGCCTTCGGATCACCACATCATCGCATGTGGGAGGCACAGGTGTTGCCGCACGTCACGACAGCATCGGTCCCCGTTCCGTCAATGACGACGGGGGTCAGCGACGGCCGTCGATGGGGTCGCCGCCGCCGTCGAGTGCGTCGAGGACGAGGTCGCGGGCCTCGCCCGTCGCGGACCGGCGGGAGAGCAGCAGCGCGGCCAGCCAGCACAGCAGGACGATCGCCGCGCCGCCCCACGCCAGGAGGGCGAGGCTGCCCGAGAGCAGCCCCGTGCCGTCCGCGCGGCCGACGCCGATCCACACCAGACCCCACGCGAGCGCGAACGCCGGAGCCGGGCGGCCGCCGTTGTACACGGCCGTGAACGCGCCGATCAGCACGGCCACCACGAGCATCACCTTCGCCCAGAGGGACGACTGCCCCGGATCGCCGACGACGCCGGTCGAGGCCAGCCACGCGGCCAGGTTCGCCACGGCGGCGATCGAGACCCAGCCCAGATGCAGGCCCTGCACCCCGTCCAGGAGGATCCGCTCCCCCCAGCTGTGCGCGCGGACGGATTCGAGGAGCACCAGGATCCACGCCAGGCACGTCAGCAGCAGCGCGATCACCACGACGCTCAGCCCCAGCAGCCCGGCCTGCACCGTCCAGATCCACGCGGCGTTGAGCAGCACCGAGACCAGGATCCACGGTCGCAGGCGGTCGTGACGGGCGGACTGGGCCGAGGCGAGGAACTGCCACACGGCGTACGCCAGCAGCCCCGCGTAGATCACGGACCAGATGCCGAACGCGGGGGTCGCCGGGGAGACCCAGGTGGCGTCCGGGCCGAGCCAGCCGCCCGCGGCCTCGGCCACGGGGGTCAGGCCGCCGACGACGCCGGAGCCCAGGAACGCGGCCACGACCGCGAGGATCACGACCACGAGCATGGCCACCCGGCCGCCCGTCGAGGACAGCCCCGTCCCCGAGCTGGGGACGCGCGCCGCGGCGTCGGGGCCGAAGGGGCTGCGGGACGGGCCGAGGTCGGTGGCGGTGCTCATGGGTGCTCCCGTGGGGTGATCGTCGGGGGTGTGCCCCGGGCGGGGCGGGTCTCAGGGTCAGCGTAGCCGCCGGGCCCATCGCGGGCACGGGCCACCGCGGCCTAGGGTGGGGGCATGCGCACTTCCTCCCCGATAGGACTCCTGCTGGACGTGGACGCCCCCGTGGCCTCCACCGAGACCCGGACCGTGCCGGAGGGGATCATCGACGTGCTCGTCCGTCTCGCGAGGCGCGGGGTGCCGGTCGGCTTCAACACGGGCCGCTCCACGGACTTCCTCCTGCACAACCTGATCGCCCCGCTGCGCGACGCGGGCCTCCCGGACGACGCTCCCTTCCACGCGATCTGCGAGAAGGGCGCCGTGTGGTTCCCGTTCTCCGCGGTGCCCTCCGGGGACCTGCCCGACGTCACCGTGGACGGCACCGCCCCGGACTGGCTCCGCACCGACCCGGACATGGCCATCGACGCGGACACCCGTGACGCGATCTGGGCCCTCAACGATGAGCGCGCCGGGGACCTGCAGTTCACCGACCGCACCAAGCTGGCCATGGTCTCCCTCGAGAAGACGGTCGGCGCCGACCAGACGGAGTACGAGCGGGTGCGCGACGACGTCGCCGCGGGCGTCGAGGATCTGCTCGCCGAGCGCGGACTCGCCGAGGAGGTGCGCGTGGCCCCCTCGGTGATCTCGGTGGACGTCGAGCACCGCTCCTCCGGCAAGGACCTGGGCGTCGAGCGCTGCTTCGACCTGCTGGCGGAGGCGGGCACCCCGGTGCCCGAACGCTGGCTCACCGCGGGCGACTCGCGCAGCGACTACGCCATGGCCGACCGGCTGCACGAGCGCGGACTCGCCGTGGAGCACATGGACGTGCGGCCCGCCGACGGCGTCCCCGAGAAGCCCTACGGCGTGGTGACGGCGGCGATCCTCGCCGAACGCGGCATCGGCGACGCCGACGACGTCCACGAGCGGGCGGGCGAGTCCCTGCTGCGCTGGGTGGAGCGCGACCTGCTGCGCTGACCAGGCCGGACGCCCCCTCTGCGGACGGCCGACCCTCCCCGGGCCTGGACCTCGACCCCTAGCGTGGAAGGCAATGCCGCGCCCCTGCCGAAACCGGCCCGGGCGCCTCCCGACCAGAGAGAGGTTCCACCGTGGCCACCGTCGCCCAGAACATCGTCGAGACCCTCCACGCCTCGGGCGTGCGCCGCATGTACGGCGTGCCCGGGGACTCCCTCAACGGGCTGACCGAGGCCCTGCGCTCCCACGGCGGCATCCAGTGGGTGCACACCCGGCACGAGGAGACCGCGGCCTTCGCGGCCTCCGCCGAGTCCCAGCTCACGGATGAGCTCGCGGTCTGCGTGGGCTCGTGCGGTCCGGGCAACCTCCACCTGATCAACGGCCTGTTCGACGCCCAGCGCTCCCGCACTCCGGTGCTCGCGATCGCCGCGCACATCCCGTCGGAGGAGATCGGCTCGGGCTACTTCCAGGAGACCCATCCGCAGGACCTGTTCCGCGAGTGCTCCGTCTACGTGGAGCACGTCTCCTCGGCGGACCAGATGCCCCGCATGCTGCGCACCGCGATGCGGGCCGCCGTCGAGCAGCGGGGCGTGGCCGTGCTCGTGATCCCGGGCGACGTGGCCCTCACCGAGCTCTCCGCGAAGCCCGAGGTGATCCGTCACACGCCGTCCCGCGTCATCCCGGCGGACTCCGTGCTGCGCGAGGCCGCCGAGGCCCTGGACTCGTCCAAGCGGATCACCATCCTGGCCGGCGCGGGTGCGGCCGGCGCCCACGACGAGGTCGTGGCCCTGGCGGAGCGCCTGCAGGCCCCGATCGTCCACGCGCTGCGCGGCAAGGACCGGATCGAGTACGACAACCCGTATGACGTCGGCTTGACCGGCCTGCTCGGCTTCGCCTCCGGCTACCACGCGCTCAAGGAGGCCGAGACTCTGCTGATCCTCGGCTCCTCCCTGCCGTACCGGCAGTTCTACCCCGAGGACGCCACGGTCATCCAGGTGGACGTGCGCGGCGAGCAGATCGGCCGACGGGTGGCCGTGGACGTGCCGCTCGTGGGCGGCGTGAAGGAGACGGCCCAGGCCCTGCTGCCGCTGCTGCGCGGGAACTCGTCGTCGGCGTTCCTGGACAAGGCGCTCAAGCACTACGCCAAGACCCGCAAGGACCTCGACCAGCTGGCCTCCCCGGGACGCGGACGCGTGCATCCGCAGTACGTGGCCCGCCTCCTCGACGAGCTGGCCGACGACGACGTGGTGTTCCTGCCCGACGTCGGCTCCCCGGTGGTCTGGGCCTCCCGGTACCTGACGATGAACGGGCGCCGCCGGATCATCGGCTCCCTGTCCCACGGCTCCATGGCCAACGCGGTCACGCAGGCGGTCGGCGCCCAGGCGGTCGACCCCACCCGCCAGGTGGTGGCGATGGCCGGCGACGGCGGGTTGGCCATGATGCTCGGCGAGCTGCTGTCGTTCGTGCAGAACGACCTGCCCGTGAAGACGCTCGTGTTCGACAACGACTCGCTGAACTTCGTGGAGCTCGAGATGATGGCCGCCGGGTTCGTCCCCTTCGGGACGGACCTGCAGAACCCGGACTTCGCGGCGATCGCGGAGGCAGCCGGCATCAAGGGCTTCCGCGCGGACCACACGACGGACCTGCCTGCGGTGATGCGCGAGTTCCTCGCCCACGACGGGCCTGCGCTGCTGGTGGTCAAGACCGAGCGTCAGGAGCTGACGATCCCGCCGAGCATCGAGTTCGAGCAGGCCAAGGGCTTCGCGCTCTACGCCATGCGCACCGTCCTCGACGGCAAGGGCACCAAGCTGCTCGACCTCGCGAAGGCGAACCTGCGCCAGCTGTTCTGACCTGCCGCGCACGACGACGGCCCGGACGCTGGCGGCGTCCGGGCCGTCGTCGTGGTGGGGCGGGGAGGGCCCAGCCCCGCCGGCCCGTCAGGCGCGGTGGGCGCCGCCCTCGGTGACGATCGGGTGCTCGGCCGTGCCGGCGACGCCCTGGGTGATCAGGCCGTCGGCGCGGTGCTCCCAGAAGTCCGCGTTGCGGATGCCGAGCGGGCGCGGGTCGAACTGCGGGTCGAGACCCTGGCGCTTCTGTGCACGGTAGTCCTTGAGGGCCTTGAGGGCCGGGCCCTGCAGCACGAGGATGCCGAGGATGTTCAGCCAGGCCATGGAGCCCACGCCGATGTCGCCGAGGCCCCAGGCCGCACCCGTGGTGGCGACGGCGCCGTAGGCCACGGACACGAGGATCAGGGCCTGCAGGAAGCGCAGCACGACGCGGCGGACCATGCCGTTGCGCAGGTTGCGCGTGAGGAACACGAGGTTGACCTCGGCCATGTAGTAGTACGCCACGATCGTGGTGAAGGCGAAGAACGCGAGCGCCACGGCCACGAACGTGGGGCCGAAGCCGGTGAACATGGCGTCGAAGCCAGTCTGGACGAAGGCCGGGCCCTCGGAGGCCGTCGGCGAGACGATGCCCTCGAACAGCAGGCCGGAGCCGGACCCGTCCGAGTACACCCGGTAGGCGCCCGTGGAGATGATGATGAACGCGGTGGCCGAGCAGACGAAGAGCGTGTCGATGTACACGGCGAACGCCTGCACGAAGCCCTGCTTGGCCGGGTGCGAGACCTCGGCGGCCGCGGCGGCGTGCGGACCCGTGCCCTGGCCGGCCTCGTTGGAGTAGACGCCGCGCTTCACGCCCCACTGGATGGCGAGGCCGAGGATCGCGCCGAACACGGCGTGCACACCGAACGCGCTGGCGAAGATGGAGCCGAAGACCTCGGGGATCTGGTCGAAGTTCAGGAACAGCACGATCAGCGCGAGGATGATGTACAGCACGGCCATCACGGGCACCACGTAGACGGCGAACGTCGCGATGCGCTTCACGCCGCCCAGGACGATGAAGGCCAGCAGGATGACCATGGCCAGGGCCACGACCCAGGCGGGCACGGCCCACGCCTCGCCCACGGCCGCGGCCACGCCGTTGGCCTGCACGCCCGGCAGGAAGTAGCTGGTGGCGAAGACGGTGACGACGGCGAACAGGATGGCGTACACCTTGAACGCGGGGGCGGCGGCCGTGTGCTTGTAGGCCTTCTCGAAGTAGTACGCCGGGCCGCCGCGGTACTCGCCGGTGTCCGGGTCGCGCTCCTTGTAGATCTGGCCGAGCGTGGACTCGATGAAGGACGTGGCGGCACCGAGCAGGGCCATGACCCACATCCAGAACACGGCGCCGGGGCCGCCGAACGCGATGGCCGTGGCGACGCCGCCGATGTTGCCCATGCCGACGCGGCCGGCGAGCGACATCATGAGGGACTGGAGGGACGAGGTGCCGTCCGCGGAGTCCTGGCCCTCGCGGAGCTGCTTCACCATGTCCGGGATGTTCACGAACTGCAGGAACATGGTCCGGATGGTGAAGTAGAGGCCGACGATCAGGCAGAGCCAGATCAGGGCCGGGGACCAGATGACGTCGTTCACGGCGGTGATGAGATCTGCGAAGGACATGGGGTCTCCAGATCGGGTGGGGATGGCCGGTGCGGTGCGAGCTCCGAGCGGCGGCCGCCGGCGGTCCCGGGCGACTGGGGAGAAGGATACGCGCAAATGTGACGCACGTCTCGCACCCAGCGCGGCGGATGAGGAGTCCGGGCGCATCCTCCCCCTCGACAGCGGTCCCGGACATGCGAAAAGCCCCGGAACCACTGGGGTCCCGGGGCTTACACGCGGAGGATGGGGGATTTGAACCCCCGAGGGCTGTTAACCCAACACGCGTTCCAGGCGTGCGCCATAGGCCGCTAGGCGAATCCTCCTTGGTGCGCCCTCATGCGGCGGACCGCGCGAGGGCAGGCTCCATCATAACCAGATCGTCCTGGGCCGCGCCAATCCCCCGCGGGAGGCGAGGGCCCGGTCCGGGTCTCGCCGCGGCCCGAATCGCCCCGCCCACCGCCGCCCTGGTAGAGTCGTGGGCGGCCCCTCACGTGGTGTCATCTCGCTGAACTCCCCCAGGACCGGAAGGTAGCAAGGGTAGGTGGGCTCTGGCAGGTGCGTGAGGGGTCTTCACTTTCCCCAGGAGATCCCATGCCCGCCGGACGCTACGCCCCCTCCCCCACGGGGAGCCTGCACCTGGGCAACCTGCGCACCGCGCTCGTCGCGTGGCTCGCGGCGCGCGCCACGGACCGTGCCTTCCTGCTGCGGGTCGAGGACCTGGACCGCGTCCGCTCCGGGGCCGAGGCCGGGCAGCGGGCGGACCTGGCCGCCGTCGGGCTGGACTGGGACGCCGAGCCGGTGCGTCAGTCCGAGCGCACCGCCCGGTACGACGCCGCCGTGGCCGCCCTGCGGGCCGCGCACGGCGCGGACGCGGTCTACGAGTGCTTCTGCTCGCGCAAGGACATCGCCGAGGCGACGTCGGCCCCGCACCCGAGGCCCGACGACGGCGCCCCCGCCTCCGGCGGCGCCGTGCCGCTGCGTCCGCCCGGCTTCTATCCGGGCACCTGCCGCGGCCTGACGGAGGCCGAGCGGGCCGAGCGACGGCGGGTGCGTCCCGCCGCCCTGCGGATCGACGCGGCGAAGGTCGCGGGCCTGCCGGCGGGCGAGATCCCGCGCGCCACCGCCGTGGACGTGCTGCACGGCGAGGTCACGGGCCTGGTCGACGACCTGGTGCTGCGCCGGAACGACGGGGCGTACGCGTACAACCTGGCCGTCGTCGTGGACGACCTGGCGCAGGGCGTGGACCAGGTGGTCCGCGGCGACGACCTGCTCGACTCGGCCCCGCGCCAGCGCTGGCTGGCCGAGGTGCTGTGCGCCGCGCGCGGGGAGCCGACGCCCGCAGTGGAGTACCTGCACGTGCCGCTCGTGCTGAATGCGGAGGGGCGGCGGCTGGCCAAGCGGGACGGCGCCGTGACGCTCGAGGACCTCGCTGCGCAGGACCCGGCGTGGACCCCCGAGCGGGTGCGGGACCGGCTGCTGGAGTCCCTCGGCCTGCCCGCGGGACCGCTGGCGGCCGCCGTGCCCGCGTTCGACCCGGCCGCCCTGCCGCGTGATCCGTGGGTGTTCACCGGGCTCTGAGCGGGCCGGCGTCCCGGCCCGCCGCAGGCCCGGCCCCGGTCAGAGGACCTGGGCGGCCTGGGCGAAGTCGAGGCGGCCCTGGCGGGGCTGCTGCGCCTTCTCGTCGTCCGCGGCGGCGTGGCCGACGTTGATCACCAGGAGGGACTTCCAGGCACGGTCCGCGTGGAACTCGGCGTCCACGGCGGCGGCGTCGAACCCGGCCATGGGGCCGACCTCGAGCCCGTGCGCGCGCAGGGCCACGAGCAGGTAGCCCACTTGGATGAGCGCGTTCGTGCGGCCCATCCCCTCGCGCATGCCCGGCTTGCCCTCGGCATTCTCCTCGAAGCCCTGCCGGAACGGGGCGAGGTGGCCCATGTGGCGGTGCCAGTCGAGGTCGTAGGAGGCGATCAGCGTGAGCGGGGCGCGCTCCGTCTTCTCCCGGTTGAACTCGATCATGAGCGGGGCCAGGCGGGCGCGGGCCTCGGGGCTGTCCACGACGTCGAGCCGCAGCGGCTGGTTGTTCATGGCGGTCGGCGCCCAGCGGAGGTCCGCGTAGGCCCGCTCGATCAGCGCGAGGTCGACGGGCTCGTCCGAGAAGAGCTGCGTCGTGTGGCGGTCCGCGAAGAGGCGGTCGATCTCGGCCTGACTCAGCGGTCCCGCGTCCGGGGCCGGCTGCGTGGGGTGGATCGTGTCCTCGGCGTCGGTGTGCATGTGCGTGGTGGTCATGGGCCAGGGAACGGGCCGGCGGGCGTGCGCATTCCCCGGCTCCCTTAGCCCGTCCGCCCGCCGGATAGGCTTTCGAGGGTGAGCACCGCCCTGTACCGCCGCTACCGCCCGGACCGTTTCGAGGACGTGATCGGGCAGGACCATGTCACGGTCCCGCTGCGCACCGCACTGGCGAAGGACCGCGTGAACCACGCCTACCTCTTCTCCGGCCCGCGCGGCTGCGGCAAGACCACGTCCGCCCGCATCCTCGCGCGCTGCCTGAACTGCGCCCAAGGCCCCACGCCCACGCCGTGCGGCGAGTGCGACTCGTGCCGGGACCTGGCCACCGGCGGGCCGGGCTCGCTGGACGTGCTGGAGATCGACGCGGCCTCGCACGGCGGTGTGGAGGACGCCCGCGGCCTGCGCGAGCGGGCCACGTTCGCCCCGGTCCGGGACCGCTACAAGATCCTCATCATCGACGAGGCGCACATGGTCACCGCGGCGGGCTTCAACGCGCTGCTCAAGATCGTGGAGGAGCCGCCGGAGCACCTGAAGTTCATCTTCGCCACCACGGAGCCGGAGAAGGTCATCGGGACCATCCGCTCCCGCACCCATCACTACCCGTTCCGGCTCGTGCCGCCGGAGCCGCTCATCGCCTACCTCGAGCAGCTGTGCGCGGAGGAGGGCGTGTCCGTGGAGAAGGGCGTGCTGCCGCTCGTGGTGCGCGCCGGCACGGGCTCGGTGCGTGACACGCTCTCCGTGCTGGACCAGCTGATCGCGGGTGCCCAGGAGGGCCAGGTCTCCTACGAGCTCGCGGTGAGCCTGCTCGGCTTCACCCCGGAAGCCCTGCTGGACGACGTGATCGACGCCGTCGCCGCGGACGACACCCCCACCGTGTTCCGCGTGGTGGACCGCGTGGTGCAGTCCGGCCAGGACCCGCGCCGCTTCGTCGAGGACCTGCTGGACCGCTTCCGCGACCTCGTGATCGCCCGTGCCCTGCCGGAGGAGGCCGGGGCGATCCTGCACGGCATGCCGGAGGACCAGGTGCGGCGTCTGTCGGCGCAGGCCGCGCAGCTCTCCCGCGCGGAGCTCTCCCGCCTCGCGGACATCACCAACCTCGCGCTGACGGACATGGTGGGGGCCACCAGTCCCCGCCTGCACCTCGAGCTGCTCATGGCGCGCCTGCTGCTGCCCGCCTCGGACGAGACGCACCGCGGCCTGGCCGCCCGCCTCGAGGCCCTCGAACGGCGCCTGGAGCTCGGTGGCGCCGCGCCCGTCGAGGACGGCGCCCCGGAGGGCACGACGACGCCGGCCCGGTCCGGCACGCCCGCCAAGGACGGCGGCGGATCGGCCGGGGACGCGGACGGCTCCGGCCCTCTGACCGGTGCCGCGCTCGCCCGGGCCGCCATGCGGCGGCCGGAGGAGCCCGCGCCGACGGCGCCCACCGCCCCGCCGGAGCGCTGGACGCCGCCTGCCCCGCAGTCCGTGGCAGAGGCGCCGGAGGGGGACGCGGCCGCCGGGGCAACGGGGTCCGAACGTCCGCAGCAGCCGCCGCAGCCCAAGCGGCCCGAACCGGCTGAGGTCGGGGCCCGTTCCGGGGACACGCGCCGCCCGGAGGCCGGGAGCCGCGCCGAGCCTGAGGGCCGCCCCGAGGGCCGGCCCCAGGCCCAGGACCGCACCGGTGCCGCGCCGGCCCCCGCCCACGGGCCGGAGGAGACGGCCGCGCCGTCGAGCCCCACGCCCGCCCCGGCAGCGAGCCAGGTGGAGATGATCCGCCGGGCCTGGCCGGACATCCTCGCGGCCCTCGAGGACGCCTCACGCCTGGTGTGGATGCTGGTGAAGGACAACGCGAGCGTCGCGGGCTACGACGGCTCGTTGCTGACGATCGGCTTCCAGCAGGACGGACCCCGCCAGTCGCTGCTCGGCCGGGGCGGCGACCGCGTGCTCGGCGAGGCCGTCCACCAGGTGCTCGGCATCCGCCCGCGGCTCGACCTGATCCTCGGTGGGGACGCGCCGACCGGGGAGGCCCGCGCACAGTCCGGCGCCCGCCCGGCCAGCCCGGCGCGGACGGACCGGCCTGAACGTCCGGCCCCGCAGCAGAGCCGGCCCGACCGACCGGCGGCGGCGCAGCCGAACCGACCCGCTCCGGCACCGGGGCAGGCCCCGCGCGAGCCGGAGTCCTCCCGCCCCGCCCCGCCGCGCTCCGCCGCACCCTCCACCGCGGAGGACGACCCGGCGCCGCCGGCGGCTCCGCCCCGGGCCACACAGCAGCGTCAGACGCCGGAGCCGTCCCCCGCCTGGACGCCCGCGGCTCCCGCCACCTCCTGGGGGCCGACGCCGACGTCGTCGACGACGCCCGCCCCCGCCCCGCCGGCGGACGGCTGGGGCGGCCCGGATGAGGAGCCGCCCGCCTGGGACGACGCTCCCCCGCCCGAGGAGGACCCGTGGGACTCGCTGCCCGCGTTCGACCCGGACGCGGAGCAGGACGACTCGGACGGCCCCGAGGGCTGGACCCCGCCTGCCCGCGACGCCGAGGAGCGGCCCGTCGGCGCACCCGGCTGGGACGGTCCCGTGCCGTCGGTCGAGGACTGGGGGGCGCCGCCGCAGGCCGCACCGGCCCCCGGCGGCGCCGCGCCGGACGCCGGCCAGGACTCCCCGGTCCGGCCCGACGCCCCGGCCCCCGACGAGAGCGAGCCGAGCGCCGAGGAGGTCCGTCGGGCCTACGACCCGGGGCCGCTGGTCCGCGAGGAGGAGCACTCGATCCCCGTGTTCGCCCGTCCGGAGGCGGAGCTGCGCGCGGAGTTCGCGAAGCGCTTCGGCGCGACCCGTCCCGCCGGCTTCGACGACGGCGCGGGCGCGGCCGCGGACGGTGACTCCGCCCGGCCTGCCACGCCGTCGCCCGCCCCGGACGACGACGCAGCGGCCACGGAGCGACGCGATCCCCACCCGGCCGCCTCGGGCGCCGGCCCGTCCTCGGACGAGCAGCGGCGCCCCACGGGTGCGCCCACGGCCGACGCGACCCCCGATCCGGGCGTGCCCGCCGACGACGCGGACGCCGCGCCGCGCGCGGCTGCCGGCCCGGGCGGGGCGGACTTCCCGGGTTCGGGCCATCCGGCGAGCATGTACCCGCGGCTCATGGAGCGGCTGCGGGCCGGTGGGCCCCTCGAGCCTCCGGTGAATGCGGGCTCCAGCGGCGGGACGGGCGGCCCCGGCGCCCCCGGTGGCCCCGACCCGGACGCCACGCCGGGCTCTCCCGCCGGGGGCCGACCGAGCGCGGCCTCGCTCGGGGCACGCCCCGCCGACGCCGAGCCCGCCGGGGGAGCCTCGGCGCCGCCGTCGTTGGACGCGCGGGCCGCGGCCATCCGCGCCGCCCGTGAGGCCGCCCAGGGCCGCGGCCCGGCCCGGCCCGCCGACACCGGCCCCGCCGCCCCGGCGACATCCGGTGTGGGGTGGGAGGACGAGGTCGCCAGCGACGACGACGTCCCGCTCGAGGACTCGGGCCTCGTGGGCCGGGCCGTCGTCGAGCGGGTGCTCGGCGGTCGTCTGCTCGAGGAACGCCCCAACGACGCCTGAGGCGAACGCGCCCGTACGCCGTCCGGGGCCGCGGGCATGATGGACGGGGCGCCGGACCACGGCGCCCCGTCGGGGCGCACGCCCCACGAGACGCACCATCGGACGAGGGAGACGGATGTACCAGGGCGCGGTGCAGGACCTGATCGACGAGCTCGGCCGCCTGCCGGGCATCGGGCCGAAGTCCGCCCAGCGGATCGCCTTCCACATGCTGGAGGCGGACCGGGAGGACATGCTGCGGCTCGCGGACGCCATCCGCACGGTCAAGGACAGGGTGCGACTGTGCTCGGTCTGCTTCAACGTCTCCGAGGACGAGGTGTGCTCGCTCTGCCGGGATGAGCGCCGGGACCGCTCCCAGATCTGCGTGGTCGAGGAGTCGCAGGACGTCATGGCCATGGAGCGCACCCGCGCCTTCCAGGGCCGCTACCACGTGCTCGGCGGGGCCATCAATCCGATCGCCGGCATCGGCCCCGAGCAGCTGCACGTCCGCGAGCTGCTCACCCGGCTGCAGGACGAGGCCGTGCAGGAGGTCATCCTCGCCACGGATCCCAACCTCGAGGGCGAGGCCACGGCCACCTACCTCGGCCGGCTCCTCGGCGCCACGGGCATCCGCGTCACGCGCCTGGCCTCCGGTCTGCCCGTCGGCGGGGACCTCGAGTACGCGGACGAGGTCACCCTCGGCCGTGCCTTCGAAGGACGCCGCCTGATCAGCGGCTGACACCGGCCGGCGTCGAGCAGGTCCCGCCCGACGCCGGCCCGGCTCAGGCCACTCGCGTGCCGGCGGGCAGCCGCCCGGCCGGGGTGTCCAGGCGACGGTGGCCCCACCAACCCAGCCCGGCCACCAGCACACCCTGCATCGCCAGACCGAGCGGCCACACCGGCCAGGTGCCCTGCCGGTCCGGCACGCCGCTCTGGTCGAGACCGCGCAGCTCGCCGTCGAGGCACTCGACGTCCCGAACGGGGTCACGCTGGGTCCAGCGCAGGCCCACGGACAGCAGGTTGAGCGGCCCGGGCTCCGCCCAGGTCCCGTCCTCGACGAGCCCGCCCTCCCAGGGGGACGCATCCGCGAGGACGGCGTAGGGGTTCGCCGCGAGCAGCCATCCGCTGCGCCGCGGGTCGGGGATCGTCCGGGTGGTCACCGGGCCGACGCACCGGTCGGCGATCCCGTCGAACAGCTCCGGGTTCGCCGCCTCCCACTCGGCCCAGGCCTGATCCGCCTCCTCCGGGGTCATCTTCTCGAGCTCCGCCTCGGTGAACGGCTCCGCCGTCATGGAGCCGAACTCGGCGTCGTTGGCCCGCACCTCGGTCTGCAGGAACTGCAGGGACAGCCCGAAGGCCACCAGGGTGCCGATCGTCAGCGCCGCCACGATCAGGTACGTCACCACGACGGCGAACAGCGTGCGCCCGGCGATCGCCGAGACGGCCACGCCGATCCCCGCGATCATGCCGAACTCCACGAGGATCATCACGAGCCCCACCAGCACGGCCCACGGGGACACGCGCCCCACCACGGCCGCGACCGCCAGCCACGGCAGCGCCGCCGCGAGGAACGCGGCGGAGGCGATCCACGCGGCCAGCCACTTGCCCGCCATCAGGTGCCCGGTCCGCAGCAGCGTGACCTGGGTGATGGCCAGCGTGCCGCCGGCACGGTCGCCCGAGATCGCGTTGGCCGCCAGGGCGGGCGAGACCAGCAGCGAGAGGGTGAGAACGAAGAGCAGGACGCCGTCGAAGAGCGTCCGCCCCAGGGCGCGCATCTGCTGCTCCGCCAGCTCCGGCTCCAGGCCGGACGCCTCCATCTCCGTCACGCCCAGGCTTCGCAGCCCGAGGGCGCCGAGGGTCACCGCCCCCACCACCACGAAGAAGACGCCCAACAGCACGTACCAGCCGCGCGAGCGCAGCCGCTGACGCAGTTCCATGCCCACCACGGTGGCCACGGCCTGGGCCGCACCGAGGCGTCCCCCTGGCTGCGGCTGCGGCGGGCGGCGGTCGTGGATCGAGGTCGCGACGGCGGTGCTCACGGCCGGTCTCCTTCGGTGCGGGGGCCCTCCAGATGGAGGCCCAGGTAGGCGTTCTCGAGGCGGGAGCCCTCCGGGGCGAAGTGGCTGACGAGCACACCCTCGCGCACGAGGTCCGCGAGCAGCGCGGCCGCGGCGGCCTCACCCCGCAGCTGCACCACGACGCCGTCCCGGCGCTGGCCCGCGCCGGCGCCGGTGGCCGCGGTGACGGTCAGGCCGCGGGTCTCGAGGGCGCGGACGAGGGTGTCCCGGGCCGTCGGGTCGGGCCCGGCGATCCGGTAGGGGCGGGCGAGGTCGTCGGTGGCGCGGAACTCCTGGGTGGCCACCGTGGCGCCCTCACGGAGGAACACGGCGCGATCGGACATCTCCTCGAGCTCGGCGAGCACGTGGGAGGAGACGAGCACAGCGGTGCCGGCTGCGGCCATGGCGCGCAGGTCGTCCCGCAGCCGGATGCGGGCGGCCGGGTCGAGGCCGTTGGCGGGTTCGTCCAGGAGCAGGACGGAGGGCCGGTGCACGGTGGCCCGAGCCAGGGACAGGCGCTGCTGCTGGCCGCGGGAGAGCACGCGGGCGGGCCGGTGGGCGAACTCCGTGAGCTCGACCCACGCGAGCTGCTCGTCCGCGCGCGCCGACGCCTCCGCCTTTCCCATGCCGTAGAGCCGGCCCAGGCTGGAGAGGATGTCGTGGCAGGTCAGCTCCTCCCACACGCCCAGGGTGTCGGGCATCCAGCCGAGCCGCCGCCGGGCCTCGACGGGCTCGCGCACCGCGTCCACCCCGGCCACGGACACGGCGCCGGCGTCCGGGCGCAGCAGGGTGGCCAGGATCAGCAGGAGCGTGGTCTTGCCCGAGCCGTTCGGGCCGACGAGGGCCGTCACGGAGCCGGCGGGCACGGTGAGGGAGACGTCCCGCACCGCATGGACGGCGCCGAACGAGCGGGCGAGGCCGTGGGCCACGATCCCGTCGTGGGCGGCCGCCCCCAGGACGGGTGAGGCGGGCGGGGGTGCTGGAGCGGTCATGGCCCCATCCTTGCCGGGCCGTGCTCGGACGCGGATCCACCCGGGGGATGATCCCGGCGCCGATCCCAGCCCGACCGGGGTCGCAGGCGGGGCCGCGGGCGCCGTCGTCCCGGCCGGCCGCGGGCGCCGGGTCCAGCATCCGGAACAGGGGTTCACCTGGCGGACCCGCGCGGGTGCGCGCCCCTAGACTTGGCCCGAACCGACCCTCGACCCCGTCCGGAGCGACCCATGAGTCTCATCGTCCAGAAGTTCGGCGGCTCCTCCGTGGCCGACGCCGCCGGCATCCAGCGCGTGGCCCGCCGCGTCGCGGACACGGTCCGGGCCGGGAACCGCGTGTGCGTCGTGGTCTCGGCCATGGGCGACACCACGGACGAGCTGCTCGACCTCGCCGCCGAGCTCACGCAGGACGCGCCCGCGCGCGAGATGGACATCCTGCTCTCGGCCGGCGAGCGCATCTCCATGTCCCTGCTGGCGATGGCGATCCACGCCGAGGGCGTCGAGGCCCGCTCCTACACCGGCTCCCAGGCCGGCATGCTGACGGACACCTCGTACGGCCGGGCCCGGATCGTCAAGGTCAACCCCCACCGCGTGCAGGAGGCCCTCGACGCCGGCCGCGTGGCCATCGTGGCCGGGTTCCAGGGCATGAGCCCCGAGTCCAAGGACATCACCACCATGGGCCGCGGCGGCTCGGACACCACGGCCGTCGCCCTCGCCGCCGCGCTCGGCGCGGACGTGTGCGAGATCTACACGGACGTGGACGGCGTCTACTCTGCCGACCCGCGCGTCGTGCCGACCGCCCGCAAGCTCACCGAGCTCTCCTCCGAGGAGACCCTCGAGATGGCGGCCTCCGGATCCAAGGTGCTGCACCTGCGCTCCGTGGAGTACGCGCGCCGCTTCGGCGTGCCGCTGCACGTGCGCTCCTCCTTCACCGACCACGAGGGCACCTGGATCATGCCCGACCCGAACGACACCATCACCCTTCAGGAAGGCGCTCCCATGGAACAGCCCATCGTCTCCGGCGTCGCCCACGACCGCTCCGAGGGCAAGGTCACGATCGTCGGCGTCCCCGACGTGCCCGGCAAGGCCGCCGAGATCTTCCGCGTGATCGCCGTGTCCAACGTGAACATCGACATGATCGTGCAGAACATCTCCCGCGAGGGCTCGGGCCGCACGGACATCTCCTTCACCCTGCCGATCGTGGAGGGCAAGGACGCCATGGCCGCCCTGCGCGCCGCCCAGGACCGGATCGGCTTCCAGGACATCGTCTCGGACCCGGAGATCGGCAAGCTCTCGCTGATCGGCGCGGGCATGCGCTCCAACCCGGGCGTCTCCGCCACCTTCTTCAAGGCCCTCGCCGACGCCGGCGTGAACGTGGACCTCATCTCCACCTCGGAGATCCGCATCTCCGTGGTCACCGCCGAGAGCAAGCTCGACGACGCCGTCCGCGCCGTGCACGCCGCCTTCGGTCTCGACGCCGAGGAGGAGGCCACGGTCTACGGCGGCACCGGCCGCTGACGCCGCACCCGCCCCTGCCCCACCCACCACGACGCCGGCCCCGCACCTTCAGCATGAAGGTGCGGGGCCGGCGTCGTGCGGGCGGTTCCTCCCGCTCCGTCAGCGAGGACGGAGGGGGTGGGCGGTCACGGGACCTGGACGGTCACGTCGGTCGTGATGCCCGCGTCCCAGGTGACGAGGCCCTTCCAGGTGCCCGAGGTCAGGCCGGACCAGGAGAGGGTCGCCTCGGTGGCCTTGCCCGAGGTCACGGGGACCGGGTTCGGGGAGACCGTGAGGTTGCCCGCGTCCTCGCGCAGCTTGAGCGTCTCGAGGGTGCCGGTGTCCTTGCCGCCGTTGGCCGCGTACAGGTGGCCGACCACGGTGTAGGCGCCCGGGGCGGGGTCGGCGATCGTCAGCGTCTCGGATTCGTCCGCGGTCGCCCGGGAGAGCTGCTTGCCCTCGGGGGTGATCACGTACAGGTCCCAGTCGGCGCCGGCGGCGCCCGCGTTGATCGAGGCCACCAGGGACTTGGTGCCCTCCTCCACGGTCACCGTGGACACGGCCAGTGCGCTGGACTCGAGCGAGTTGCTCGCGGTGGCGGCGGCCACGGTGGAGTCCACCTTGCCCAGGCCCAGGACCTGCGGGGTCAGCTCACCGGTCACGCCGGGGGTGATCTCCACGTCGGCGGAGCCGGTGGCGCCGGAGCCCTCGACGGCGGAGGTGACGGTCGCGGACTTCGCCTTCACGGTGACCGGGGAGGTCACCTCCGGGACGGCCTTGCCCTTGGCGGTGGTCCAGGACATGGAGCCGTGGGTCCAGGTGTTCACCGCGGCGTCGGTGCGGGTGACGGTCAGCTCGACGTCGGCGGACTGACCGGCCTTCAGGTCCAGCACGGCCGGGGAGGCGGTCACCTCGAAGCCGGGCACGTTCGCGGAGAACTGCCAGCGGCCGTTCTCCCGGGCGGTCACGGTGCGGGTCACGGTGGCCGAGCCGACGACGTCGGGGATCGCCAGGGACGGGACGTTCACGTCACGGCCGGCGATGTCGCCGCGCAGCAGCGCGTCCCACTGCTCCTTGCCGGACTCGTAGACCAGGCCCGGGCGGGCGGCGGCGGCCGGATCGGCGGAGCCGGCGCCCGTGGCGAAGTTGTCCGTGTTCACGGTGCCGTCGGCGTTGTACACGTCGCCGGCGGTGGTCATGAGGGCGGACTTCACGGCCATCGGGGACCAGGCCGGGTACTTGCCGATCAGCAGCGTGGCCATGCCGGCCAGGTTCGGCGAGGCCATGGACGTGCCGGACATCAGGCCGAACGTGTTGCCGTGGTAGTCGGGGTCCAGCGGGGAGACGCCGGCGATCACGTTCACACCGGGGGCGGCGAGGTCGGGCTTCAGGAGCTCCTGGTTCACGGCGTTGGCCGGGCCGCGGGAGGAGAAGCCGGCGATCTGGGGCAGCGGGTCCTCCGGCAGGCCGGTGGTGTCGCCCGGGACGATCGTGGCGGTGAGGTCGGAGGACTTCACCTTCTCGATCACGCCGTTGTCGTTCATGTGCACGGTCGGCACCGCGTGGATGTCCGCGTCCAGCGAGCCGGACGGGGTGTTCACGAGGATCATGCCGACGCCGCCGGCCTCCTCCACCACCTGCGACTTCTCGGTGCGGGCGTTCCCGCCGCGCTCGCAGAGCACGATCTTGCCGGCGGCCTCCTCGGTGAGCCCGCCGGGCAGGCAGAGACGCGCGGCCTCGGCGTCGCCGGCGGCGACCTCGGACGCGTGGATGACCTCGGCCGGGCCCACGCCGGTGCGGGCCGAGGAGGCGCCCCGGAGCTGCGTGCCGTCGGAGAACTGCACGGTGGCGGTGAGCTCGTTGGAGAACGTCTCCGCGGCCACGGTGGTCAGCCACGGGGAGCCGTGGTTCACGGTGTTCGGGCCGGGGCCGGAGTTGCCGCCGGAGGCGGCCACAAAGATGCCGGCCTCGGCGGCGGACTTGAAGGCCATGGCCACCGGGTCCACGATCGAGGTGTTGGAGCCGGAGATCGAGTAGTTCAGCACGTCCACGTTGTTCTCGATGGCCTGCTCGATGGCGGCCACGGAGGCGGAGGTGTAGCAGCCGCCGGTGTTCGGGTCGGTGTCCTCCCAGCAGATCTTGTAGGAGATCAGGTGGGCGGCCGGGGCCACGCCCGCGCCCTCGCCGAAGGAGTCGTCGTCGATGGTCTGCTCCACCCCGGTGTTGCCGAGGATGGTGGTGGCCACGTGGGTGCCGTGGGAGAACACGCCCAGCGGGGAGATGCGCTCCTCCGGGGCCCGCTCGTCCACCGGGACGAAGCGCTCGAAGTCGTCGGAGAAGGCGTAGGCGCCGATCAGCTTGGAGTCGCACGACGACGCCGGGAAGTCCGGGCCGGTCTCGCACTCGGCCGTGGCGGTGGTGCCGTCCGCCTTGAGCACGGCGATCTGGCCGTCCGCGGTGCGGTACGGCACGCCGACCTTGGCCTTGCCCTTGAGCGGCTGGACGGGCTGACCGTCGATGAACGGGTTGTCCGGGTGGATGCCGGAGTCGATGACGCCGACCACCACGCCCTTGCCCGCGTTCTCGGCCTTGCCGTACACGGACTTCCAGGTGCCCTTCTTGCCGGGCAGGCCGAGGAATTCGGTGGAGCTGTAGTCCGGGGCCACCTGCTCGTCCGGTGCGACGCCGAGCACGGCCGGGTCCTTCGCGATCGCCTGGGCCTCCTCGGCGGTCAGCTCGGCGACGAACGCGTTCACGGCGCGCTGGAAGGAGATCTCGGCCTTGGCGCCGTGGGTCTTCGCGACCTTCGCCTGCTGGCGCTGGAGCTTGGCCTCGTAGTTCTTCACTCGCGGGTGCGAGGGGTCGAACTTCGCCTTCGGGGCGGCGCCCGGAACGGCGCCGGCCTCGGGGGCGGTCACCGACGGCTGGTCCTTCAGGACCACGAAGTAGCGGCCGTCCTCAAACTGCTGCTGGACCTGCACCTCGCCCTGCGGGCTGGAGACGGTGCTGCCGTCGGGCAGTTCGACGGCGGTGGCCGACACCGCGAGCGCGGGAGCGGCCACGAGGCTCGCGCCGGCGACGGCCGCGGCCAGGGCCCGACGGCGCCGGGCAGGGGTGGGGTTCTGAGGCATTGCCTCCGCCTTTCTCATCAAGGTCCGCCCAGCTCTCACCCGTGGCACGCCGGCGGGGATGACGCCGGGGGACGGGGAGATCGGCGCCCATGTGATGGGCACCACAGCGAGACATGTGCAATCTACCGTCCGGTAGGGCGTTTGACCAGATCTTTGCCAGGCAACGTCCAGGACCGTCGAATTGGGGCCGCCGGAGTGCGCTCCCCGCGTCGGCATCACGTGGGCCCGCTCGCTCATGAGGGGCGCCACGGGGGAGGATGGTGGGGCCATGCCCGAGCCACACACCGCCCCCGCGCCCTCCGAGACCCTGCCGCCCGCCGTCGTCGCCCTGCCCGCCGACGTGTGGCGGGCCCACGCGCTGGCGCACCGCGAGCGCATCGCCCGACGCACGGACCCGCTGGTGGCCCTGCGGATGCGGGGCGAGAAGCACCCGGTGCAGGACTTCCTCTTCGGCTACTACACGCACTCCCCCGCCGCGCTGCAGCGCTGGCACCCCGGGCCGGGGGTCCTCCTCGCGGACGACGACGGCGCCGCGGCCCACGCCGAGGCGGCCGAGCTGGGCACGACCCCACGGGGCGAGTGGAAGCACTACCGGCGCGTCGAGGCCGGCGAGGTGGCAGGCGCCGTCGTCGACGGCCGCCCGGTGGGCGGCTGGCTGGTGGACGCGGCGGCGGTGCTGGCCGACCGCGCGTCGGGGGTGGCGTTCACGCGGGACCTGCTCGCGCGCACGGCGGGGCGGGCGCCACGCCTGGGCTGCTTCGGGCTGCACGAGTGGGCGATGGCGTACCGCTCGGACGTGCACGGGGTGCGGCACTCCCAGCTGCCGCTGCGGCTCGGGGCCGAGGGGACGGACGCGGTGGTGGAGGGCTCGCGGATCCGGTGCACGCACTTCGACGCGTTCCGGTTCTTCGCGCCCGAGGCCCGCGACCGCAACGAGGGCGACGGCGGCGTCCTGCCCACGCGCGCCGGGATGCGGGAGATGGAACAGCCCGGCTGCCTGCACGCGGGGATGGACCCATAGAAGTCAACATCGCTTAGGATGGAGTCATGCGCGCCGCCATCTACCTCCGCATCTCCCTCGACCGTCACGGCGACGGCCTTGCAGTAGAGCGGCAGCGCGAGGACTGCAAACGGATCATCGCTCAGCGTGGATGGGAGCACGTCGCCACCTATGAGGATCCGTCCGTGTCAGCTTCATCACGCACCGTCACCCGCCCCGGGTATGAGCGCATGGTCCGAGACTGGCAGGCCGGCCGCTTCGACGCCGTTGTCTGCTGGGACCTCGACCGCCTCACTCGCCAGCCCCGGCAGCTGGAAGACTGGATCGACGCCGCCGAACAACGCGGACTACACCTCGTGACCGCGAACGGGGAGGCCGACCTAGGCACGGATGCCGGCCGGATGTTCGCCCGTATTAAGGCGGCCGTCTCCCGCCAGGAGGTGGACCGTAAGAGCGCGCGGCAGGTGCGCGCCGCTCAGCAACGCGCCGAGCTCGGCAAGGGGTGGGGCCCTCGCCGGCCGTTCGGATTCGCTGAGGACAAGGTGGCCCATGACCCCGCCGAGGCGGCCGTGGTGCGTCGCATGTACGACGACTTCAATGCAGGCGTGGGCCAGCGCGAGATCTGCCGCCGTCTGGCCGCGGAGGGTGTGCGCACGAGCACGGGCCGGGAGTGGACTCAACCCGCCCTTCGGCAGTTTCTCCGCAATCCCCGCAACGCCGGCCTCCGCGCCTACCGGGGGGAGATCATCGGCCCCGCTGAATGGGCGCCCCTGGTAAGCGAATCGGTCTACCGCGCCGCCCTCGATCGCATGGACGCGCCGACGAAGCGTGTAGGAGGCAGCGGCGCTAAACATCTGTTGATCGGCGTGGCCCGGTGCGGGGTCTGCGATAGCCCGGTGGGAACCAACTACACGGCGACTCACAAGCGGCAGTACGCGTGCCGAGCCGGACACGTGGCGCGTTCCGCGGAGGCCGTGGACGCATACGTTTCTGAGGTCGCCGTGGGCGTCCTGTCCACCCGGGGGGCCGCCGCCTTTACCCGCCATGACGACGCGGGGCAGGTAGAACTCTCGGCCGAGGCCGACCGGATCCGAGCACGACAAGAAGCGCTAGCCGTGGAGTTCGCCGACGGCACCCTTACCGCCGCACAGTTGCGCGCAGCTAACGCCCGCATGGCGGAGCGTCTCGAACAGGTCACCGCAGCGATGGTCGCGGCCGAGGGCAATGCGGCACTGCGCCCCCTGCTTGAAGCGGAGAGCGTGGCGGCAGGCTGGGAGCGTCTGGATATACCGCGGCGACGCGCGGTGATAGACACGCTCATGAACGTGCGGATCCTGCGCACGTCGCAAGGGTCCCGGTTCGACCCGGCATCCGTGGAGATCACACCGCGCACGGGGTGAGGAGTTCCGCGGAACCAGCGGACAGCAGGGTGGGCCGCCCACGGAGGACCCGCACACCAAGGTGATACTTATCACATCCCGTTGACGGGGCAGGAACTGTCACATAACGTGTAGTTAGGTCGCCAGAGGTGGGCCAGAGCCACGTAGTGCTCCCACCAGGCGGCAGGGCTGGACGCTCTCCGCCAGTCGCCGCAGGCGGGCGATCTTTGCCCCGTCTGGTTGACAGCCGCCGAAGTGAGTCATAGCGTGTAGTTAGGTCGCAAGAGGTGGGCCAAGGTGTCAGACATGGCGGAGAAGCGGCCAACACACCTCTCAAGCTGACGACAGTCCCACGTCCTCGGGGCAGGCGCCCACAAGGGTTGTCTAGCCGCCCCGCTACGCCGGACACCACGGGGCCGCTCTATCTGCCCTACGGGCAGGGAGCCCCCCGCCCACTCCCACCCCTACGCACATCGCTAAGGCCAGTCACTCGACTGGCCTTTTTTCGTGCCCAAACTCAGGAGGAAACCCTTGTCCGAGATGGCCCCCACCCTGTACAGCCCTCGCGAAATCGCAGAGATGTTCGGAGTCTCCACCCGCCGTATCAACAGCCTGATCCGGGAGGGCGCCCTGCCGGCCTACGTGCTCGGCCCGCGGACGCGCCGTATCGACGTTCAGGCCGCCCGGGAGGCCCTCGCCCTTGAGCGCCCTTGAAATCGCGGCGGCCGCCCGCCGGCTGGTAGAGGCGTGGCCCCCGCTCACCCCTGAACAGATCGACCGGATCACCCACCTGACGAACCCCGCCCCGAGCGGGGTTTTTTTATGCCCGGATTCGGGCCAGACGGAGGCCAAAACTACGTGATGACGGACATGAAGAAGGGCCGCCCCGCTACCGACGGGGCGGCCCCCACTACCAAGCTCGCCACTCCCATCTTACTCGACCCCGAGACCATGCTGGAGGGCGTCCTCGTCCTCGTTGTCGCCCACGCCGAGGCCGGGGAAACCCGCTACAGGCGCCGCGTGTTCTACACCGTGGCCGCCGCTCAGCGCGCCGCTGATCGCGCGGTGGAGCGCGGACACGCCGCGTCCATCACCCTGTGCCGGCTGGCACCGGTCACGACGCTGGCCGAGGGGTGGAAGGCATGAGCGGCCCGACCTGTCGCCACTGCGCGGATTGGGCATACGGCTATGCCGAGGGCTACGCCCAGGGGCACGCATCCGGTCTGGCCGCCGGACGCGTGCAGGGCGCCGCTGAGGGGCCCGCTCACCCGGCTATCGCTGACTCCGTGGCCCGCATGTTCGCCGGGTGGGACGGCGCCGAGGCGGCCCACGCCCGCTCTGCCGCCCACTTCCGGGACTGGCACACCCAGGCCCGCCGGGAGGTGTACGCGCATGGCATCGCCGCTTGATATGGAGGACGTGGACCTGTCCGAGACGACCCGCCAGCGGCCCGACTACTTCCACCCGGACCTCTACGCCGAGCACCCGCCGGCAGAACGGCCCGGAGAGAAGCACCGGGGCCAGCTGCGCATCGCGCACCGCCTGGCCGAGGCCCACAGCGGCCGGCTGATGTACGTCAACGGGCTGGGCTGGCACGTCTGGGACGGGCAGCGGTGGGCGCCGGACGAGACCGCCGCCGCTGAACGGGCCGTGCATGAGGTGCTGCGCTCCGCTCTGGCTGAGTCCCACGACGGTGACCGCAATCTGCGTGATGATGTGCGCCGCTGCGAGACGGCCGCCGGCATCCGAGGCGTGCTGGACATCGCGGCCACCCTGCCCGGTATCCGGGTGCCGGTGTCTGCCCTCGACGCTGACCCGTACCTGCTGAACGTCGTCAACGGGACATTGGACCTGCGCACGCGCACCCTGCGCCCACACGACCCCGCCGACCGCTTAACGCGCGTATGTCGTGGCGCGTGGGAACCCAAGGCGGACGGGGGCGAGTGGGAGGCATTTCTGGCAACGATCCTCCCGGTCGAAGCAGAACGGGAGTATCTGCGCCGTGTCATCGGGCAAGCCGTGTTCGGTGCCGTCCGTGAGCACCTGTTCCCCGTGCTCACGGGCACGGGAGCAAACGGCAAGGGCACCGCCTACACCGCCATTGCGCACGCGCTGGGCGACTACGCCGCCATCATCGACCCGGAACTGCTGATGACCTCCGGACGGGGGCCAGGCGGGCCAGAGATGATGCAGCTGTTCGGTGCCCGTTTGGTCATCGGCTCTGAGACCGAAGAGGGCAAGCCCCTGGACGCGGCGCTGATGAAGCGCCTGACTGGCGGTGATCCCATCACGGCGCGCAATCTGTATCAGGCGCCCGTCACCTGGGAGCCCTCGCACCAATTCGTGTTCGTCACCAATCATCTGCCCAAGGTCAAGGGCAACGATCCGGCGGTGTGGCGACGGGTCCGAGTCATTCCGTTTGACGTGGTGATTCCGCCCGAGCACCGGGACACGGCCCTGCCCGAGCGCCTGCGCGCCGCCGCTGACGCTGTAGTGACGTGGGCGGTGCGCGGGTGGTGGGACTACGAGGACCACGGCATGGGTGAGCCTGACGCGGTGAAGGCCGCAACGGACGCCTACGCGGTCCAGTCTGACGCGGTGCGCCGGTTCATCGCCGAGAACTGCGTCGTCATGGCGGGCGCGTCCGCGCGCTCCAGTGACCTGCACCAGTCATGGGCGGCATGGGCAGTGCAGGACGGGGCAGACCCTCTGAGCGCTAAGGCATTCGGGGCCGAGCTGGACCGGCTGGGATACCCGGCCAAGCGGGCGTGTCAACTTGTCTGTGTAAGCGGGGTGGTCACAGGTAGGGGTTGATCCGGTCGGGGTAGGCCGCGGCGAGCTGGGCGAGGGCCTGCTT
>NZ_JBSEYU010000009.1:0-80747 GCF_053627955.1 Micrococcus sp. 093350064-1
TACGCCCGCCCCTACACCTCAGAGCAGGCTCGGCGTGAGGCCCTGGCGGTGTGGGTGAACCACTACAACTACCATCGGCCTCATACCTCCTGCGGAGACGCTCCTCCGACCTCGTTGGCACCGGCCCGAGTCAACAACGTCATGCCCTCCTACACCTAGGCGCGGAACGCCCTCCCCCGTCGTCGGGCGCACCGGAGACGGGTCGCTAGCCTGGACGCATGGCCTCCTGCCCCCCGTCGTCGTCCGACCCCACCGCCGCACCACCCCTGGCCCTGCCGCTGGCCCGCGAGGAGCTGGACCGCGGTGCCGTGGCCCGCCTCGACCCGGGCCACCTGGCGGCGTCCTGGGCGCGCGAGGGGACGGAGGTCCTGTGGCTGCAGGGCGGCCGCGCACCGGTCGCGGACGGCCGGCTCGTCTTCACCGCGCCCTCCGGTCCCGTGCCGGCCGAGGCCGCGTATCTGGGCCGCGGCACCGCGGCGGACCGGGGCCCGCACGGGCGGGAGCGCGAGGTGGTCTCCGTCGCCGTCGAGCCGCCGGCGGCCCTGCCCGAGGACGCGGCCGCCGCGCTCGCCGACGCCGTGTGGGTCGGCCTCCGCGATGCGGCCGCCGCCCTCAGCGACGCGGACACCGGGCTGTTCGTGGCCGCCGTCGCGAACGCCAACTGGCACGCCACCCACCGCTTCTGCGCGTTCTGCGGCGGCGTCACGGACGTCGAGGCGGCCGGCTGGGTGCGTCGCTGCCGCGACTGCTCCCGGGAGCAGTTCCCGCGCACGGACCCGGCGGTGATCGTGGCCGTCATCGACCCGGCCGGGCGGATCCTGTTGGGCCGCAACGCGGCGTGGCCCGAGGGGCTGTACTCCTGCCTGGCCGGGTTCGTGGAGCCGGGGGAGTCCCTGGAGCACGCGGTGGTCCGGGAGATCGCGGAGGAGTCCGGGATCACGGTGACGCACCCGCGCTACCGCGGCTCCCAGCCGTGGCCGTTCCCGCGCTCGCTCATGCTCGGGTTCACCGCCCTGGCCCCGGCCGGCGTCGAGCCGGTTCCGGACGGCGAGGAGATCCTCTCCGTGCGCTGGTTCGAGCGGGAGGAGCTCGCGCGTCTGGCCCGCGAGGGCGACGTCACCCTGCCCGGGGCCGTGTCCATCGCGCGGGCGCTCATCGAGGATTGGTACGGTGGGACGCTGCCCGATGCGCAGACCCTGATCACCTAGGAGGACTCGTCCCGCATGAGCACTCCCGACGAGATCCTCCGCGGCCTCGACCCGGAGCAGCGCCGGGCCGCCACGGCCCTGCACGGGCCCGTCTGCATCCTGGCCGGCGCCGGCACCGGCAAGACCCGCGCCATCACGCACCGCATCGCCTACGGCGTCGCCTCCGGCGTCTTCGACCCGCACCGCACCCTCGCCCTGACCTTCACGGCGCGTGCGGCCGCGGAGATGCGCACCCGCCTGCGCGACCTCGGCGTGGCCGGCGTCCAGGCCCGCACCTTCCACTCCGCTGCCCTGCGCCAGCTGCAGTACTTCTGGCCCCAGGCCGTGGGCGGCCCCATGCCCTCGCTGATCGAGAACAAGGTGCGCCTGCTCACCGAGGTCGCCCAGCGCATGCGGATGACCGTGGACCGGGCCGGACTGCGCGACCTCGCCGGCGAGATCGAATGGGCCAAGGTCTCCCTGCACGCCCCCGAGGGCTACGCCGAGGCCGCGAAGGAGCGGGAGATGCCCGCCGGCTGGACCGCCACCACCGTCGCCCGTCTCTACACCGGCTACGAGGAGGCCAAGACAGCCCGGAACATGATCGACTTCGAGGACGTGCTGCTGATCCTCGTGGGGATCCTGTCCACCGAGCCGCAGATCGCGGCCACGATCCGGGACCAGTACCGCGTGTTCGTGGTGGACGAGTACCAGGACGTCTCGCCGCTGCAGCACCGCCTGCTCGACCTCTGGCTCGGCGACCGCGGCGACCTGTGCGTCGTCGGCGACGCCTCCCAGACGATCTACTCGTTCACGGGCGCGACCTCCCGCTTCCTCACCGACTTCCGTGAGCGGTACCCCGCGGCCACGGTGGTCCGGCTCGTGCGCGACTACCGGTCCAGCCCGCAGATCGTGGAGGCGGCCAACCGCCTGCTGGCGGACCGCACCAAGGCGGGGGAGCGGGACCGCACGATGCCGCGCTGGCCCGACCCCCTCGAGCTCGTCTCCCAGCGGCCGGCCGGCCCCGACCTCGTGTTCGCGGAGTGCACCGACGACGAGGCCGAGGCCGGCTGGGTCGCCGACCGGATCGCGGCGCTGATCGACGACGGCGTGCCCGCCTCCGAGATCGCCGTCCTGTTCCGCACCAACGGCCAGTCCCAGGCCTTCGAGACGGCGCTGTCCTCGGCGGGGATCGGCTACCAGCTGCGCGGCGGCGAGCGGTTCTTCTCCCGGCGCGAGGTGCGCGACGGGATCCTGCAGCTGCGGGCGGCCGCCCGCGCGGCCCAGGACCTGACGGGTGACGACGTCACGGACCGGGTGCGGGACGTGCTCTCCTCGCTCGGCTACTCCGCCGAACCGCCGTCGGCCACCGGCGCGGCCCGTGAACGGTGGGAGTCCCTGCACGCCCTCGTCAACCTCGCCGACCAGCTCGCCACGACGCGCGGGGCCGAGTTCACGCTGACCGAGCTCGTGGCCGAGCTCGACGAGCGGGCCCAGCACCAGCACGCGCCGACGGTGCAGGGCATCACCCTGGCCTCGCTGCACTCGGCCAAGGGCCTCGAGTGGGATGCGGTGTTCCTCGTGGGCCTGTCCGAGGGGCTCATGCCGATCTCCTTCGCGGAGACCCAGGCCGAGGTGGACGAGGAACGGCGCCTGCTCTACGTGGGGATCACGCGTGCCCGCCAGCACCTGTCGCTGACGTGGACGCTCTCGCGGGGCACGGGCGGGCGCTCCACCCGGCGGCCCTCCCGGTTCCTGTGGGCCATCGACCCGACCCTCGGCGGCACCCGCGAGCACGCCCCGGCCCGCGGATCCGCGGCCGGCCCGACGGCGCCGCGGCGCCGGGGTGCGAAGGTCGCCGTGTGCCGCACGTGCGGCAAGCCCCTCGAGACGGGAGCCGAGCGCAAGGTCGGCCGCTGCCTGGACTGCCCCGCCACCTACGACGAGGCGGTGCTCGAGGAGCTGCGCGACTGGCGCACCCGCACGGCCGCCGAGATGCGGATGCCCGCGTTCGTGGTGTTCACGGACGCCACCCTCGTGGCCATCGCCGAGGCCATGCCGAGGACCCCGGCAGAGCTCCTGAAGGTGCCCGGCCTCGGCAAGGCCAAGCTGGAGAAGCACGGACCGGAGCTGCTCGAGCTGCTGCACGGCACCCCGACGGCCTGAGCCGCGGGCCCGCACCCCGTTCCGCCGGCGGCGCCGCCCCCGTCAGAACGCCCAGCCGAGCGCGTCCGGGTCGCAGGCGCAGCCGGGCCGGGGGCGGACCTTCACTCGGCGCGTGCGTCCCGTCACCCGATCGGCCCGCAGCACGCCGGGGGCCGGTCCGGTCCGCAGCGCGTCCACGGTCAGCACGGCGGCCCGCAGCGCCGCGAGCCCGTCCACCTGTCCCCGGTGCGCCGACGGGCCGGGCGCCGTCGGGGCACCGGGGACGCCCGCCGGGTCCGCGGGCCATCGGCACAGCGGGCACCCGCGCACCACGGGGGCGCACCACGGTCCGACCGTGACCGCTCTCGGCCCCACCGTGACCGGCAGCAGCGGGTGGTCGGCGGCGAGGGCGTGCGCGGCCAGGTCCGCGTCGAGCACGGACCCCACCGCCACCGTCGCCTGCCCCACGAGCACCGGCACCGGGCCGTGGTGCGCGTAGAGGCGCAGCCCGGGGGCCACATCGCCCAGCCGGCGCGCGAGCGCACCCGCCCGGGGCCGACCGAGGTCCCCGGGCAGCAGGCCGGTCCCCAGGTCCGCGGCGTCGACGGGCCGCGGATCCCACAGGGCCAGGCGCAGCGCCCCGGCCCCCGCGAGTGCGTGGGCGATCGCCGCGCCCACCGCGTCGAGGCCCGCCACATGGACGTCGGTCGGCGGGGCCCACGCCCCCGGCTCCAGCGCTGACGCGGCGGCGTCAT
The DNA here is from genome assembly GCF_053627955.1 of Micrococcus sp. 093350064-1. Classification (NCBI taxonomy): domain Bacteria; kingdom Bacillati; phylum Actinomycetota; class Actinomycetes; order Micrococcales; family Micrococcaceae; genus Micrococcus; species Micrococcus sp. 093350064-1. Next base: position 4,088 of record NZ_JBSEYU010000009.1, read on the forward strand.
GAGGGACGGTGGTGACGGTCTCGGCGACGGTGCGCACGGCTCTCCTCTCAGCTCGGTGCCTCCCACCCTGCCAGGGCACTCCCGGACCGCGCCGGATTGTCCACAGCCTGCTGCCCATGCCGGACAATGGCCGGATGCGCCCTGTCCCGCCCACCCCCGGCCGCCCTCCCCGTGCTGTCCCGGCCGCCCACCGCGGTCCCGCCCGCGAGAGCATCGATCTGGACTGGGAGGGCACGCCCGTGCGGCTCGTGCGCTCCACGGCCCGCACCCGCACCGTCTCGGCGGCGTGGCGCGACGGCCGCCTGCAGGTCAATGTCCCGGCCCGGCTCTCGGCCGCGCAGGAGCGCGAGTGGATCGGCCGGATGGTTGCGAAGGTGGGCGCACGCGGCGGGACGGGGCAGCCCGCGGCCGACCCGGACGGCCGCCCCGCCGACGCCCGCTCCGACGACGCGCTCCTGGCCTGGGCGGGACGGCTCTCGGCGGCGCACCTGGGCGGGCGGGCCCGTCCGGTCGCGGTCACGTGGTCGGCCCGGCAGCGCCGCCGCTGGGGCTCGTGCACGCCGGCCCGCGGCACCATCCGGCTCTCGACGCAGCTGCGCGGCATGCCGGACTGGGTGGTGGCGGCGGTGCTCGTCCACGAGCTGGCCCATCTGCTGGAGTCCGGACACGGCCCGGCCTTCCGACGCCTCGTGGACCGGTACCCGCGCTACGCCGAGGCGATGGCCTTCCTCGAGGGGGTCACCTTCGCCGAGGGCCGCGGTCGCACGGCGCCGGACCGGTGGGCGGAGGACGAGGACGCGGGCTGACACGACGGCGGGCGGCCCGCACCCGAGGTGCCGGACCGCCCGCCGCCGTCGTGCCGGGAGGGGCTCAGCCCTCGCGCGGCGCGTCGCCGAAGCCGCCCTCGAGGAGCTTGCGCAGCTCGTCGTCGAGGGACTCGGCGCTGGCGTCCGCGGCGGAGCGGCGCCCGGCGTACCCGGCGGGGTCCTCGAGGTCCTCCGCCGTGGGCTGACGCTCGGGATGGCGCCAGATCTCCTCGCGGTACTCCGTGCCGTGCTCGGCCGTGACGTGCTCCCAGAACGCGGCGGCCTCGCGCAGGCGGCGCGGGCGCAGCTCGAGGCCCACGAGGGCGGCGAAGGCCTGTTCGGCCGGGCCACCCGAGGCGCGGCGGCGGTTCATGGTCTCGCGCAGGGCGGCCGCCGACTCGAGGGGGCGCGCGGCCTCGGCGACCACCACGTCCACCCAGCCCTCCACGAGGGCGACGAGCAGCTCCAGCTGGTCCAGCGCGGCCTGCTGGGTGGCGTCCGGGGCGGCGATGAAGGACGCCCCGTCGAACACGGCCTGCAGGGAGCCGGGGTCCATCGGGTCCACCGACTGCGCGGCCCGCTCGATGCCCTCGGTGTCCAGGCGGATGCCCGCGGCGTACTGCTCGACGGCGGCGTACAGGTCCCGCTCGAGCCACGGCGAGTGCAGGAACAGGCGCATGCGTGCGGCCTCGCGCAGGGCCAGGTAGATGCGGATCTGGTCGTCCGGCACCGAGAGCCCGTCGCCGAACTCCTCGATGTTCACGGGGACGAGGGCGAGACGGTGGCCGGCGACGGGCAGGCCGATGTCCGTGCCCGAGAGCACCTCCTTGCCCAGGGCGCCCACGGCGCCGCCGAGCTGCAGGCCGAACATCGTGCCGCCCATGTTCTTCAGCATGGGCTGCAGCCCGCCGAGCAGGGAGGCGTCCATGCCCTCGGGGAGCTGGCCCGGCAGCTGCTGCTCGATGGCCGCGGACATCGCGCGGGACATCGAGACGGCCACGGGCTCGGTGAGCCGGCGCCACTGGTCCATGGTCGCCTCGACCCACTCGGCACGGGACCAGGCCACGCCGACGCTGCCGACGGGCTCGGTCTGCGTGACGCCGTCGAGCCACAGCTCGGCCAGCCGCAGCGCCTCGTCCACCTCGCGTCGCGCGAACGAGCCGACGGCCGGGTCCTCGCCGGCCACGGCCTGGCGGGCGGCCTGCTTCGCCAGAGCCCAGTTCACGGGGCCGTCCGAGCCGGAGCCGGAGCTCATCATCGCCTGGAACTGGGCCATGGCCTGCTGCATCATGGCCGGATTCAGCTGGGACGGGTCGAAGGGCACCCCGCCGGGGCCGCCCAGGCCCTCCATGGCGCGTCGGACTTCGTCCGGGTCGGGGCCCTGGCCGCCGAAGAGCTGCCGCAGCATCTCCTCCAGGGGGTCGCGGCCGTCGTCGGATCCGGGCGTGCGCGCGTCGTTGCTCATGTCTCCAGCGTATCCGCGTCGGCGCGGCGCGCCCGCCCTCCCGACGTCGCGGCGGCGCGGTTCGCCCATGGCGCACGGCGTCGCGCGGGGCAGGCGGGGGTCGCGGCCCCGCGTAGACTGGTGTGACCGTCGCCGCGCGGCCCGTGCCCGGCGGCGAGGACGGCCCGATCAGGACCCCCAGGAAAGACGGTGTCGCGTGCGCGCAGTGCCCTCGAGGACCACCCGCGCCGCCCGCGTGCCCTTCTCCGGATGGCTCGCCCTGGGCAGCGCCGGGCTGGCACTGCTGGCCCCCACCCCCTACATCCTCGAGGGCCCCGGCCCCGCCGTGGACCTGCTGGGCGAACGCGAGGGTCGACCCGTGCTGCGCGTCGAGGGCGGCGAGGCGGACCCGGGTGAGGGGACCCTGCACATGACCACCGTGATGGTCGGGGGTCCTCCCATCGGCACCACCTCCCTGCTCGACCTCGGCCGCGGCCTGACGGACCCCGCCGTGGACGTGGCCCCGCGCGAGCTGATGTATCCCACCGGCGTCACCTCCGACGAGGTCGGCGAGGCCAATTCGGCGGCCATGTCGGACTCCCAGCAGACCGCGACCGCCGCGGCCCTGCACGAGCTCGGACGCGAGGTGCCCCAGCGGCTCGTCGTGCAGCAGCTCGTGCCCGGCGGGCCCGCCGAGGGCGTCCTGCGGGCCGGGGACGAGGTGATCGCCGCCGAGGGACGGCCCGTGGCCGACCTGGAGGCCGTGCGCGCCGCCGTCGGGGCCGCGGGGCCCGACCCGGTCACGCTGACGGTCCGCCGCGACGGCGTGGAGCAGGACCTCGAGGTGCCGGTGGCGGCCGCCCCCGAGGGCGCGCCCCAGCCGTGGCAGATGGGGGCCCTGATCGAGACCGCCTACGACGTCCCGGTGGACGTCGAGCTGACCGTGCCGGACATCGGCGGACCTTCGGCGGGTCTGATGTTCGCGCTCACCGTGATCGAGCGGCTGACCCCGGGGGCGATGACGGGGGGCGCCCCGATCGCGGGAACGGGCACGATCTCGGGGGACGGCGTCGTGGGTCCCATCGGCGGGATCCCGCAGAAGGTGCGCGGCGCCGCCGAGGCGGGGGCCACGACGTTCCTCGCCCCCACGGCGAACTGCGAGGAGCTGGCCGGCCGTGTGCCCGAGGGTCTGACGGTGTACCCCGTGGACACGCTGGGCCAGGCCCGCGACATCGTCGAGGCGGTGGCCCGGGGGGAGAGCCCGGCCGCCGCCCGGACGTGCGGCTGAGCCGACGCACACCAGGACCACCAGACCACCAGACCGGACGACATGTCCGGGGCGCAGCGCCCCGGACCGGAGCAGAGCCCCGCGGACGCGGGAGGGAAGAGGACAGAGCAGTGAGCTTCGGACAGGGAGGCGGCGGACCGTTCGGCGGCCCGCCCCGTGACGGCGGCGGGACCGCCGGGGGCCAGTCCGGCCCGTTCGGGGCGTTCGGCCCCTTCGGCGGCGCCCCGCGCGGCCCGGGCGACGACGGCGACCGCGGTCCTGGTGGCCCGTTCGGCGGGGGCGGGTCCTCCGCCGCGCGCGGCAGGGGCCGGCCGGGCCGGCCGAGCGCGCTCGTGCTGACCATCATCGCGGTGGCCGTGCTCGTGGGGCTGTTCGTGGTGTTCACGAACGTCTACACGGACGTGCTGTGGTTCTCGCAGCTGGGCTTCACCGAGGTCTTCTGGACCGAGGTCGTCGCCAAGGCCGCGCTGTTCCTGATCGCCGGGCTCGGGATGGCCCTCGCCGTGTGGCTGGCGATCCGCACGGCCTGGCGCCACCGCCCCGCGGACGCGTCCGCGGCCGCGCGGGACTCGCTCAGCCAGGCCCAGCGCCAGCTGGAGCCCATCCGGCGCCTGGTGTTCCTGGGTGTCCCGCTCGTGCTCGGCGTGTTCGCCGGCTCCACCGCGATGAACGGGTGGAACACGGTCCTGCTGTTCCTGAACCAGGTGCCCTACGGCCAGGCGGACCCGGAGTTCGGCCTGGACCTCATGTTCTTCATGGCCACCCTGCCGTTCCTGACGCTCGTGGTCGGGTACCTGATCTCGGTGGTCCTGGTCTCCGGCATCACCGGTCTTCTGGTGCACTACCTGTACGGCGCGGTGCGCGTGGAGGAGGGCGGCGGCGTGCGGATCACCCCGGCGGCGCGCGCCCACATCGGCATCACCCTGGCCGTGTTCCTGCTGCTGCAGGGCGTCAACTTCTGGCTCAACCGCTACCGCACCACGCAGTCGCAGACCGGCAACTGGGCCGGCGCGCTCTACACGGACGTGAACGCGGTCATCCCGACGTCGGCGATCCTGGCGGTCACGGCCGTGATCGTGGCCGGCCTGTTCGTGTGGACGGTGGTCTCGGGCCGGTGGCGGCTGTCGCTGATCGGCACCGCGGTCCTGGTCATCACGGCGCTCGTGGTGGGCACGGCGTACCCCTTCATCGTGCAGGAGTACCAGGTGAAGCCGTCCGAGCGCACGCTCGAATCCCAGTACATCGAGCGGAACATCGCCATGACGCGCGAGGCGTACGGCCTGGACGACGTCGAGGTGACGAACTATGAGGGCGCCACGGACACCGAGGCCGGGGCCCTGGCGGGCGAGGAGGCCAACACGGCCAACGTCCGTCTCATGGACCCGAACCTGATCTCCCAGACCTTCGGGCAGCTCCAGCAGTTCCGTCCGTACTACGCGTTCCCCACCACCCTGCACGTGGACCGCTACGAGGTGGACGGCCAGACGCGGGACACCATTCTGGCGGCCCGTGACGTCAACGTGGACGACTCCCAGTCGTGGGTGAACCGCCACACCATCTACACGCACGGCTACGGCATGGTCGTGGCCGACGCCTCCGAGGTCGCGGCCGGCGGCCGGCCCCAGTGGCTGCTCTCCGAGATCCCCACGCGCGGGCCGCTGGCCTCCGACCAGGACTACGAGCCGCGCATCTACTTCGGGCACAACTCGCCCTCGTACTCGGTGGTGGGTGCGCCCGAGGGCGCGCCGGCCGTCGAACGCGACCGGCCGCAGACGGCCGACTCCCAGGAGGACACGGCGTACACCTTCTCCGGCGACGGCGGCCCCTCGGTGGGCAACCTCTTCAACCGGCTCGCGTACGCGGTGAAGTTCGGCTCGCCCGAGCTCGTGCTGTCCTCGGACGTGAACGAGGCCTCGCAGATCCTCTACGATCGCGACCCGGCCGAGCGCGTCCGCAAGGTCGCGCCCTACCTGACGGTGGACACCGCCCCCTACCCGGCGATCGTCGACGGCCGCGTGCAGTGGATCGTGGACGCCTACACGACCTCGGACCAGTTCCCGTACTCCACCGCCCAGCAGCTGGGCGAGGTCACGGTGGACTCCCTGAGCCAGGGCCAGAACCCGGCGCTCCAGGGCCGGGTGAACTACATCCGCAACTCGGTGAAGGCGACGGTGGACGCGTACGACGGCTCGGTGTCTCTCTACGCGTGGGACGACCAGGATCCGCTGCTGCAGGCCTGGCAGAACGTCTACCCGTCCTCGCTGCGCCCGTACTCGGAGATGAGCGCCGGACTCCTGGACCACGTCCGCTACCCGGAGGACATGTTCAAGGTCCAGCGCGAGCTGCTCGGCCGCTACCACGTGACCGACGCGGACGACTTCTACGAGAACAACGACGCGTGGTCCGTGCCGTCGGACCCCACGCGCGAGGAGGACGTCAAGCAGCCGCCGTACTACATGACGCTGCAGATGCCCGGCCAGGACGAGCCGGCGTTCTCCCTCACCAGCAGCTACATACCGCAGATCACGGACGGTGCCCAGCAGCGCAACGTGCTCTACGGGTTCCTCTCCGCCGCCGGCGACGCCGGCACGGGGGAGGACGGCGTGAAGGCCGAGGGCTACGGGCAGCTCCGACTGCTCGAGCTGCCGCGGTCCACCACGGTGCCCGGCCCTGGCCAGGCGCAGGCGAACTTCGACTCGAACGCGGACGTCTCGCGGGAGCTGAACCTGTTGCGCCAGGGCGCGTCCGAGGTGCTCAACGGCAACATGATCACCCTGCCGGTGGCCGGCGGCATCCTCTACGTCCAGCCGGTGTACGTCCGCTCCTCGGGCGGCACCACCTACCCGACGCTGCGCAAGGTGCTCGTCTCGTTCGGCGACAAGGTCGGCTTCGCGGACACCCTCCAGGAGGCCCTGGACCAGGTGTTCGACGGCGACTCGGGCGCGGTCACCCCGGAGGAGAACCAGGCGGAGGCGCCCGCCCCGGGCGAGGAGCCGTCGGCTCCGGGCACGGTCGAGGAGGAGCTCTCGGCGGCCCTCGAGGAGGCGCAGGACGCCCTGACCCAGGGCCAGGAGCGTCTGGCCGAGGGCGACTGGGCCGGCTACGGCGAGCAGCAGAAGCGTCTCAACGAGGCCCTGAAGCGTGCCACCGCCGCCGACGACGCCCTGGGCGGCGACGCGCCTGCCCAGGACCAGGCCCCGGCCGAGGCGAGCCCCGCGCCGTCGTCGAGCCCCAGCCCGACGCCGAGCGGCTGACGGGCGTCGGCGGGCCGGGCCCGCCGGACCGTCGACGACGGCCCCGGCCACGCACCGCGCGTGGTCGGGGCCGCTGTCGTCTCGGGGCAGATGGCCGCCGCATGGCCGCCGGATGGCGGGGTGCTGACGCTGATTTGAACTCGACGGGACAGGTGTGTATAGTTCTAGAAGTCGCCGCGGGGTGGAGCAGTTCGGTAGCTCGCCGGGCTCATAACCCGGAGGTCGCAGGTTCAAATCCTGCCCCCGCAACGAGAAGGAGAAGGCCCCCAGCATCTGCTGGGGGCCTTCTCGCATGTCCGGACCCGGTCGCCCCGGCCCACCGGCACGGTGCTGGCGGGCGAGCCGACCGCCCTCGGGCGATCGGTGGGGGAGCGTCAGCGGCTCGAGGCCCGGACCGCCTGCTGGGCCGGGGTGCGGCGGCCCGGATCGGTGCGGCGCAGCCAGACGGCAGCGATGATCGCGATGATCGCGATGGCGCCCCAGATGCCGACCACGGCCCAGGACAGGCCCGCGATGAGCAGCAGCGGCACGAAGGACACGGCCGCGATCTCCACGGGCACCACCGGGATGTAGGCCACGCCGAACTGCTCCATGGTCCCGGACTTCAGCTTCGGGTCCACGATGCGCAGCATGGCCACGCCCGTGGCGACGGCGCCGGTGGCCCAGCCCCACGTGAACAGCTGCTTCTCGAACCACGCGTCGGTCATGACGCGCGGCGCCACGACGATCCCCAGGAACAGGGCCAGCGCGAGGCCGATCACGAACAGGAGCAGCAGCGGCTGCCAGTAGTCCACGACCACGGTCGGGGCGATCGCGGCGATGCCACAGACGATGAGGATGTCCGTGGCGGTGCCGGACACCGAGTTCAGCGAGCCCGGGTCGAGGAACTTCGCCGTCTTCGTGGCCTGGAACAGGACGCGGGCGATCAGGCCGAGGAGGAACGCGATCGCGAACGCGGGGATGATCAGCTGGGGACCGTCCTCACCCACGACGCTCGGCCACACGGCCGTGATCCAGGAGACCACGCCGTGCGCGGCCGCCGCGATCATCGCGACCACGCCGACCTGGAAGGCCAGCGACTCCACCGAGGCCGCCGAGAAGGTGTGCCGGCCGATGACCGGGCGTTCCTCCACCTGGTTCAGCACCCCGGTGCGCAGCTCCTCCGGGATGGAGGTCAGGCCCGCGAACTCCCGCGCGTGGCCGCGCTGCGCGCCGATCTTGGCCTGGATGATGCCACCCACCACGCCGACGATCATGCCGACGGTGGCCGAGGTGTAGGCCAGCGAGGTGACGGTCGCATCACCGTTGGCCGCGTACGCCTGGCCCACGGCGGCCGCGGAGCCGAAGCCTCCCGCCCAGCCGGCGAACAGCAGGGCGGCGAACGAGTCGGGCGCGTCGAACAGCGGCTGCAGGAGGACCAGCGTGACGAGGGCGCCGATGGCCACCTGGGAGGAGTAGATCAGCACGCCGTAGGACGCGAACGCGCCCACGGGGCGGCCGATCTTGCGGACGTCGAAGTCGTCGGTGAGCGCGATGCACACGAACACGATGACGATCAGGATCGAGCCGTACGTGCCCAGCTGGGGGCTGAACGGCAGCCAGCCCAGGCCGTTCGGGCCGAGGGCCAGGCCCAGGATGCCCGCGATGACGGAGGCCGGGATCATCAGGGTCTGGAGGGGCGTGATGACGGCACGGGCCAGCGTGCCCACGGCCAGGAGCGCGCCGATGAGGCCGGCGTCGACCAGCACGGACCAGGCCGTGAACTGCTCTTGCATGGGGTTCTTCCTCTGTGCGGGGACGGGGGTGTCCCACGGAGCGTGCCGAGGGACCCCGGGACAGTACCAAAGGAGCGCGGGGGCCGGGGCGCGTCCGGGAGGGGCACCGGGCCGGGGCGCACGAGGACGGCCCGCCGCGCCGGCGTGGGCCGGGCGACGGGCCGTGGGGAGGGGCGGGGTCAGCCGCGCGCGGTGCCGGTCTCCTCGGCGGTCCCCTCGGCCGCGTAGTCGAGGGTGAGGGTCTCGTCGGCGTCGACGTCGCCCGAGGTGAGGGCGGCCTGGCCGGCGCCGCCGGCCTTGAGGGCGGCGAGGCGGGCCTCCACCTCGGTCTTCTCGCCGAGGTCCTCGAGGGACTCGAACTGGGCGTCGAGGGAGGAGGCGGCGATCTCCTGCTGGCCGCGCACGCGGGCCTCCTCGCGACGGACCTTCTCCTCGAAGCGGGAGACCTCCGAGGTCGGGTCCAGCAGGTCGATCGACTTCACGGCGTCGGCCACCGCGGACTGGGCGTGGGCGGACTTGGCGCGGGCGGTCAGCTCGTCGCGCTTGGCGACCAGCTGCTGACGCTTGACCTTCATCTGGTCCAGACCGGTCTTCAGGCGCTCGACGATCTCGCGCTGCGAGGCGATGGTCGGCTCCGCGGACTTCGCCTGGCGCTCGAAGTCCATCTGGCGCTCGATGGCCACCTTGGCGAGGTTGTCGAACTTGTCCGCCGAGGCGGTGTCGCCCTTGGCGCGGAAGTCGTCGGCCTTCTGGGAGGCGGCCAGCGCCTTCTGGCCCCAGCTGCGGGACGCGTCCTGGTCCTCGCGGTAGTCGTCCTCGATCATCCGCAGGTTGCCGATCGTCTGGGCGACGGCGGCCTCGGCCTCGGCGATGTTGTTCGTGTAGTCGCGGACCATCTGGTCCAGCATCTTCTGGGGGTCCTCGGCCTTGTCCAGCATCGCGTTGATGTTGGCCTTCGCCAGCGTGCTGATGCGGCCGAAGATGGACTGCTTGACCATGGTGTCTGCCTTTCGTCGGTCTTTCACGTCAGCGCAGACCGTCGGCCTGCGTCCACCCCGTCCCGCTCCTGCGGGCCGGGCCGGCGCCCGAGGCGCCGGAGTTCATGGGGCGGCGGTCAGAAGCCGCCGCCGGAGATGTCGCCGAAGTCGCCGCCGCCGAGGCCGCCGCCGTCGAACCCGCCGAAGCCGCCGCCGCCCCAGCTGTCACCGTGGCCGCTGTTCAGGATCGAGTTCATCAGGATGCCGCCGAGCAGCGCGCCGCCGAGGCCACCGCCGAAGCTGCCGCCCACTCCGGCGCGCGGGCGCGTGCCGTACCTGCTGCCCATGCCTGGGCCGTAGCCGAAGCCCTCGACGTCCGCGCGGGCCAGCTCGCTCGCGCGCTCGGCCAGCTGGGAGGCGCGCTGCGCCTGCTGGAGGGCGGCCACGGGGTCGGTGCGGCCGAGGCTGATCGCCGAACGCAGCGTGTGGTCGGCCTCCGCGAGCCGGGTCCGGGCCTCCGAGCCCACGGCACCGCGTCGGGCGCCGATGAAGTCGGCCGTGCCGTCGATCTGCGCCTGTGCCTGGGCGATCGTGGAGGTGAGCACCTGGGAGGCCTGGCGGGCCTGCTCGCGAGCGTCGCGGACGCCGGCAAGGGGGGTGTTGAGCTGGCGGTGCGCGGCCTCGAGCTGGTGGAGCAGCTCCAGGGGATCCGGGCGGCCGGCCGCGAGGGCCTGGCGCACAGCGTTCACGGCGGTCTTCATCCCCGCCACCGGGCCGGCCAGCTCGGGGTGCGATCCGTTGGCCACGAGCGCTTCGGCCTCGGCCACGTCCTGCTCGGACTGGGCGAGGCCCGTCTGCAGGTTGCCCAGCATGGCCCGCAGGGACCCTTCGGCCTTGCCGACCGCCTCGGTGAGCGTGTCCACCTGGCTGAGCGCCTCCTCGGCGGCACGCACGGCCAGCGCCGCCGTGGAGCGGTCCTGGGCTTCCCACGCGCTCCGCGACTTCGCGAGGGCGGTCTCCACGAACTCGAGCCTCTCCCGGGCCTGCGCCGCGTTGTCCGCGACCTCGGCGAGGGCGGACTCCGCGTACTGGCCGTGCAGCGCGGTGATCGCCGACTCGGAGTCCTGCACCCGGGACCGGGCCTCGGGCAGGCGGGCTTCGAGACGCTCGAGGGCCTCGGGCACCTGGTTCTCGAGGTCGCGCAGGGAGTCGAACTCCTTCTTGTGCGCCGCCAGGGACGCACCCACGGCCTCGCTGCGCTGGATGATCTCCTTGAGCCAGGCGCGCTGCTCGGCCTCGGTGTCCGGGATCTCGTCGTCGAGCTGGTGCTGGAGCTGGAACGAGGCCCGCATGTGCTCCTTGGCCTGGTCGATGTCCTGGCGGAACGTCGCCACGGACTTCTCCCCGTAGGACGCCTCGGCGAAGCCCAGCTCCTGTTCCGAGGAGCGGATGGCGTCGTCCGCGGCCACGAGCTTCGAGCCGGCCTGGGTGCGCAGCTGCTCCACGCTGAGCTCGTCGAGGGGGTCGCGGCGGGCCTCCTCGGTGCGGCCCCGTTCGACGGCGCCACCCTGCGTGCGCCTCCGGCTGCGGGCCACGAGCACGCCGCCGCCCACGGCCGCGGCCACCGCACCTGCGCCGAGGACCGCCGTCAGGGCCCCACCGCCGTCGGAGGCGCCCTGGGCCGTGCTCCCGCCGCCCGTGGTGCCGGCCGGCAGGGCGCCGGCCGGATCGTACTCGGCCCCGCTGGCCCCCGTGCCGTCGAGCGTGCCGTCGGCGGCGTCGTCGAGCCCCTGCACCGCGGCGATGCCCACCGCGAGCCATTCCGCCGAGCCGGGGTCCGTGCCGATCTTGGACAGCTGCGGGCCCACGTAGGTGCGCGTCACCTGGTTCTGCAGGTTCGCGTCCCCGCCGCTGTCCAGCCCATAGGCGCGCTCCTCGACCGCGATCGCCAGGACCGAGTCGTTCGTCCCGAGCCCGCGCTGGCGCGCCACGTCCTGGGCCAGCGTCTGGGCGTCCGTGCTGAACTCATCCACGTAGACGACGTACAGCCCCTGCCCGGTGTCCCGGCGTAGGTCCTGGATCTCCTGGGTCAGGCGCTGCTCATCCGAGGTCGAGAGCACACCGGCCTCGTCCACCACGTACACGCCCGGCGGCACCGCCACGGCCTGCGCGGTGGGTGCCGCCACCAGGAGGCCCAGACCTCCCAGGCCCGCGGCGGTCACGGCACGCGCCAGACGGCCGACATCGGCGGGGCGGGTGAGCACGGTCATGTGGGGTCTCCTTCGACGGCGGAGGCGAGCCGCCGCACCGGGCGGACCCGCCGGATCCTGGGGTTGAGTGTAGGGCGGCGTGGGAATCGGGCACCAGGGATCCGGCGCGGCCGGAACCGTGGGAGGAGCGGACGTTCGGCCGACCTCTAGGCGGCGTTCAGTCATGCACGCTAGCGTGGACGTGCCCCGGGGCGCGCGTCCGCAAGACGACGGGCGTCCGTGTCGACCGCCCGGGGCCCGACCCGAAGCGAGGACCCCGTGGACCAGACCGCCGCCCCCACCCAGCCCCCCGTGCCGACGGCCCGCACCGTCGCGCGTCCCCGGCCCCAGTCCCGCGCCCGTGCCGGGGCGGGCCTGCTCGCCGCGGCCGTGCTCATGGTGGGGCTCTCCGGTTGCGCGGTCGCGGAGGACGGCGGCGAGGCCGCGTCCGAGGCCGCGAGCTCCTCGTCCTCGCAGGCGACGGACACCTCGGCCGAGGCCGGGGGACAGCCCGTGGCGGACACCGCCGTGGGGGACGCCGCGAGGACCGCGCTGCCCTCCGTGGTGACCATCTCCGCGACGTCGAGCTCCGCCTCCGGTTCCGGGTCCGGGTCGATCCTGGACACGGAGGGGCACATCCTCACGAACACCCACGTGGTCACCCTCGGCGGCCAGGCCAACGACGCCGAGCTGACGGTGCGCACCTCGGACGGGGAGGTCTACGCTGCCACCGTCGTGGGCACCGACCCGCTGTCCGACCTGGCCGTCATCAAGATCGACGCCCCGGACCTCACCCCCATCCAGATCGGCCGGTCCGGGGATTTGAAGGTCGGGGACGAGGCCGTCGCCATCGGCGCCCCCCTGGGCCTGCCGAACACCGTGACCGACGGGATCATCTCCACCCTGGACCGGACCATCGCGGTGGCGTCCTCCGAGGCGCCCGAGCCGCAGGGCGAGAGCTCCGGCTCGTCCTCCGGCTCCGACCAGTACCGTTTCCAGCTGCCGGGCACCCCGCAGGGCACCCGGGGCGAGGTGTACATCAACGTGCTGCAGACCGACGCGGCCATCAACCCCGGCAACTCCGGAGGCGCGCTCGTCGACGCCGAGGGTCGCCTGGTGGGCGTGAACGTCGCGATCGCCTCGGCCGGCCAGGACCCGAGCGAGGCGGGCAACATCGGGGTCGGCTTCGCCATCCCCGTGGACTACGCCCAGCGGGTCGCGCAGGACCTGATCGACCACGGCAAGGCCACGCATGCCATGCTCGGCGTGAGCGTCACCCCGGAGCCCGCCGAGGTGCAGGGCGGCGGCGAGAACGCTCAGACCGTGTTCAGCGACGGCGCCCGCGTCCAGCAGGTCGTGGGAGGGTCGGCGGCCGACGCGGCCGGGCTGAAGGAGGGCGACGTGATCACCGCCGTCGGCGACCGCGCGGTGATCGACTCCGAGTCCCTCACCGCCGTCGTCCGCGAGTACCGCGTGGGAGACTCGGTGGACGTCACCTACCTCCGCGACGGCGCGGAGCAGAAGACCGAGGTGACGTTCACGGAGGACACCCAATCCTGACCACCACACTCACCACCCCCGCTGAGCTCGCCGCCCACCACGGCTGGCGCCGGGTCTTGGCCGTCGGCGCCCATCCGGACGACCTCGACTTCGGGGCCGCCGCCACCCTGGCCGGATTCAGCGCGGCCGGGCTGCACATCGAGCTGTGCATCGTGACGGACGGGGACGCCGGCGGCTTCGACTCGGAGGGTGCCGAGGCGATGACCGCCCGCCGGCACGCCGAACAGCGCGCGGCCGCCGCCGTCGTCGGTGCCGCCGAGGTCCACTTCCTCGGCGAGCGCGACGGACACCTCGAGCCGGACCACGGCGTGCGCCGCAAGCTCGTGGCCCTGATGCGCCGCGTCCGCCCGGACGTCGTCCTCAGCACTCACCCCGAGCGGGACTGGGAGCGGATGCAGGCCGCACACCCGGACCACCTCGCCTGCGGCGAGGCCGTGGTGCGCGCCGCGTACCCGGCGGTCGAGAACCCGTACGCGTACCCGGAGCTCGCGGCGGAGGGGCTGGAGGCGTTCAAGATCCGGAACCTGCTGCTGTACGCCGCCCCCGCCGCACGCCGGAACACGGTCGTGGACGTCACGGGCCTGGCGGAGCAGAAGCTGCGCGCCCTCGACGCCCACCTCTCCCAGCACCCGGACGTCGACGCGATGCGGCGGCACGTGCTCGCCCAGATGGCCGAGCACCACCGGCACGCCGCCGGCCCGGCCGCCGGGCCGGGCCACGCCGAGGCGTTCCACCTGGTCACGGTCAACGGCCCGGGCACCATCGCCGGGTTCTGAACCGTGCCCGCAGGGGAGGGCCGACGACGGGACGCGTCGTCGGCCCTCCCCCTGCGGGACCTCTCAGTTGGTGCTCGGTCGCCCGCCGTAGCGCGGGCCGGTCTGCGCGGTGGGGTCGAGGTCCACGCCGACGATGGGCTCCGACGTCGGCACCTCCGATCCCGAGCTGGGCTCCACGGAGATGCCCATCGCCGCGAAGCGGTCCAGCCCCCGGAAGGTGACGGGCTCGCCGAAGCCGTTGGCGTCGTACGTGCCGAGGGAGGCCGGGGCCGTGCCGTCCGAGGGGTAGAGCCACAGCTGGTAGGACTGACCCTCCGGCAGCTGGGGCATCCCGCTGATCGTCAGGTAGCCGCTGTTCTGCTCCCGGGACAGGAACGCCTGGACCGTGCCGCCGTCCTGGGCCGGGTACTCCGAGGTCGTGAACAGGTCCTTCGACTGGTCGATGCGGTGCACGATGCCCGGTCGCGTGAACTGGCTCCACACCGTCCACCCGCCGATGCCGAGCACGAGGGCCGCGAGCAGCAGGAGGGCGGTCACCTTGAGCCAGCGCAGGCGGTCCCGCGGCGGGCCGGCGGGGGTGGACTCGTCGCCGATCAGGTCCATGCCCACGTCCTGGGCGGGCAGGCGACGCAGGACCTCGTCGAGCAGGGCCGACGGCGGCTCGGCCGTCACGGACCGGAACGCCCAGGCCACCGCCTGGCGCGCCCCGTCCACCCGGGAGCGCCACCGGGCCAGCTCGCCGCCCCGCCGCTGCACGGCGGAGAAGGCCGCGGTGTGCCCGGCCGTGTCGAGGGCGTGCACAGCCGAGAGGTCGGCCAGCTCGAGTGCGCGGCCGGCGTCCACGTCCTCGCGCACGTCCGCGCCGAGGGCCGGGCCGGTCGCCGGGGCCGGCGCGGACGGCCGGGCGGCGTCCTGGGTGATGTCGCGGCGGGCCGCGACGACCTGCCGGACGCCGTCGCGCAGGAGGGTGCGGGCCCGGTCGGCCGGCAGATCCAGCCGATCGGCGACCTCCCGGTCCGTGCAGCCGCCCAGCCAGGCCAGCCGCACGGCCTCGAACGCGTCCGGGTCCACCCGGTCCATGAGGTCCTCCGGCAGCGCGGCGGGGCCGGCCGGGCCGGGACGACGCCCACGTTCCGCCGCGGAGCCGCCGGCGCGGCGCAGCGAGGTCATCACGCGGTGGGCGAGGACCTCGAGCCACGTGAACACCTGGCGTTCGCGGTGGGTCGCGTCGTCCTGCTCGCTCAGGTCGAGGCCGGCCTCGGACGCCTCCTCCCATGCCGTCAGGTAGGTGCGGACCGTGGCCGCGGCGGCGTCGTCGCCGGGGCCGAACATCGCTTCGGCCAGGCCGTGCACCCACGGGACCGTGGCGTCGTAGAACGCGGAGAACGCGGCCCGGTCACCCTCGGCGCTGCGGCGCAGGAGGGTGTCCAGGGCGGGCTGGCCGGCGTCATCGGGGCGGTCGGCGTGGGGCTCGGACGCGTCAGGAGTCTGCATGGTGGCCTCAGTCTAGGGAATCGGGGCGGGCAGCGGACCCGGCGAAGTCGTGCTGGCGCCAGGCCTCGTACACGGCGATGGAGACGGCGTTCGCCAGGTTCAGGGACCGACGGGCCGGCTGCATGGGCAGGCAGACGGTCTCGGTGACCCGCGGATCGGTCAGCACCTCCTCGGGCAGGCCGGTGGACTCGCGGCCGAAGAGCAGCACGTCGCCGGGCCGGTAGGCGACCCGGTCGTGCCGCACGGACCCGCGCGCGGTGAAGGCCAGCACACGGGCGGGGGCGAGGGCCGCGAGCGCAGCGTCGAGGTCCGGGTGCACCGTCACCACCGCGAGGTCGTGGTAGTCCAGGCCGGCGCGGCGCAGGTGGGCGTCCTCGAACCCGAAGCCCAGCGGCTCCACGAGGTGCAGCTCGGCCCCCGTGAGGGCGGCGAGCCGGATCGCGTTGCCGGTGTTGCCGGGGATCTCCGGGGTGAGCAGCAGGATCCGGAAGCCGGGGGTGCCGGGCGCCGGGGCGCGGTCGGCGCCCTCGTGCGGGTTCGGTCGGGGTGGGGTGGGGGAGTCGGGCACGCGCCCAGCCTAGTGGGGCGCCGCCGGGCGGGGACGTGCCTCAGTGGAGCCGGCCGACCAGCGCGCCGAGCGCGCGCCGGTCCACGAGATCCGGGTCCGTGCCGGTGCCCAGGAAGAGCGCGACCTCGCGCGCGAACGCGATCCCGGGCGCGGGCGGGGCGGTGAGCAGGTCGGCCTGCGCCTCCGGCGCGTCGGCGCCGCGCGTGTGGCGGATCACGGGGGCGTGCCGCGCGTCGCGGTCCGTCATCACGTGCACGAATCCGCCGACGGTGACCTGGGGCAGGGCCTGCTGCCACGCCATCATCGCGGGGCCGAGCAGCGGCGGGGCCACGGGGCGGCCCCGGGAGCGCAGGTCCGCCCCGTCCCAGGTGTAGGTCCCCTCCGGGACCATGACGGAGCCGATCAGCGCCAGGCGGTGGCCGCACAGCACCGCGTGGTCCACGTCGAGGTGCCGTCCCCAGCGCCCGCCCAGCCGCAGCCCGGTCAGGACCCGGGCGGCCGGGAGCGCGTCCGCCACGTGGCGCAGCAGCACGTCGAGGGTGCGGGCCTGCCGCAGCACCCGGTGCTCGTCCGGCAGGATCCCGCGCGGCCGCGGCGCCCCGTGGACGCGTTGGCTCGATCGCGGCAGGTCCAGCACGGTCGGGTCCGCCTCCGCCTCGCCGGGCGGGGGCTCGTAGCGCACGGGGCGGGCGGCACGTCCGCCGGGTCCGGACCGTCCCGACGGTCTCGCCCGCCCTGATCCGGCCGTCGCGCGGGGGCCGCGGGGACCGACGTCCGGGCCGGGCAGCGAGAGGTCGTATCGGCGCCGGGCCTCGGCGTCGCCGAGGAGGTCCCACGCCCGCGTCACGGCCCGGAAGGCGGCGGGGTCGCCGCCGACGTCGGGGTGCGCGGCCCGGGCCGCGCGGCGGTAGGCCCGCCGGACCTCCTCGGCGGTCGCGTCGCGGGGCACGCCCAGGACCTCGTAGGCGGTGCGGTGCTCCTCGGCCGCGCTCACGGCGTGGGGTCCGGGCCGGGGGAGGCGTGCCGCTCGTGGTGCAGGCGCAGGAACAGCATGCCGTCGTCGTGGAGCACCTGGACCAGCTGCAGCCGGGCGGGGAGGCCGGGGCCGTCCTCGCCGGTCAGGACGCGGCCGGCGGCGGGTCCGGCCAGCAGCGGCGCCACGGTGAGGTGCACCTCGTCCACGAGGCCGGCCGCCGCGAGGCTGCCGAACAGGCGCGGTCCGCCCTCGCAGTGGACGACGCGGGCGCCGCGCGCGTGCAGGGTCGCCACCACGGTCTGGGGGTCCACGTGCTCCTCGCCGACCGCCAGCACGTCCGCGCGCGCGGCCAGCGCCGCCGCCCGCTCCGGCTCGGCCGCGAGGGCGGCCCGGGACGTCAGGATCCAGGGGCGCACCGGGGCGGCCGTGAAGAACGCGGACGCCGGGTCCAGGTTCAGGCTGCCGCTGACCACGGCCACGGGCGGGTCCGCGGGCCCGCCGGCCTCCGCGCGTCGACGCCGGTCCTCCTCGGACAGCAGCGCACCCTCGTAGCCCTCGGCCCGGATGGTCCCGGCCCCCACGAGCACGACGTCGGCGTCGTGCCGGGACAGCGAGAGCAGCCGCTGGTCCGCGGGGGAACCGAGCCCGCCCGCACGGCCGTCCAGGGTGGCCGCGCCGTCGGCGGAGGCGATGAACACGACGCGGACCCAGGGTCCGGGGCCGGTGTCCTCAGCCGCCGGGGCCGCGAGGGCGGTGCGGAGGGCGTCGTCGTCCAGGCCGGGGCCGGTCTCGGTCAGCCGTCTCATGCCCGCCCCCCGCGGTGGGCGCGGTGTCCGGCCAGGGTGCTGCGGTCCGGCGGCGGGTTCTCCGCGCCCATGTTGTGGACCAGGCGCGCCGGCTGACGCCACCCGAACACGCACTCGAGCATGCGGGCCGCCGAGACGGAGGCGTCGGCGTCGTGCATGCGCAGGATCCGGGCGCCGCCGTACACGCAGGCCGCGGCCGCGGCCAGCGAGCCGGGCAGGCGCTCGTGCCGGTGCCGGTCCAGGCTCTCGCCGATGAAGTCCTTGTTCGAGACCGCGGCCAGCACGGGCAGCCCCAGGGTGGCGATCTCGTCCAGCCGCCGCGTGATCTCGAGGGTGTGCCGGGTGTTCTTGTTCAGATCGTGGCCGGGGTCCACGATGATCCTCTCCTCGGGGACGCCGAGCGCCACGGCCCGGTCGACGGTGCGCCGCAGGTGGTCGCGGACCTCCCTGACGACGTCGCCGTAGGTCGGCCGGGGGACCACGGCCCGGGGTCCGCGCACGTGGGCGAGGGAGTGGGTGACCACGAGGTGCGCGCCCGCGGCGGCCACCACCCGGCCCAGGTCCGCGTGGAACAGTCCCGTGGTGTCGTTGACGACGTCCGCCCCCGCCGCCAGGGCCGCCTCGGCCACGGCCGGCTGGAACGTGTCCGCCGAGAGGATCAGCCGGCGCGATGCCTCGGACGACCCGGCCCCGTCCCCGCTCCGCAGGGCCGCGATCAGGGGGACCACCCGCGCCGCCTCCTCGGTCGGGTCGAGCTCCGCCCCGGGCGCGAACGGCACGCCGCCGACGTCGACCCACTCGGCTCCGGCGTCCGCCGCGGCGTGGGCCTGGGCGAGGGCGTCCTCCAGGACGGCGCCGGCGCCGTCGTCGTAGAAGGAGTCCGGGGTGCGGTTGACCACGGCCATCGTGACGATCCGGCGGCGGAAGTCGATCTCGTGGTGGGCGAACCGGTGCACCGGGTGGACGAGCGGGACGGAGGGGGTCGGCACCCGGCCATTCAACCACCGGCGCCGCACGGTGACAGTGCGCCCCGGAAGGACTATGTTTCCCTCCCGTGACATTTACCTCGTCGCCGCGGGTCGGCCCGCGTCGGCCCCGCATCCGTCCGACCCAGCTCGTGGTCGGGTCCTTCCTCGTCGCCATCGTGACGGGCACCGGCGCACTGCTGCTGCCCGCCTCGTATCAGGGCCGCGCGCCCACCCCGCTGGAGGCCGCGTTCACGGCGACCAGCGCCACCACGGTGACGGGCCTCGGCGTCGTGGACACCCAGACGTTCTGGACACCCCTGGGTCAGCTCGTGATCCTCACGCTCATCAAGCTCGGTGGCCTGGGCGTCATGACGTTCACGTCGCTGCTGGGGCTGGTGATCCTCCGGCGGCTCGGCCTCACCCAGCGCCTCGACGCCGCGGCCTCCACCCGGGCCGAGGGGATCGGGGACCTGCCCCGGGTGCTGCGGGCCCTGATCCTGTACTCCACGGCCGTCGAGGCCTCGGTGGCGCTGCTGCTGAGCCTGCGCTTCTGGCTGGGCGCGGGAATGTCCCCGGGCCAGGCACTGTGGCAGGGGGTCTTCCACGCGGTCTCCGCATTCAACAACGCCGGGTTCGCGCTGTTCAGCGACAACCTCATGGGCTTCGTCTCGGACCCGTTCATCTGCCTGCCGATCGCGGCGGCGATCATCTTGGGCGGCCTGGGCCTGCCGGTCGTGCTGACCCTGCGGCGAGACCTGCGCCGACCCGAGCGGTGGAACCTCACGGTCCGGCTCGTGCTCGTGGGCACCGCGGTGCTGCTGGTGGGCGGCACGCTCATGTACCTCGTCCTCGAGTGGTCCAACCCGCGGACCCTGGGCGGTCTGGACCCGGCCTCGCGCGTGCTCGCGGCGTTCTTCCAGTCCGTCACGACCCGCACCGCCGGCTTCAACACCCTGGACTACGGGCAGATGCACCCCGTGACGCTCTTCGCCACCGACGTGCTCATGTTCATCGGCGGCGGCCCCGCCGGCACCGCCTCGGGCGTGAAGATCACGACGGCGAGCGTCCTGCTGTTCATCGTGCTCGCGGAGATCCGGGGGGAGGGCGCCGTCCATGCGTTCGGCCGCCGGCTCTCCCGGACCACGCACCGCGAGGCGATCACCGTGATCATGCTCTCCGCGACCGCGATCGCCGTCGCCACGATGGCGCTCATGGGCCTGTCCTCGTTCACGACCGACCAGATCCTGTTCGAGTGCGTGTCCGCGTTCAGCACGGTGGGCCTGTCCACCGGCATCACCGCCCAGCTGCCGCCGGCCGCGCAGGGCATCCTGATGCTCCTCATGTTCGTCGGCCGCATCGGCCCCGCCACCGTCGCCGGCAGCCTGGCCCTGACCGACCGCACCCGCCACTTCGAGTACCCGAAGGAGAGACCCCTCATTGGCTGATCTCACCCGTTCCCTGTTCGCCCCCCGCCGGGGCGACCGCCCCACCGTGGCCGTCCTCGGGCTCGGCCGGTTCGGCTCCGGGGTCGCCCGCGAGCTCATGGAGTCCGACTGCCACGTGCTGGGGGTCGACGCCGATGCCGAGGCCGTCCAGGCGCTCAACGGCCGGCTGACCCACGTCGTCCGCGCGGACAGCACGGACGAGGAGGCGATGCGCCAGCTCTCGGTCCACGAGATGGACCACGTCGTCGTCGCCATCGGCGGCGACCTCGCGGACTCGATCCTCACCGTCTCGCTGATGCGGCGGTTCGGGACGCACCAGCTCTGGGCCAAGGCCAATGACGACCGCCACGGCGAGATCCTGCGTCAGCTCGGCGTGGAGCACGTGGTCCACCCGGAGCGGGACATGGGCCGCCGCGTGGCGCACCTGGTCAGCACGTCCTTCCAGGACTTCGTCGAGGTCGAGCCGGGCCTGGCCATGGTCCGGGCCACGCCGCCGTCGCGCCTGCTGGGCAGGGACCTGCGAGCCACCGGGCTCGCGGGGGAGCGGGGCATGCGCGTGGTCGCCGTCCGCAGCCGCGGCACGTGGCTCTACCCGCCGAGTCACTACGTGCTCGAGCCCGAGGACACGATCCTCCTGGTGGGCCCGACCCGCGACGTCGAGCGGTTCCTCGCCCGGGACTGAGCCGGGGCACATCCGGCGCGGCTCCTAGACTGGCCGGGTGACCACCCCGGACCGCGTGCACCTGGACCACGCCGCCACCACGACGGTGCGCCCCACCGCGCTCGCGGCCCTGGCCGAGGCGGCCGCGCTGCCCGGCAACCCGGCCTCCCTCCACGCCTCCGGCCGCCGGGCCAAGCTGCGCCTCGAGGAGGCGCGGGAGCGCATCGCCGCGGCGCTCGGGGCGCACCCCACCGAGGTGATCCTCACGTCCGGGGGCACCGAGGCGGACAACCTCGCCATCCAGGGGCTGTACCGGGCCCGCCGCGCGGCCGCTCCGGAGCGCACCCGGATCGTGCTGACCGGCATCGAGCACCACGCGGTCCTCGACGTGGTGGACTGGCTCGCCGCGCACGAGGGCGCCGAGCCGGTGCTCGTCCCGGTCGACGACGACGGGCGGGTCGACCTCGCCGCATGGGGGGCCGCGCTGGCGACCGCGCCCGAGCGGACCGCCCTGGCCACGCTGATGTGGGCCAACAACGAGATCGGCACGGTCCAGCCCGTGGCCGAGGCCGCCCGGCTTGCGGCCGACCACGGGGTCCCGTTGCACACCGACGCCGTCCAGGCCCTCGGGGCGGTGCCCGTGGACTTCGCCGCGTCCGGGGCCGCGACCCTGGCCGTCTCGGGGCACAAGGTCGGCGCCCCCGTGGGTGTCGGCGCCCTGCTCGTGCGCCGGGACGTCACGCTGGAGGCCGTGGTGCACGGCGGCGGCCAGGAACGCCGCCTGCGCTCGGGCACGGTCTCGGTGGCCCTGGCCGCCGCGCTGGCGGCCGCCGTGGCGGAGGCCGTCGCGGAGCAGCCCGCCGAGGCCGCCCGCCTGGGCGGGCTGCGGGACGAGGTGATCGCCGCCGTCGACGCCCTGGACGGGGTGCGCCTGACCGGGCCGCGAGACCTCGACCCGGCGACGGGGCAGGCGCTGTCGCCGGGGACGCGCCGACTGCCCGGCAACGTCCACATCACCGTGCCGGGCCGGACGGCGGACGCGCTGCTGTTCTCCTTCGACATGGCCGGGCTGGACACCTCGTCCGGGTCGGCGTGCACCGCCGGGGTGGCCGAGCCGTCGCACGTGGTCGCGGCCCTGCCGGGGCGGACGGAGGCCGACGCGCGGGCCACCCAGCGGTTCACCCTCGGCCGGACGACGACACCGGCCGAGGCGGCCGCGCTCATCGACGCGCTGCGGACACTGCTGGGGCCGGGCGTCTAGACTGGACCGCCCGTCCGTCGTCGAGAGAGGAGCCCGCCCGTGAAGGTCCTGGCCGCCATGTCCGGGGGAGTCGACTCCGCCGTCGCCGCGGCGCGTGCCGTGGACGCCGGGCACGACGTCGTCGGCGTCCACCTGGCCCTGTCCCGCATGCCCGGCACCCTGCGCACCGGCTCGCGCGGCTGCTGCACCATCGAGGACGCCTCGGACGCGTGGCGCGCGTGCGAGCGGCTCGGCATCCCCTTCTACACGTGGGACTTCTCCGAGCGGTTCGCGGAGGACGTCGTGGACGACTTCGTGGCCGAGTACGAGGCCGGCCGCACGCCCAACCCGTGCATGCGCTGCAACGAGCGCATCAAGTTCGCGGCGCTGCTCGAGCGCGCCCTCGAGCTGGGCTTCGACGCCGTCTGCACCGGCCACTACGCCGCCGTGCGGCCCGGTCCGGACGGCTCGCTGGAGCTGCACCGCGCCGCGGACGACGCGAAGGACCAGTCCTACGTGCTCGGTGTGCTGACCGCGGATCAGCTCGCGCACTGCCTCTTCCCGCTCGCGGACACGCCGTCCAAGGAGCTCGTGCGCGCCGAGGCGGCCGAGCGCGGCCTGTCCGTGGCGGCGAAGCCGGACTCCCACGACATCTGCTTCATCCCCGACGGCGACACCCGCGGCTGGCTCGCCGAGCGCATCGACCTGGCCCCCGGCCCCATCGTCGACCCGGAGGGGCAGGAGCTCGGCACCCACGCGGGCGCCCAGGCGTTCACGGTCGGCCAGCGCAAGGGCCTGGCCATCGGCCGTCCCGCGCCCGACGGCAAGCCCCGGTTCGTGCTCGAGGTGCGGCCGAAGGAGAACACCGTGGTCGTCGGCGGGCGCGAGCTGCTCGACGTCGACCGCATCACCGGCATCCGCCCGTCCTGGGCCGGCGCCCCGGTGCCCGAAGCCCGCACGGGCGCCTGGTTCGACTGTGCGCTGCAGTTCCGGGCCCACGGCGAGATCGTCGAGGCCCGCGCCCGCCAGCGCGCGGACGCGGCGGGGCATCCGGGGTGGGAGATCGAGCCGGGGCGCCCCCTGCGCGGCGTGGCTCCCGGTCAGACGGCCGTCCTGTACCGGGGCACCCGCGTGCTCGGCCAGGCCACCATCGACACCGCCCGCAATGCCCGGCTGTCCGCCCCCGCGGATGCGTAGGCTTCGGCCATGAGCCCGGACTACGACCCCCACGCCAGCTCGCTGCCCGGCACCGCGGACCCGGCGGTCCTCGACGAGCTCTTCGCGATCCGCGGCAGCATCGACAACATCGACGCCTCGCTCGTCTACCTGCTGGCCGAGCGGTTCAAGTTCACGCAGCGGGTCGGCGCGCTCAAGGCCCGGCACGACCTGCCGCCCTCGGACCCCGGGCGTGAGGCCGCCCAGATCGCGCGGCTGCACCGACTCGCGCTCGAGGCGGACCTCGAGCCCGCGTTCGCCGAGAAGTTCCTGAACTTCATCATCGCCGAGGTCATCCGCCACCACCGCGCGCTGGCGGCCGAGGGCCGGCCGGACGCCGAGGCGGAGCCGGGGGAGAGCCCCGGGGACGCGGATGACTGAGGCCGCCCACGACGACGGCGCCACCGGCCCCGTCGCCCTCGGCGGCACGCCGTGGCGCGGCACCGACGTCGCCGAGGCGCAGCGCGTCACGCTCGGCGAACTCGGCGCGGACCACTGGCCGGTACTCCCCGAGCTGCCCGATCGCGGACCCGGCGCCGACGCCACCGGCCGCTCGGCCGCCCTCCTGCAGCAGCTGGCCGTCGACCTGCAGCCGCACGGCTGGCGGGTCAGCCCGCCCGGGGCCGCCGGCTCCGGCCGAGACCGACGCCGGGCCGTCTCCCTCTGGCGCGAGGACGCGCACCGCTGGGCGGACACCGCGGGGGCCGAGGGCGCCGTCGTCGAACGTCTGGCCGTGCGGGTGCGCGGCCCGCTCAGCCTGCTCGCCTGCCTCTGGCTGCCCGGGGGAGAGCGCGTGCTCGGCGACCACGGCGCGCGCCGCGACGTCGCCGAGTCCTATCTCGAGGGACTGCAGGACGCCCTGCCCCGCCTCCGGAGGGCCACCGGCGCGGGACGCCTCGGCGTCGTCGTCGACGAGCCGTGGGCGGCGGCCGTCCTCGCCGGGACCCTGCCCACCGCGAGCGGGTACCGCACCGTCCGGTCGCTGCCGCGCGAGGAGGCCCGCGGGCTGTGGCGCGCCGCCCTCGACGGGCTCACCGCCCTGCCCGACGTCGCCCGGGTGTGGCTCGCACCGGGCCGCCGCGCCGCCTCCCCGGGGGCCGAGCTGCCCGGGCCCGCCGCGCTGTCAACGCTGACGGGAGAGTCCCTGCCCAGGCCCGACGCAGCCGCGGACGCGCCCGCCCCGGCCCCGGTCTCCCTCGTGGTGGGCGTGGGCGCCCTCGACGACGGCGCGGACGGCACGCCCGGCACCCGCGAGGCGTGGGAGGCGGCGGCCGGCTGGGCCGACATCGGGCGCGGGCTGACCCTGGCCCCCGAACCGGGCGTGCGCCCGGTCGAGGTCGTCCGCACGTGGGAACGGCTGGGGGTGGACCCCGGACGCGTGGGCGACGTCGGCCTCACGGCGGCGGGGCTGCACGACCCGGTCGTGCTCCACACTCTGCGGCGGGACGCGGAGGAGCTGACCGCACGGCTCGCCGAGCTGCGCGGCTGAGCCGGCGCCCCGACGGACCGGGACGACCTCCGGCGTCGTCGGCCGTGGACGGGCCCGCCCGGCGGGTATCATCGGGCTGATCCTGAAAATTTCCTGTGCCCGGGGCCGGTCCCGCCTGCGGCGCCGGGGGGAGCGCTGACGAGGAGGTCAGGATGGGCAAGGCCAAGATCCTGGTGGTGGACGACGACGAGGCGCTGGCCGAGATGATCGGCATCGTCCTGCGCAACGACGGCTTCGAGCCGGCGTTCGCCGCGGACGGCACCTCCGCACTGCCCGCGTTCCACCGCGAGCGTCCCGATCTCGTGCTGCTGGACCTCATGCTCCCCGGCATCGACGGCATCGAGGTCTGCAGGCTCATCCGAGACGAGTCGGACGTGCCGATCGTGATGCTCACGGCCAAGTCGGACACGGCGGACGTCGTGCGCGGCCTCGAGTCGGGTGCGGACGACTACGTGCCCAAGCCGTTCAAGCCGGCCGAGCTCGTGGCCCGCGTCCGGGCCCGCCTGCGTGAGGGGGAGGCCAAGCCGGCGGAGGTCCTGCACATCGGGGACCTCGAGATCGACGTGGCGGGCCACGAGGTCACCCGCGGCGGCGTCGGCATCGCCCTCACCCCGCTGGAGTTCGACCTCCTCGTGGCCCTCGCCCGGCGGCCGCGCCACGTCTTCACCCGCGAGATGCTGCTGGAGGAGGTCTGGGGGTACCGGCACCAGGCCGACACCCGGCTCGTGAACGTCCACGTCCAGCGCCTGCGCTCGAAGGTCGAGCCGGATCCCGAGAACCCGTGCGTCGTGCTGACCGTCCGCGGCGTCGGGTACAAGGCCGGCCAGGGCTGAGGGCATGACGGTGTCCGGCCCGGGTCTGAGCGCGGCCCCGGCGGCCGAGCCCGGCGCCGAGCCGGTCGAGCCCGCCGCCGGCCGCCCACGGTCGTGGGTCCCCGGCCCCGCGTGGCGTGCGCTGCGCCGCCGGTGGCGTCGGTCCCTGCGGCTGCGCACGGCGGTGCTCGCGGCCCTGCTCTCGATCCTCGCGGGCCTCGTGGTCGCCGCGTTCCTGACGCAGCAGATCACCCAGGCCCTCTTCGAGGCCCGCTACGAGCAGGTCCAGGCCGAGGCCCGCCGTGGCCTGAGTCAGGTGCGCGAGACGTTCGCGCAGACCACCGCCACGGACGCGCAGAGCACGGACGTGCTGGTGACCCAGACCCTGCGTGCCCTCGAGGGGGACTCGGGCACGACGATCCGCCGCCGCTACCACCTCGCCCCGCTGCCGGGCTCCGAGTCCGCGTACGTGGGGACGATCTCCTCCGCCGGTCTCGATCCCGCGGTGATCCCCCAGGAGCTGCAGGACGCGGTCGCCTCCGGGCCGGGCGTGTACGACGCGAGCGTGGCGCTGCCGGACCCCGGCGGCGGCACCCGGCCCGGCCTCGTGTTCGGCGCCCAGGTGGTGCTGCCCCCGGGTGCCACCTACGGGCTCTACCTCGTCTACGACCTCGCGGACGTCCAGAGCTCGCTGGACTCGGTGCTCGGGGTGCTGCTGGTGTTCGGCGTCGGATTCCTGGTGATCAACGTGCTGGTCTCGTGGTGGGTCTCGCGGCGTGTGACCCTGCCCGTGCAGCAGGCGGCCCGGGCGGCCGAGTCCCTCTCGAGCGGCAACCTGGCCGTGCGGATGCCGGTCGACGGTGAGGACGAGATGGCCCGCCTGGGCATGTCCTTCAACCGGATGGCGGACAGCATCCAGGACCAGATCGGCCAGCTCGCCCAGCTGTCCCAGATGCAGCAGCGGTTCGTCTCGGACGTCTCCCATGAGCTGCGCACGCCGCTGACGACCGTGCGGATGGCGGCCGACGTGCTGTACGGCTCGCGCGAGGACTTCGACCCGGTCAACCGACGCTCGACCGAGCTGCTCTACCACCAGGTCGATCGCTTCCAGGCCATGCTCGCGGACCTGCTGGAGATCACCCGGTTCGACGCCGGCGCCGCCACCCCAGCCCTCGAGGCCACGGACATGCTCGAGCTGGCCCGCGACGTCGTGCTCACCTCTCAGCCGTTGGCCGATCAGAGCGGCGTGCCCGTGTACGTGGTGCCCATGGACCGGGACCGCGCCGACGGCCACGTCGCCTGGGTCGACCCGCGGCGGATCGAACGGATCCTGCGCAACCTGGTGAACAACGCGATCGAGCACGCCGAGGGCCGGCCGGTGGACGTGCTCGTGGCGGCCGACGAGGAGGCCGTCACGTTCGCCGTCGTGGACCACGGCATCGGCATGAGCCCCGAGCAGGTGCAGCGCGTGTTCGACCGGTTCTGGCGGGCCGACCCCTCACGCAAGCGCACCACCGGCGGGTCCGGACTGGGTCTGGCGATCGCCACCGAGGACACCCGGCTGCACGGCGGCCGGCTCGAGGCGTGGGGCGAGCTGGGGGAGGGGTCCACGTTCATGGTGACCCTGCCGCGGGCGCCGCGCCCGGCCGCGCAGGGCGCGGAGGCCCCGGAACCGATCGGCCGCTCCGTGCTGCCCATCCCGCCCCGCTACAGCACGGCGGACCGCCGGTACGCCGATGACCTGTCCCGACCCGTCCCGCAGGAGGCGGACGCCGACGCCGACGCCGTCGGCAGGGTCGCGGACGTCGCCGCCACGGCCGCGGACGCCCCGCCGTGCGCGCGCCAGGACGAGCAGGCCCTGACCGCACCGACCCGGCCGGTGCGCAGGGTCCCTCCGGGGGATCCCGCCGACGGGCCGGCCGCCGGGGACCGGACCGGCGAGGATGCGGCAGAGGAGGCCCGATGACCACCGTGGATCCGCAGCCGCCCCGCCCGCCGCGTGTCGCCGTCGTCGCGGTGATCGTCGCCCTGGTGCTCGCCCTCAGCGGCTGCACCCAGATCCCCCAGAGCTCCGAAGTGCGCAGCGCCGACCCGGTCGACGGGGCCAGCGCGGCCGCCGACGCGCCGCAGTTCCATCCGCCGGGACCCGCCGAGTCGGACACGGCGGAGGAGGCCATCCGGGGCTTCCTGCTCGCGGGCACGAGCCCGCAGGACGACTACGCGGTGGCGCGCGAGTTCCTCGACGGCCCCGCGGCCACCCAGTGGACGCCCGGGCAGCGCACCCTCGTGTACTCGGCGGAGCCGCGCATCACCCGGGGCGACGGCGACGGGGACTACCAGATCCAGGTCGAGGTCGACTCGGAGATCGACGAGTACGGCCTGCGGACCGTCGCGCCGCCGGGGACCACACGGGCCTGGGCGGTCACCGTGCAGGAACGGCCCCAGGGCATGCGGATCACGTCCACGGAGAACGGCACGCTGCTCTCCCAGGCGCAGTTCGGACAGCTGTTCGCGCCGCACGAGCTCGCCTTCTACGACACCGCGAAGCGCTATATCGTGCCGGACGTGCGGTGGTTCGTCAATCGGGGCACCACCGTGACCGCGGTGACGCGAGCGCTGCTGCGCGGGCCGGCACCGTATCTGGCCGGGGCGGTGGAGACGGCCTTCCCGCTGCGCACCGGCACCGACCTGGCCGCGCCCACGGTGCCCGTCGACGACGACGGCGTGGCCCACGTCGACCTCACCCAGGCGGCCGCCGAGGGGGCCGACGCCGAGCGGCGGCACCGCATGCGGGAGCAGCTGGAGCTGACCCTGAGGGGCCTCCAGTCGGTCAAGGAGGTCGAGGTGACCGTCGCCGGTGCCCAGCTGTCCACGTCGGGAGACGACGGCCCCGCCCCGGTCCAGACCGACCCCGCCGTCAGATCGGTCCAGGTGGGCATCGACGCGGCGACGGGCGGACTCGTGTACGTGCAGGGGAGCAGCGTCACGCCGGTGGGCGGCGCTCCGGACGTCACCGCGCTCGATCCGGTCCGCCCGACGATGTCCGGCGACCGCAGCCGATTCGCGTTCGTCACCGGTGACCGGACGGCGGTCCACGTCGCCGGCACGGACGGCTCCCTGCGGGAGGTGCTGCGCGGCACCGGGCTCACCGTCCCGTCGCTGGACCTCCTGGGCTGGGTGTGGGCGGCCGACCGGGGCACGACCTCGCGGATCCGCGCCGTCTCGGCCCAGCCCGGCGGGCAGGAGCGCATCGTGACGGCCACCTGGCTGCGCCCCGGCGAGCGGATCGTCGACCTGCGGTTGGCCCGGAGCGGGGCCCGGGCCGCGATGCTCGTCGACGACGGCCAGCGGACCACCCTGCGCGTGTCCGGCGTCGTGCGCGGCTCGGACGGGGTGCCGAACGCCCTGACCGAGCCGATCCTGCTGCCCTCCTCCGGCTCCGAGGACTCGGTGGAGTGGGCCGGAGACACGAACCTGCTCGTCTCGGCGTACGCCGAGAAGCCCGACGAGCGCGTGGTGCCGCGGATCGTCTCGATCGACGGCACCGTCCGGGAGCTCAACCCGCTGGGCGGTCTGCGGGGGATCTCCGCCGGTGACGACGGCGCCTACTACGCGGAGACGGAGGAGCTCGTGTTCCTGCTGGTGGGCTCCTCGTGGCGGGCGCAGGAGCTCGACCGCGGGGTGCGCGACCTCTCGTTCCCCGACTGAGCCGAGCCCGCGCCCGCCGCCCCGTCGTCCACTCCTGCACAGCCGCCCCGGCCCGCACAGCGGCTCGCCCCGGCGCCCGGACGGCGGCGGCGTGCGGTGGACTCGTTGCATGCGTTCCCCGCCGTCCTCCCCGTCCCCGCCGTCGGTGTTCGGCACCCTCGGTCGGGCCCTGGCCGACCTGGTCCTGCCCGCCGAGTGCGCGGTGTGCGCGGCGCCGGGCCACCGGCTCTGCCCGGCCTGCGCGGAGGGACTGACCGCCGTCCTGTCCCGGCCCTTCCGGGCGGAGCAGGACGCCCCGGCCTTACCCTTGGGCCCCGGCGGCGCTCCCCTGCCGGTGATGGCGGCCGGGCGCTACGCAGACCCGCTGGCGGCCGCCGTGCTCGCGTTCAAGGACCATCACGCGCTGCACCTGCGCGGCGTGCTGGGCGAGGCCCTCTGCCGGGCCGTCGCCGCGGCGCGCCTCGAGCCGGACCTGCCCGGGGCGCGGCACGCCCTGCTCGTCCCGGTCCCGGGCGGCGCGGTCGGATTCCGACGGCGCGGCTACGACCCGCTCGCCGAGCTCACCCGGGCGCTGCCGGCGCCGTGGCTGGTCTCCGACGCCGTCCGTGCGCGCCTGCTGCCCCGCGCGAGCACGCTCCGGGGCGGCGGCCCGTCCCACGCGGGCGCCGGGGCGGGCCAGCGCCGCCGGCGGGCCCGGGACTGGCGCGTCGCCGCCGGGCGGCTGCCGGCCGGCGCGCCCGTCCTGCTCGTGGACGACGTCCTCACCACCGGCGCCACCCTCGCCGCGCTCGCGGAGGCGGTGCGCCGCGCCGGCGGGCACCCCGTCGGGGCCGTCGTGCTCGCGGCCGTGGCCCCGCCGCGGGACCCCGCCGAGCCTGGCCCCCGGCCAGGCCCCCGGGTAGGGTGAACGGCACGGAATCGCCCCTACGGTTCCCGTCCTGCCGACGGCTGGAAGGAGGTCGCACCCTCGGACCCGCCGCCGCCCTGCGGACGCGACACCGAGGCGCACCTCCCCTCCCGAGGCCGGACCCGTGAGAGTCGGACCAGGAGGACGCCATGACCATGGATGTCAGCTACATCGCCCGCAACCTCAGGCTCCCGGAGAGCTTCCGCGACCACGTCGTCGAGCGCACCGAGCGCCTCCAGCCGCTCGCCGAGGGCGCCGACACGCTCGAGGTCCGCGTGACGAAGTCCTCCCACCACAAGCACTCGGACGAGACGGTCCGCGTGGAACTGACGGTCCGTGGCCCGCGGGACGTCGTGCGGGCCGAGGCCGACGCGGACGACAAGCTGGTCGCCTTCGACCAGGCCGCCACCCGACTGGCCGAGCGCCTGCGGCGCCTGCGCGACCGCCGCAAGGACCGCCGTCACGGCAAGCTCGGCGCCTCCCGCGGCGCGGGCGAGGTCGGATTCGTGCCGCCGCTGCCGCCGTCGGGTGCCGCGCTGGCCGCGGAGGAGGCCGCCGAGCAGGACGCCCCCGAGGTGGGCACCCCGGTGCGCATCCGCCAGAAGGCGTTCCCCGCGACCCCCATGAGCGTGGACGAGGCCGTCGACGCGATGGAGCTGGTGGGCCATGACTTCTTCCTCTTCCAGAACGCCGAGACCGGCGTGCCCTCCGTGGTCTACCGCCGCCGGGGCTGGAGCTACGGCGTGATCCGCCTGGACGAGTCCCTCCCGCAGGATCACGTCTCCGCCTCCGAGGGGGAGCGGGCCTACCAGGCGCGCGAGGACTGACCGCCCCGCCGACGTCGACCACGACCTGCTGACGCCGCGGCGCCCGTCCCCTCCGGGACGGGCGCCGCGGCCCGTCCGGACTCGGCCCGTACACTGTCCCGGAGACCGCGCCACGGCCGAGCGCGAGGGGCATCCCGTCCCGCCCCGGCCACACCGCAAGGGAGCAGAGAACCAGTGCCTTCGATCATCGACCGCGTCCTGAAGATCTCGGACAACCGCGTCCTCAAGCGCATGCAGGCCACGGTGGACGCCGTGAACCTCCTCGAGGACGACTTCCGGGCGCTCAGCGATGCGGAGCTGCGTGCCGAGACGGACACGCTCCGGGCCCGGCATGCGGACGGCGAGTCGTTGGACCTGCTCCTGCCGGAGGCGTTCGCCGCGGTCCGGGAGGCCGCGGGACGCACGCTCGGCCAGCGGCACTACGACGTCCAGCTGCTCGGCGGCATCGCGCTGCACCAGGGCAACATCGCGGAGATGAAGACCGGCGAGGGCAAGACCCTCGTGGCCACCGCCCCGGCCTACCTCAACGCGCTGTCCGGCAGGGGCGTGCACGTGGTGACGGTCAACGACTTCCTCGCCTCCTACCAGGCCGACCTCATGGGCCGCGTGTTCCGCTTCCTCGGCATGCAGACGGGCGTCATCGTGGCGGGCCAGACCCCGGCCGTACGCCGCGAGCAGTACGCCGCGGACATCACCTACGGCACGAACAACGAGTTCGGCTTCGACTTCCTCCGGGACAACATGGCCTGGTCCCTCGACGAGCTCGTGCAGCGTGAGCACCACTACGCGATCGTCGACGAGGTGGACTCGATCCTCATCGACGAGGCCCGCACCCCGCTGATCATCTCCGGCCCCGCCCAGGGAGAGGCCAACCGGTGGTACGGCGAGTTCGCCCGGCTGGTGCGCCGCCTCGAGGCGGACACGGACTACGAGGTGGACCACAAGAAGCGCACCGTCGGCATCCTCGGCCCCGGCATCGAGAAGGTCGAGGACCACCTCGGCATCACGAACCTGTACGAGACGCAGAACACCACGCTCATCCAGTTCCTGAACAACGCGGTCAAGGCCAAGGAGCTGTTCAAGCGGGACAAGGACTACGTGGTCCTCGACGGCGAGGTGCAGATCGTCGACGAGCACACGGGCCGCGTGCTCAAGGGACGCCGCTACAACGAGGGGCTCCACCAGGCCATCGAGGCCAAGGAGGGCGTCGAGGTCAAGCCCGAGAACCAGACGCTGGCCACGGTGACCCTGCAGAACTACTTCCGCGGCTACGAGAAGCTCGCCGGCATGACGGGCACCGCCGAGACGGAGGCCGCCGAGTTCACGTCGACCTACGGCCTCGGCGTCGTCGTGATCCCGCCGAACCGGGAGCGACAGCGCGTGGACCGCAACGACGTGGTGTACAAGAACGAGAAGGTCAAGTTCGACGCCGTCGTCGACGACATCGCCGAGCGGCACGCGAAGGGCCAACCGGTCCTGGTGGGCACCACCTCGGTGGAGAAGTCCGAGTACCTCTCCACGCTGCTGGCCAAGCGCGGCGTCCGCCACGAGGTCCTGAACGCGAAGAACCACGCCCGCGAGGCCGCCATCGTGGCGCAGGCCGGCCGCCCGGGCGCCGTCACCGTGGCCACCAACATGGCCGGCCGCGGCACCGACATCATGCTCGGCGGCAACGCCGAGTTCACGGCGGTGGCCCGCATGCAGGAGCTGGGCCTCGACGCCGCCGAGGACCCGGAGGCGTACGAGGCCCGCTGGCCCGAGGTGCTGGCGCAGGCCGAGGCCGCCGTGGAGGACGCGCACCGCGCGGTCATCGAGGCCGGCGGCCTGTACGTGGTGGGCACCGAGCGCCACGACTCGCGCCGCATCGACAACCAGCTGCGCGGTCGTTCCGGCCGTCAGGGCGACCCGGGCGAGTCCCGGTTCTACCTCTCCCTCACGGACGAGCTCATGCGCAACTTCAACCCGGGCGTGGCCCAGCGGATCATGAACAGCCCGTCGATCCCGGACGACATGGCGCTCGAGTTCGGCTTCGTCTCGAAGGCGATCCAGAACGCGCAGGCGCAGGTCGAGGGGCGCAACGCCGAGCAGCGCAAGAACGTGCTCAAGTACGACGACGTGATGAACCGCCAGCGCGAGGCCATCTACACGGACCGCCGTTCCATCCTCGAGGGGGAGGACCTGCAGGACCGGGTGCGCCGCTTCGTGGAGGACGCCGTCGGGAACATCGTGGACGCGGCCACCGAGGAGGGCCACGCCACCGACTGGGACCTCGACCAGCTGTGGCGGGACCTGGCAGAGCTCTACCCCGTGGGCATCTCGCAGGAGGACGTCCTCGACGAGGTCGGCGGCCGGGGCCGGCTCAAGGCCGAGGTCCTCAAGCGCGAACTCGTCTCCGATGCGCTCCTGGCGTACGAGGACCGGGAGGCGCAGGTGGGGTCCGAGGCGCTGCGGGAGGCGGAGCGTCGCGTGGTGCTCGCCACCATCGGGCGCCGCTGGCAGGAGCATCTCTACGAGATGGACTACCTCAAGGAGGGCATCGGGCTGCGCGCGATGGCCCAGCGCGAGCCCCTCGTGGAGTACCAGCGCGAGGGCTACACGATGTTCCAGAACATGCTCGCCGCCATCCGCGAGGACGCCGTGCGCACGCTGTTCCAGGCGCAGATCAGTGCGGCCCCCGCGTCGACGTCGCTGCCCGGCGTCCAGGACGCCCGCGCCGTGACGATGGCCCCGCAGATCTCCGTGGAGGGCATCGACGCCCCGCAGCAGCCGGCGCAGCTGCGTTTCACCGGTCCGTCCGAGGACGGGCAGAGCGCGGTCACCCGCAGCGGCACGGACTCCGGCGCCACGGTCGCGGCGGGCACGAACCGCCGCTCCCGCCGTCAGGCGGAGCGCCGCGGCCGCCGCGGCTGACCGGCATCCTGCCACGACGCAGGACGAGGGCCCGCAGACCTCCAGGTCTCCGGGCCCTCGCTCGTCAGTCCGACGGGACGATCCGGCTCAGCCGATCTCGACCGACGTCACCTTCCACCGGCTGAGCCGCCGCTCGAGTCGGAGCGCGAAGGCCCGGGCCCGGCCCTCCCACAGCACCGTCGCGCTGGCCTCCACCCGGCCGGGCGCGACCTCGCACACGCGGGCACCCACCGGGCGGGGTGCGGACTTGGGCGTCCGGGGCGGGACGGCCGCGGAGGGCCGTCGACCGGGCCCGGTCGGCGCGACGGCGCCCAGCAGCTCCATGCGACGGGTCAACTTGTCCAGGACCTCGGGCGAGAGCCAGGCGGAGAGGTCCCGCAGGGCACGGCGGCCCGTCTCGACCTCGACGCAGGCGACGGCGATCACGGCGGCGAGCGAGCGGACGCGGCGCAGCTCCTCGCGCCCCTGTTCGGTGCGGGCCCGCCGGGCGATCTCCTCACCGCGGGGCAGGACTGCGGGGCTGTGGGCGGGCCCGTGGAGGAGGGTGTCGGCGGTGCGCCGGTCGGAAGCGGCGCGGGGGCGGGTGGCGAGGGTGGTCATGGCGGTCTCCTGAGGACGAGGCGAAGCGGGGGAGTGCAGGGTCGTGGATGTCATGGCCGTGGTCCGTCCACGCCGGCGTGCGGGGTGAACACGGGGGAGGTCAGCACGGTGCCGGGCAGCAGCAGGTGCGGGTCGTCGCCGATCACCCGTCGGTTGGCCTCGTACCAGCGGCGCCAGCGGGCGTCGATCTCTCGGGGGGTCGCGTCCGGGCCGAGCTCGGCGGCGGCGAGGTGCCACAGGCAGTCGCCGCGCCGGACGGTGACGGTCGGGTGGTCCGGATCCGCACGGCCGGTGCCGGCGCCCGGTGGGGCCGGCGCCGGGGGCCGGGGCGTCCACGCGGCGTCCGGCGCCGGGGCCTCGACGCCGGTGGCGTGCGCAGGCACCGCAGCCACGGTCCAGGAGGCGTCCGGCACGGGATGAGCCGCGTCCGCCCACGCGGCCGGTGCCGCGAGCAGCTGGGCACCGACGACGGCGCCTGCCACGCGTCCGAGCAGGGCGGGAGTGAGGCTCCGGCCCAGGCGGGCCCAGGCCGGCCGACCCGCGCGGCGCCCCAGCGCGACGAGCGCCAGCCCGATCAGGCCCACCGCCCACCATGCGAGCAGTCCGAGCCCGGCGAGACCGGCACCGAGGCCCAGCACGCGGGTCAGTTCCGCCCCGGGCGCGCTGGTGCCCGTCTGCAGCAGCGCCGCGGCACAGGCGAGCAGACCGGGACCGGCCAGAAGCAGGACGGTGAGGCCGACGGCGTCCGCCGCGTCGACCGGACGGGTCGGGGCCGGGCCGGCCGGTGATGTCGAGCGCTCCATGGATTCCCCTCCTGTGCGTCCGTCCGGCCGGGATCCCGCGATCAGGCCGGTGATGATGATCACAGTGAACTGCACGGGCCGATAGGTGTCAAGAGTGATGTTTGATGATGTTTGATGACGACCGATGTCCGGCGCTGAGCCTCCTATACTGAGCGCATGCGGTGGAACGGACTCTTCGACGACCTGGAGGCGCACTGGGCCGACCTCGGCTGGCAGGAGACGGTGGCCGAGGCCGCGGAGCTGACCCGAGCGGAGTGGATGGCGCTGTCCCTGGCCGACCGCCTGCGCGGAGCCCGAGGGCGGCAGGTCCGGCTCCACCTGGCCTGGGGCGAGGTCGTGGACGGCGTGGTGCACACGGTGGGCCAGGGCTGGGTCGGCGTGCACGTCGACGGCTCGGGATCGGCGATCGTCGCGGTGGACTGCGTGGCGGCCGTGGAGGCCGACCTGACCCGGGCCGTGGCCGCGCCCGAGCTCGCCGCGGCCGGCTGGGGGACGGTGCTGCGCGGCATCGCGCGGACGCGCCAGCCGGTGGCGGTGACGGGACGCCTCGGCGCGGCGCTGGCGGAGGGCACCGTGGACCGGGTCGGCGGCGACCACCTCGACATCGCCCGCCACCCGCGGGACGAGGCCCGGCGGGCCGCGGCCGTCCGCGGGCGGCTCGTCATCCCGTTCGGGGCGCTGGGGACGGTCCGGACCGCGCTGCGCCCCGCCTGAGCAGACCGTGTGGGCTCAGCGGGCCTTCGCGTCCGCCTCGGTCCACTCCCGGACGCGGGCGCGCGTCACTTCCTTCTGACGTTCCACGTAGTCCTCGAGCCAGGACACCTCGATGCGCCACTGACCGCGGCCCCC
The DNA here is from genome assembly GCF_053627955.1 of Micrococcus sp. 093350064-1. NCBI lineage: Bacteria > Bacillati > Actinomycetota > Actinomycetes > Micrococcales > Micrococcaceae > Micrococcus > Micrococcus sp. 093350064-1. The sequence continues at coordinate 40,495 of NZ_JBSEYU010000009.1, forward strand.
GACCTGGATGGCCTGCAGCTCACCCGAGCGGACCAGGGCACGGGCGGCCTGACCGGAGATGTTCAGGGTCTCCGCGACGTCGGTCAGGGTGAGAAAGCGCTGCACGGTGCTCCTTCGGTCGAGGCGTCCAGGACGGTCGCGGGCGGCCCACGACGTCGACCCATTCAACCCCGGGAACACCCGGAGGCGACACTTTTCCACAGCGTACGCGGCGGATCCGGCGATCCACGGCCCCAGTGGTTACTCTGGGCGCAGCGCGGAGGGGCCGACACCGACGGGGTGCCGGGGCCGCGGCGGCCCGAGGGGCCGGTCCGAAGGGGGGAACATCCGGTGTCCACGACCATGTCCGCGTCCGCCGAGGGCGGCCGTCTGCGCCGGCCCCGCTGGCGGGATCCCCGGCTCCTCGTCGGTCTCGTGCTCGTCCTCGCCTCGATCGCCGGCGTCGTGGCGCTGGTCGCCTCCGCCCAGCAGACCGCCGCGTACTGGACAGCTGCGGAGGACCTGCCCCCGGGCACACCCATCGCGTCCGGGGACCTGCGCCCCGTGGAGGTGAACCTCAGCGAGGCCGGCGAGCGGTACCTCAGCGCCGATGCTCCGGCTCCCGAGGGGCGGATGGTCTCCGGGACGGTCCGGGCCGGTGAGCTGCTGCCGGCGGCGGCACTGGTGGACGCGGACCCGGACGGCCGTCGTCCCGTCGGGGTGGCCCTGGACGAGCCGCTCCCGTCCGGCGTGGGCGTGGGAGACCGCGTGGACGTCTGGGTGGCCATGCCGGCGGAGGGAGGCCGCGGCCATGCGGACCCGGCCCGGCTGGCCGAGGCGCTCGAGATCTCCGAGGTCGCGGCGGAGCAGAACGGCTTCGGCGGCTCGGGCACCACCCGGGTGCAGCTGCTGGCACCGGAGGAGACCCTGCCGCGCATCGTGGACGCGAAGGTAAAGGACGCGCGGGTCACCCTCGTGCCGGCCCACGGGGTGCGCTGACCGTGCGCATCGCCCTGGCCACCACCGTCCAGCCGGGCCTGGACCACATCGGCCCGCTCGAGCGGCACCAGACGGACATCACCGTGCTCCGCCGGGCCGAGGACCTCGCCGAGCTGCTCGCGATCGCCCGCTCCGGTCTCGTGGACGCGGTCCTCGTGGCCGGGGACACCGAGTCCCTCACCGCCGCCTTCCTGGAGGAGACGGCCCGGCTGCCCCGACCCGTGGGCGTGGCGGCGCTCAGCGAGGTTCGCACCGAGCGCCGTCGCCTCCGCAGCATGGGGGTGCCCTGCGTGCGCGCCGACGCCGACCCCGAGCAGATCGCGGCCGTCGTCGTGGAGTCCGCGAGCGCCGCCGCGGAGGGCCGCCGGCCGGAGACCTCGCACGGGGAGGACGCCGACCACGCCCGGGATCACGCCGAGGACCTCGACGACCTGCCGATCACCCTGGAGACGCTCGGCGCGGACGAGGTGCCCGGCCTCACGGACCCCTGGCGCGGCGCCGACGAGCCCGACGACGCCGGGCCGGGTGCCGCCCCCGCCGCGGCCACGCCCGACGGCGGCCCCGCCACGGCGGACGAGGGAGCCGACCCCGCACCCTCTCCGGAGGAGGGCGAACCGGCCGGACCCGCGCGGGAGTCCCTGGTGACCGTGGTGTGGGGCCCCACCGGCGCTCCGGGACGCACCACCGTCGCCGTGAACCTCGCCGCCGAGCACGCCGTGGCCGGCCGGAACACGCTGTTGATCGACCTGGACACGTACGGCCCCGCCGTCGGTGTGCACCTGGGGCTGACGGAGGAGTCGGCCGGCGTGGCGCGGGCCGTGCGGCGGGCCGACCACGGCCGGCTGGGCGCCGCCGACCTGGCGGCCGCGGGCGTCCGCGTCCGCGTCGCCGGCGCGGACCTGACGGTTCTGACGGGGCTCACCCGCGTGGACCGGTGGCCCGAGCTGCGCCCCGCCGCCGTCTCCGCGCTGATCGCGGCCGCCAGGGAACGGTGGGACCGCGTGGTCGTCGACGTCGGGTTCGGTCTCGAGCAGGACGAGGAGTTGTCCTTCGACGTGCCCGCCCCACAGCGCAACGGTGCGACCCTGGCGGCGCTCGCCGCGGCCGACGAGGTCATCGCGGTCGGCGGGCCGGACGCCGTCGCGCTGCCCCGCCTGGTCCGCGGGGTCGAGGAGCTGGCGGAGGTGGCCCCGGCCGCACGGCTGCGCGTCGTGGTCAACCGGCTCCGGCCCGCGGCCGCCGGCGTCGCCCCGCGCGGGCAGGTCGAGGCCGTCTGGAACCGCTACGCCTCGCCGGCCACGCCCCTGGAGGCGTTCCTGCCGTGGGACCCGGCCGCCGCGGACCCCGCGCTGCTCGCCGGCCAGGTGCTCGCCGAGGCCGCTCCGAACAGCCCGCTGCGTCGCGCCCTCGCCACGCTGGCCGGTGTCCCTGCCCGCCCCGCCCGCCGCGGACGGCACCGCGCACGGCCCTCGCAGACCATCGCCGCCGTGTCGTCCGACGCCGCCCGCGACGCCACGGACACGGGCCGCCCGGCACGTCGCCGTACCCTGATCCCATGGTCAGTTCGCTCGCGCAGGACCCCCTGACGTCGCACCCGGACATCGGAGACGAGGACCGCGCCTGGCTGCAGCGGCTCGTGGGGGACTGGCAGCTCGTGGCAGACCTGGCGCTCGCGGACCTCGTGCTCTGGTGCCCCGTGCCCCGCCGCGACGAGGCCGGAGGGTTCGTCGCGCTCGCCCAGGTCCGGCCCTTCACCGCTCCCACCCTCTTCCACCGCGACATCGTGGGCTCGCGCGCCCGCGCGGACCTGCGGGCCGTCGTCGGGCAGACGTGGCATGGCGGGGAGCGGGCCGAGGGGGCCGGCCCCGTCGAGGCCCCGGGAGGCACGCTGCAGGTGCGTCTGTGGCCGGTGGTCCGCGCCGGGAGGGTCATCGCGGTCGTCTCCGCGCACGCGGACCCGAACGGCCGGCCGGCGCGCTCGGTGATCGAGGAGAACTACAGCCGGACGGCCAGCACCCTGCTGGACATGATGCAGCACGGCCGCTGGCCGGCGCCCGAGGAGCCCTCCGGCCTCTGGGCGGGCGGCACGCCGCGGGTGGGGGACGGCCTCGTCGTGCTCGGGCCGGACTCGGTCGCCGAGTTCACCAGTCCCAACGCGGTCTCCGCCCTGCGCCGGCTGGGCATCGCCTCGACCCTCGAGGGGCACCGGCTCACCGACGTGCTGGCCAGCACCGAGGCCGCCCGCGTTCCCACCGACGAGGGGACGTGGGCGGTGCTCACCGGCCTGCGTGCCGGACGGCGGGAGGTGCAGTCCGGCGGGGCGTCCCTCACGGTGCGCTCCGTCCCCCTGCTCGGTCCGGACGGCTGGCAGGGGGCGCTGCTGCTGCTGCGCGACGTGACCGAGCTGCGCCGCCAGGAGCAGCGTCTGCTCACCAAGGACGCGACCATCCGCGAGATCCACCACCGCGTCAAGAACAACCTGCAGACCGTGGGATCGCTGCTGCGCATGCAGGCGCGGCGCACGTCCTCGCCCGAGGCGGAGCGTGCGCTGCGTCAGGCGATGCAGCGGGTGGACACGATCGCCCTCGTCCACCAGACGCTGAGCGAGGAGATCGAGGACCAGGTCCCCGTGGACGGTCTGCTGCAGCGGCAGTTCCGCCTGGCCGTCGAGGTGGCCGGGGACGGGCGGCCGCTGCAGGTCGCGGTCACGGGCGAGTTCGGTGAACTGCCCTCCCACGTGACCACGCCGCTGGCGCTGGTGCTCAATGAGCTGGCGGCCAACGCCGTCGAGCACGGCACGGCGCCGGGCGGTGGCTGCGTGGGCCTGCACGCCGACCGCGAGTCGACCCCCGCAGGAACGGTGCTGGTCGTGTCCGTGACGGACGGCGGCCCCGCCGCCCCCGACGGATGGGTGCCGGGGGAGTCTCCCCGCGCGGGCGAGGGATCGGGGCTCGGCCTGCGCATCGTGCACTCGCTCGTGGAGGGGGACCTGCGCGGCACCCTGCGCTGGGAGCGGTCCGACGACGGCGGCACGCGCGTCGTGCTGCGACTGCCCCTGACGTGAACCCGGCCGGGCATGACGACGGCCCCGTCGACGAGGTCGACGGGGCCGGTGGTCCGGGTGGGTCAGGAGGCGCGGCGGGCGCGTGCCGCACGGCGCTTCATGGCGCGCCGCTCGTCCTCGCTCATGCCGCCCCAGACGCCCGAGTCCTGGCCGGACTCCATGGCCCACTTCAGGCACGTGTCCACGACCTCACACGAGCGGCACACCGCCTTGGCCTCCTCGATCTGCAGGAGGGCGGGGCCGGTGTTGCCCACGGGGAAGAACAGCTCCGGGTCCTTGTCCAGGCACGCTGCTTTACTGCGCCAATCCATCGGTCCGCTCACTTTCTGTCGGAAGAGCCGGAGCCCGCGGGCGCCGGTGGTCACGGCCTCCGCCGGCGGCGGGCGCGGGGGCCTGCGCGGACGACGCGCGGCACGACCGATACGGAGGGCGACCCTGGTCATTGCAACGGGGACCGCTTTCGTACGAACGCGGCCCCCGGGAATCTTTCGCGTGCCATCCTCGCACGGCCCTCACGAGTGAACAAGAGGTGAATGAGGTGCATCACCGCACCTCCCAGTGAGTCCTTGGTCACACCTGTGCCCGGGGCGGCGCGTCGCCGCGGACCTGGCCCGCGCACCGCCCGGCGTACGGTGGGGGACACGTCCGTCCCCGCAGCCGTCCCGCAGGAGAGGCCCCATGGCACAGTCCCGCCGCCCCGACCCCGTCGCCCCGTCCGAGTCGTCGGGCGCCGACGCGACGACGGTCCCGCCCCGCCCCGGCCGGGGCCTGCCGGTGGCCGTCCTCGTGGTCGCCGCGGCGCTCGTGCTCGAGGCGGGCGCGCTCCTCTGGCTCGCCGTGGACGCGGTGGTGCATGCGGCGGACGGGGTGCTCCCGGCCGGCGCCCGCGTGATGCTGGTCGTCATCTACGCGCTGCTCACCCTGTGGATCCTTGCGACCGCCGTCGCCCTGCTGCGCGGTCGGGCGTGGAGCCGCGGCGCCGCCGTCGCGATCCAGCTCTTCGGTGTGCTCCTGTCCTCGTGGCTCTTCAGCGTGGACGCCGCCGCTCTGGGTGGGCCGCTGCTCGCGGTCTCCGGCGTCGCGCTGCTCACCCTCTTCACGACGCCGGTCACCCGGCATCTCACCCCCGCCCCGGAGGCCTCGACGGACGCCTGAGCCCCGCCCCGACGACGACGGCGCGCCCCCGGCCAGGGGCGCGCCGTCGTCGTCATCGGGGCCGTGGTCAGTTCACCGGGCCGGTGAACTTCTCGCCGGGGCCCTTGCCCGGGGCGTCCGGGAACGGGGAGGCCTCACGGAACGCCAGCTGCAGCGAGCGCAGCCCGTCGCGCAGCGGTCCGGCGTGCTGGCTGCCGATCTCGGGGGCCGCGGCCGTGACCAGCCCGGCGAGGGCCGTGATGAGCTTGCGGGCCTCGTCGAGATCGATGAGCTCGCGGGCGTCGGGGGAGTCGGCCAGGCCGCACTTGACGGCGGCGGCGGTCATCAGGTGCACGGCGGTGGTCGTGATGACCTCGACGGCGGGGACCTCGTGGATGTCGCGGATCTCGGCGGGGGCGTCCATGGGGGTGGCGTCCTGGGCCTGACGTTCGTCTGTCATGGTGGTAAGCTTCCCATAGACCACTCGTGGTCCGCGCAAGACCTCGTCATCCGGTGACCCCGGGGCGGGCATGCACGGGCCAGGAGCAGCAAAGTGGAGGCCTCTCTCCCACCCGCGTCAGCAGGATGTCCGGTTCGCCCCGGGCCGAGTTGCCGGGTCGCCGGTCGGGACCGCCGCGTCGTGGCGCGCAGCCCGCACCGAGGGTCCCGTCCGACGGGATCGTGTCGAGGCCTCCGTCTGCGTCCGCGCAGGGGAGGCCTTCCTCGTTTCCGAGGGCCCCTCCGGTGGGCGCGGGGTCACCCGTCGTCTCACACAGAGGAGTACCACCATCAGCGATCCCCGCATCAACGAGCGTATCCGCGTTCCGGAAGTCCGCCTGGTCGGCCCGAACGGCGAACAGGTCGGCATCGTCCGCGTCGAGGACGCCCTCCGGCTCGCCGCCGAGGCGGACCTGGATCTCGTGGAGGTGGCCCCCACGGCCAAGCCTCCGGTGTGCAAGCTGATGGATTTCGGCAAGTACAAGTACGAGGCCGCGGTGAAGGCCCGTGAGTCGCGCAAGAACCAGGTGAACACGGTCCTCAAGGAGGTCCGCTTCCGCCTGAAGATCGACAAGCACGACTACGAGACCAAGACCGGCCACGCCAAGAAGTTCCTGAGCCAGGGCGACAAGGTCAAGGCCATCATCCAGTTCCGCGGCCGTGAGCAGCAGCGTCCCGAACTCGGCATCAAGCTGCTGCAGCAGTTCGCCGAGGACGTCGCCGAGCTGGGCACCGTCGAATCGCAGCCGCGCCAGGACGGCCGCAACATGGTGATGGTGGTCGGCCCGCTGCGCACCAAGGCCGATGCGCGGGCGGACCAGCGCAAGAACTCGGCCGAGAGCCACCGCGAGCGTCAGGGCGGCGGTTCGCGTCGCGACCAGGCCGCCCGCGAGGCCAAGGAGCGCGCCGCGCAGAAGGCGGCGTCCGACTCCGCCCCGGTGCGGAATTCGGTCGGGGATGCGTTCCCCGAGCAGCTGAAGGCCATGGCCGCCCGGACGCAGGAGAACGCCTCCGCGGCCCCGGCCGAGACGACGCAGGCGCCGAAGACCCCGGCCCCGGCGGCTCCCCGCCCGGCCGCGGCCGCCCCGGCTGCGAAGCCGGCCTCCAGCGCCACGCCCGCATCGGCCCCGAAGCCGGCCGCGACGCCGAAGCCGCAGTCCTCGGCTGCGCCGGCTGCCACGCCGAAGCCGCGGTCCGCCGCCAAGCCGGCCGCGCCGTCGTCGGCTCCGAAGCCGGCGGCCAAGCCGATGCCGGCCCCGCCCAAGCCCGCCGCCCCCCGCGGCGGTGCCCCCAAGCCCGGTCCTCGGGCCTGACCCCCCGGGGTCGCCACAGACCAGCCCGGTCCGGACGGACCGGGGTGACCAGCACTGCCGCGCGCGCCGCGCACGGCAGCGATGAGTGAAGGAGAACGGCAGCCATGCCGAAGATGAAGACCCACAGCGGTGCCAAGAAGCGCTTCCGCGTGACCGGCTCCGGCAAGATCATGCGCCAGCAGGCGAACCGCCGCCACTACCTGGAGCACAAGTCCTCGCGCCTGACCCGCCGTCTCAAGGGCGACCAGCTCGTCTCCAAGGGCAGCATCAAGCAGATCAAGCGGATGCTCGGCATCTGACACCCCCCCGGCCTCGCCGGAACCCCTTCCTCCTCGGCCGTGACGCGCCAGTGCGCGCCCCGGGGACCACACAGATTGGAGTACGCACGTGGCACGTGTGAAGCGGGCAGTGAACGCCCACAAGAAGCGTCGGACCATGCTGGAGCGCGCCTCCGGCTACCGCGGCCAGCGGTCTCGCCTGTACCGCAAGGCGAAGGAGCAGATGCTCCACTCGTTCACCTACAACTACCAGCACCGCCACAAGCGCAAGGGTGACTTCCGTCGCCTGTGGATCACCCGCATCAACGCGGCCGCCCGCGCCAACGGCATGACCTACAACCGCTTCATGCAGGGCCTCAAGCTGGCCGGCGTCGAGGTGGACCGCCGCATGCTGGCCGAGATCGCCGTCTCCGACGCCGCGACCTTCGCTGTGCTGGTGAAGACCGCCCGCGAGGCGCTGCCCGCGGACGTGAACGCCCCCGCCGTCTCCCGCTGAGCCGGCTCCGGGGCCCTGAGAGCCCCACCACCACGCCCCAGGCGTGAGCACCACCGCCGACGGGGCGGGTCCTCCACCGAGGCCCGCCCCGTCGGCGTCTGCGCACCCGCAGCCGAGCCCCGACCAGGAAGACCCCATGACCCCGCACGCCGAGCCGATGACCCATCCCCGCGCCGAGCGCGTGCGCGCGGTGGCAGCCCTCGCGGGCCGCTCCGCCCGACGCCGGACGGGCACGTTCCTCGTCGAGGGGCCGCAGGCCTGCCGCGAGGCCTTGCGCGCCCACCTGGGGGAGGGGCCGACGGCCGCCGCGGGGCAGTGGCGCGCCGGGCGGGTGCTGACCCAGGTGTACGTGTCCGGCGGACTCGTGGACCGGGACCCCGCGCTGGCCGAGCTCGTGGCGCGCGTCCGGGACCGCCCGACGCCGGGTGGTGAGCGCGTCCTGGTGCGCGAGGCCAGCGACGAGGTGCTCACCGCCATGGCCGACGCCGTGACGGGGCAGGACATCGTCGCCGTGGCGCGGATGCCGGAGCCGCAGGCCGTCGAAGCGGTCCTCGAGGAGGCGCGCCTGGCCGCCGTGCTGTGCCGCGTGCAGGACCCGGGGAACGCCGGCACGGTCATCCGGGCCGCGGACGCGGCCGGGGCGGACGCGGTGGTCCTCACCCCGGGCTCCGTCGACCCGTTCAACCCCAAGGTGGTCCGGTCCACCGCCGGGTCGCTGTTCCACCTGCCCGTGGCCACCGCCGTCCCCGCAGAGGCGGCGGCGGCCGCAGCCCGGGCCGCAGGCCTCCAGGTGTGGGCCGCCGACGGCTACGCCTCGGACCGGCTCGACGCCCTCGCCCCCGGCGTGGTTGCCGCGCCGACCGCGTGGCTGTTCGGCAACGAAGCTCAGGGCCTGGACGACGGTGAGCTCGCACTGGCGGACCGCCGGGTGGCGGTGCCGCTGTATGGGGCCGCGGAGTCCCTGAACGTGGGGACCGCCGCCACGGTGTGCCTGTACTCGTCCGCGATGGCGGGGGCGCGGCGCGCCGGCTGACGTGGCGCACGAGGCGGCGCCAGCCGTCCGGACACGCAGAAGGGGCGGGGATCCGCGTGGATCCCCGCCCCTTCTGCGTGTCCGGGTCGAACCGGGCCGCTCAGCTCACTCAGGCACGGGTGCCGGTGCGGCGGGTGATGGCCTGCCACACGGCCGCGACGATGACACCACCGATGATCGCGAAGATCCAGGTGCCCAGACTGAAGAACTTCTCGTTCACGTTGATGTTGAACACCAGGGAGGCGATCCAGCCGCCGAGGAGAGCACCGACAATGCCGGTGAGGAGGGCGCCGAGCCAGCCGCCGCCCTGACGTCCGGGGAGGATGGCGCGAGCGATGGCACCGGCGATGAGGCCGAGAACGATCCAGCCAATGATGCCCATGATGATGGTTCCTTTCGGGTTTCGAATCTGACGTACGAGAAGGAACGTAGCAAGGGATTTTCACGGGGGGCCACCTCTGGCGCCCCGACTTTTTCGAGATTCTCCGACGTGACGAGGTTCGCCCCGGCCTCGTGTGGGAGATTCAGCGGGGCGAGCCGCCGTCGTCAGCCCGGACGCCGGGTGAGGCCGCGACGTCGCGGCGCACGAGGAGGAACGCCAGCACCAGGCCCGCCAGGGCGATGCCCGCACCGACCAGCGGCGGGGTCCGCAGCGACGCCCCGGCCCCGATCGCGGCCGCCCCGACCCACGCGCCCATCGCGTTGGCCATGTTCAGCGCGGAGTGGTTGAGCGAACCGGCCAGCTGGGGTGCGGTGGGCGCGGAGTCCACGAGCAGCACCTGCAGGGACGGGGCGATCCCGGAGCCGCTGACGGCCACGCAGAAGAGGAACACGATCATCACCGGCGCCCACGGGGCCGTCAGTGCGACGGCGGCCAGCGAGACCGCGCTGAGCCCGAAGCTCAGGCGCAGGGTGCCGACCGGGTCGCGGTCCGTGAGCGCGCCGCTGACGAGCGTGCCGATCACCATGCCGACGCCGTAGAGGGCCAGCACGGCGGGGACCCACCGTTCCTCGAGGCCCGCGACCTCCGTGAGCAGCGGCGCGATGTAGGTGTAGAGCGCGAACATGCCGGCGAAGCCGATCACGCCCACGGCCACCGTCGCCCACAGGCGGCCGGAGGCCAGACCGCGCAGCTCGCGGCCGACCGAGGCGCCCGCGGGGGCCGGCACGGACGGGACGAGCCACGCGGTCGCCCCGACGCACAGGGCCGCGCAGACCGCCACGATGACGAACATCCAGCGCCAGCCGACGGCCTGCCCGAGCGCCGTCGCGCCCGGCACGCCCAGCACGTTGGCCACGGACAGCCCGGCCATCACCCACGCCACGGCCTGGCCGCGGCGGGCGGGCCCGGCGAGGTCCGCCGCGGCCAGGGCGGCCGCGGAGAAGTAGGCGCCGTGGGGCAGGCCCGACACGAACCGGGCCGCCATCATGCTCCCCATGTCCGGGGCGAGGAACGCGGCCACGTGTCCCACGACGAACAGCAGCATCAGCACGATGCTCGTGACCCGCCGGTCGACGCGAGCGAACGACGCGGCCAGCAGGGGAGCGCCGATCACGACGCCCAGGGCGTACATGGAGATGAGCACGCCGCCGGCCTCGAGACCGACGCCGAGGTCGGCCACCGCCTGCGGCAGCAGGCCCATCATCGCGAACTCCGTGGTGCCGATCGCGAAGCTGCCCAGGGCCAGCGCGAGGATGGCCGGCAGCAGACGCACACGGCGGCCGCCCAGCAACGCGCCCGGGCCCGGCGGCACGGTCGGCGGAACGGACGGGTCTGGGCGCGTCGGACGCGGAGCACGGGGGGAACGGTCGTGGGCGCCGTCGGCGGCGGGAGTGGGGATGGGCACCGACCCAGCCTACGGACTCCGGTCTGCGGGGGCGGGGGCCTCGCTAGCCTGGGCTCATGACCTCCGCCACACCCGCTCGCCCCGCGCCCGCTGCCAGCCCGACGACGTCGCCCCGGGACGGTGCGCGACCGCGGCTGGTCGTGGGGCTCGCGCTGCTCGACGATGTGGCCGCGCCGACCCGCCTGCTGGCGGCCCGTCGCAGCGCGCCTGCCCCGCTGCGGGGGCTCTGGGAGTTCCCCGGGGGCAAGGTCGAGCCGGGGGAGGGCGTCCAGGAGGCGCTGCTGCGGGAGTGCCGGGAGGAGCTCGGGGTCGCCGTGCGGCTCGGCCCCGAGGTGGCGGCGCCGGAGCCGGACGGGTGGGAGCTGGCCAACGGCGCCCGGATGCGGGTGTTCTGGGGCGTCCTGGCGGAGGAGGGGACGACACCCCGAGCCCTCCAGGACCACGACCTGCTGGCGTGGCTGCCGCTCGCCGGGCCGGGCGTGCGGCACCTGGACTGGATCCCGGCGGACCGGCCGATCGTGGCCGAGGTGCTCCGTGGCGCCGCCACGGCGTTCTCCGCGGGGCGCTGAGTCGACACGCGGCCGGCCGCGCCCCGCGGACCGGTCAGAACAGCGCGGGCTGCGCCGCCGGAGCGGAGGGCCGGGACGCCGGCCGGCGCCGGGCCGGGGGACCGTCCTCGCGCCGGATGCCGTGGGCGCCGCCGCGGGCCAGGCCGTGCCGTGCGGCGGCCTCCCCGGCCATCCGGGTGAGCATGCGGCGGTACGACTCGGGCGCGTAGGCGGACCGGGCGTACATCTGCTCGTAGCCGGCCAGCAGATCCGGGTGCTCGCGGCGGATCCAGTCCAGGTACCACTCCTTCGCGCCCGGCCGCAGGTGCAGGGCGCCCGGCATGACGCGCGCGGCTCCGGCGTCCGCCAGCGCGCGCATGAGGGCGTCGATCTCGCGGTCCCCGTCCGTGAGCCACGGCAGCAGGGGCATGGCCATGACGGTGACGTCCGCACCCGCGGCGGCGAGCCGCTCGATCAGGCGCAGGCGTGCGGTCGGCGACGGCGTGCCCGGCTCGACCGCGGCGGCGATGGCGGGGTCGAGCATCGCCAGGGACAGCGAGACCAGCACCGGCACCTGGCGCGAGGCCGCCTGCAGCAGGGGCACATCCCGCGCGAGCAGGGTCCCCTTGGTCAGCACGGAGAACGGGGTGCCGGAATCGGCCAGGGCCCGGATGATCCCGGGCATCAGCGCGTAGCGGCCCTCGGCCCGCTGATACGGGTCCGTGTTCGTCCCCAACGCCACCGCCTCGCGGCCCCACGTGGGGCGGGCGAGTTCGGCGCGCAGCACCTCGGCGACGTTGACCTTCACGACGATCTGCCGGTCGAAGTCGGCCCCGGCGTCGAGCTCGAGGAAGGTGTGGGTGCTGCGGGCGTAGCAGTACCGGCAGGCGTGGGTGCAGCCGCGGTACGGGTTCACGGTCCAGCGGAACGGCATGGCCGAGGCGGACGGCACCGAGTTCAGTGCGGTCTTGGCGAGCACCTCATGGAAGGTGACGCCCGCGAACTCCGGGGTGGTGACACTCCGCTGCAGGTCCGAGAGCGGCAGCAGGGCGGCGGAGCCGGCCGGTGTGCCGGCCGTCGCCCGCTGGGCTCCGCCCTCGGACCGCAGGGTCTGCGCTTCCCATCGCATGGCCAGAAGTAGAACACATGTTCGAATCGACCCGCAAGCGTGTTCGAGTCCGGGCGTGGCGCGGGCGCCGAGACGCGCCTACCGTGGTCGCCATGACCTCCCGTGCACCCGCCCCGGCCGCCCGCGTCCTGCTCACGGGCTTCGAGCCCTTCGGCGGCGATGTCCACAACCCGTCGATCGCCGCCGCGCGGGACGCCGTGGGCATCCTGGCGGACCGGGGTGTGACGGCCGAGGCGGTCGAGCTGCCGTGCGCGTTCGGCGCGGCCGGGCCGGCCCTGACCGCGGCCCTCGACCGGGTCCGGCCGGAGGTGGCGATCGCCGTCGGGCTGGCTGGCGGCACGGCGACGGTCCGGGTCGAACGGGTGGCCGTGAACCTGCAGGACGCCCGGATCCCGGACAACGCGGGGGAGCAGCCCGTGGACCGGCCCGTGCGCGCCGACGGTCCCGCGGCCCTGTTCGCCACCCTGCCCGCCAAGCGTGCCGTCGCCGCGATCCGGGAGGCCGGCGTCGCCGCGGAGCCGTCCCTGTCCGCAGGCGCGTTCGTGTGCAACCACGTCATGTACTCGCTCCTCGACGGCCCCGGCACCGCCCGGGCCGCCGGCTTCATCCACGTGCCGTGGGACACCGAGCACCGCCCGACGCCGGACACCCCGGCCCTGCCCGCGGCCGACCTGGCGCGCGCGGTGGCCGAGGCCGCCCTGACGGCGCTGGCCGGCGGCCCCGACCTCGACGTCCCCGGCGGCACCCTGCACTGACCTCCCCGGACCCCGGGTCCGTGTCGGCGCGATCGCCCGTGCCCGTCAGCGGCGGCGCCGCAGGCCGCGGACCACGGGCCGCTCGACGTAGCCGCCCAGGGCCAGGCCCGCGCGTCGTTCGAAGACGTTGCGCGACGCCGGGTCCCCGGTCCGCCACGTCGACCACGCCGCCGCCAGCGCGTACGCCGGCAGGAAGGGCAGACCCAGCAGGAGGGCGTACTGGTCCGCATGGCCGGCCTCGTGCCGCCACAGCGCGGGCGTCATGCGCAGGCCGGGGCGGGTGAACACGACGTCGCCGACCGTGAACGCGGCCCCGCCCGGGAACCGGTGCGTCCAGCCGCGGGCCTCGACCAGCCCGTGCGGCCCGGGCTGCAGCGCGCAGCCGGCGACGACGGCGCCCACCAGCCCCAGCGGCGTCGCCAGGTTCACCAGGTTCCACAGCCCGCGCGCCCGCACGTGCGCCGGAGGCGACGGCCGGGAGGGGGCCGCGGTCATGGCCGCGCCGTGGGTCCGGTGCCACAGGCGGGGGACCCAGACGCGGGGACGTCGAAGTAGAGCGGGGCATGGGCGGCGCAGCCCGGGTTGAACGGCGCCCCGCAGGCCGGGCACGCGGGATCGGCGGTGGCCTCGAGGGAGAGGTACGCGGTCACGCTCAGCTCGGTGCGGCACACCCCGCACAGCACATGCGGCCGGTCGAAGTCGTCGGCGGGCACCGGCACGGCCGGGTGGTCGGTGAGCTCCGCGTGGCAGCGGTGGCAGGACCAGTACGCGGGGCAGCAGGCGAAGCGCAGGGCGACGACGTCCCGCGCCGTGGCGTAATGGGCGCAGCGGGTCTGCGCGTCCAGGCCCACGCCCCGCAGCAGCGGGTCGGTGCCGTCGAGGGAGTCCGGGGCGGTCATGCGCCTCAGCCTAGGCCGAGCGCGCCCGGGGCGGACACTAGACTGACGGGCGTCCCACCGTCCCCCATGCGAAGGTCGTTGCCCTGATGACACCCAGCCCCGAGACCGGCGCGGAACCCACCGCGCCCGTGGCGGAGATCTCCCCCGTGGACGCGGAGGCGGTGGAGGCCGCCGTGCAGGCCGCGCTCGCCGCGTACGAGGCCGCGGCGGACCTCGATGAGCTCAAGGCCGCCCGCCTGGCCCACACCGGCGACCGGGCCCCCCTGACTCTCGCGAACAAGGCGATCGGCGCCCTGCCCAAGGAGCGCAAGGCGGAGGCCGGCAAGCTCATGGGCGCCGCACGCGGCCGCCTGGGCAAGGCCCTGGCCGCCCGCACCGAGGTGCTCGAGGCGGAGCAGGCCGCGCGGATCCTGCGCGAGGAGACGGTGGACGTGACCACCGCGGTCCGTCGCCGCCGCGTCGGCGCCCGTCACCCGCTCTCGCTGACGATGGACCGTGTCTCGGAGATCTTCGTCGGCATGGGCTGGGAGATCGCGGAGGGCCCCGAGCTCGAGTCCGAGTGGTTCAACTTCGACTCCCTCAACTTCGCGCCGGACCATCCGGCCCGCGAGATGCAGGACACCTTCTTCGTGGCCCCGGCCGAGGCCCACCTGCTGCTGCGCACCCACACCTCCCCGGTGCAGATGCGCTCCCTGCTCGAGCGGGGCGCCCCCACCTACGTGCTGTGCCCGGGCCGCACCTTCCGCACGGACGAGCTGGACGCCACGCACACCCCGGTGTTCCACCAGTTCGAGGGCCTGGCCGTGGACAAGGGACTGACCATGGCCCACCTGCGCGGCACCCTCGAGTACTTCGCCCGCCAGATGTTCGGGGCCGAGGCGGCCATCCGCCTGCGCCCGAACTTCTTTCCGTTCACCGAGCCCAGCGCCGAGCTGGACATCTGGCACCCCGGCGCCAAGGGCGGGCCCCGCTGGATCGAGTGGGGCGGCTGCGGCATGGTGCACCCGAATGTGCTGCGCGCCGCGGGCCT
Organism: Micrococcus sp. 093350064-1; assembly: GCF_053627955.1. Classification (NCBI taxonomy): domain Bacteria; kingdom Bacillati; phylum Actinomycetota; class Actinomycetes; order Micrococcales; family Micrococcaceae; genus Micrococcus; species Micrococcus sp. 093350064-1. Next base: position 55,497 of record NZ_JBSEYU010000009.1, read on the forward strand.
GGACCCGGAGGAGTACTCCGGGTTCGCGTTCGGCATGGGCGTGGAGCGCACGCTCATGTTCCGCAACGAGGTCCCGGACATGCACGACATGATCGAGGGCGACGTCCGCTTCTCCCAGCACTTCGGAATGGAGGTCTGATCCATGCGCATCCCCCTGGACTGGCTGCGGGAGTTCGTCCCCGTGCCCGCGGAGCACCGTGCCGAGGACGTGATGGCCGACCTCGTCCGCGTCGGCCTCGAGGAGGAGGACGTCCACCGTCCGGCCGCCGAGCTGCAGGGCCCGATCGTCGTCGGGCAGGTGCTCTCCAAGCAGCCCGAGCCGCAGAAGAACGGCAAGACCATCAACTGGTGCTCCGTGCGGGTGGTTCCCGAGGGCGCCGCCCAGCCGCTCACCGGCGAGGGCATCGAGCCCTCCGGCGTGCAGGGCATCGTGTGCGGCGCCCACAACTTCGAGGTCGGGGACAAGGTCGTCGTGACCCTGCCCGGCGCGGTGCTGCCCGGCGACTTCCGCATCAGCCCCCGCAAGACCTACGGGCACGTCTCGGCCGGGATGATCGCCTCCAGCACGGAGCTGGGCATGGGCGACGACGGCACGGACGGGATCATCGTGCTCGGCGACCTCGGGCTCGACCCCGAGCCGGGCACCGACGCCCGGGACGTCCTGGACCTGCACGGCGAGGCCGCCGAGATCAACGTGACGCCCGACCGCGGCTACGCGTTCTCGATGCGCGGCGTCGCGCGCGAGTACGCGCACGCCACCGGCGTGCCCTTCACGGACCCGGCCGCCGCCGTCCACCCGCCCGCGGCCGACGACGCCGGCCCGGCCGTCCGCATCGACGACGACGCGCCGATCCACGGCGAGCCCGGGGCCACCCGCTTCGTGGCCCGCACGGTCTCCGGCGTGGACGCGACCCGCCCGACCCCGCCGTGGCTGGCCGCGCGCCTGCGCCTGGCCGGCATCCGCACCATCTCCCTGCCGGTGGACATCTCCAACTACGTCATGTGGGAGCTGGGCCAGCCCCTGCACTTCTACGACGCGGACACGCTCTCCGGCGAGATCGTGGTGCGCCGCGCGCGGGCCGGAGAGACTCTGACCACCCTCGACGGCAAGGAGCGCGAGCTCGACGCGGAGGACCTGCTCATCACGGACGACTCCGGCCCCATCGGCCTGGCGGGCGTCATGGGCGGGGCCGCCACCGAGGTCACGGACGCCACCACCACGATCGTGGTCGAGTCCGCGAACTTCGACCCCGTGTCGATCGCGCGTACGCGGCGCCGGCACCGCCTGCCCTCGGAGGCGTCGAAGCGCAACGAGCGCGGCGTCGACTGGGAGATCGCCGACGAGGCGGCCGAGCGGGCCGTCCAGATGCTCGTCGAGCTCGCCGGCGGCACCGCCGAGCCCGGGGTCACCGACGTCGGGACGCGGCCGCAGCCGGCCGTCGTCGAGATGGCCGCCGACTTCCCCTCCGCCCTGGTGGGCGTGGCGTACACGACCGACGAGGTCGTGGTGACGCTGCGGGCCCTGGGGGCCGAGGTGACCGTCGCCGAGGCCGCCGCCGACGTCGCCCCGCGGCTGACCGTGACCGCGCCGTCGTGGCGCACGGACCTGCGCATCCCCGAGGACCTCGCCGAGGAGGTCGCGCGCCTGCGCGGCTACGACGCGATCCCCTCCGTGGTGCCCGTGGCCCCGCCGGGCCGCGGCTTCACCCGCCGCCAGGCCCAGCGTCGCCGCGTGTCGGCGGCGCTCGCGGCCGCGGGACTCACCGAGGTGCTGGCCTACCCGTTCGTCTCCGAGGAGCAGAACCGGCGTTTCGGGGCGGACTCGGACGCGCAGGGCCAGGCCCTGGCGATGGTGGCCCTGGCCAATCCGATCGCCTCCCAGTACCGGTACCTGCGCCTGTCGCTGCTGCCGGGCCTCGTCGAGACCGCGCGCCGCAACCTCGGACGCGGCTTCCGCGATCTGGCGCTGTACGAGATGGGGCTGGTCTTCCTGCCCGGCGCGCAGCTGGGCTCGGCGACGATCCCCCCGCGCGCGGTCCACCCCTCCGCCGAGGTCCTCGCCGACCTCGAGGCCGGCATCCCCGCTCAGCCGTGGCACGTGGCCGGTCTGTACGCCGGGCACGACTCGGCGCCCGGGCCGGACCACGACCCCCGCCCGGTGGACTGGCAGGACGCGATCGCCGGGGCCCTCGACGTGGCCGACGTCCTCGGCGTCGAGCTGACCGTCCGGCAGGGCCGGCACCACGCGTTCCACCCGGGCCGGGTGGCCGAGCTCGTCGTCGTGACCGAGCACGGGGACCGGGTGGTGGGCGTCGCCGGCGAGCTGCACCCGCAGTGGCTCGAGGCCGAGGACCTGCCCGCCCGCACGAGCGTGTGGGAGCTGGACCTGGACGCGCTGTGCGCCGCGGCCCCCGAGATCGTGGTCGCCGCACCGCTGTCCACGTTCCCCGTGAGCACGCAGGACGTGGCGCTCGTGGTGGACGAGGCCGTCGTGGCCGGGGACGTGCGCGCGACCCTCGCCGAGGGTGCCGGGGAGCTGCTCGAGGCCGTCGAGCTGTTCGACGTCTACCGGGGCGCGGGCGTGCCGGAGGGGCGGAAGTCCCTCGCGTTCTCCCTGCGCTTCCGCGCCCCTGACCGCACGCTCACCGCGGAGGAGGTCTCCGAGGCCCGCGCCGCGGCCACCGCGCTCGCGGCGCAGCGGCACGGGGCGGTCCAGCGCTGACCGTGTCCGTCGCGACCGGCCCGTGGGGCCTGACCTCGGCCGTCCCCGCCTCGGCGGGGGCGGCCGACGCCGTCTCCGCGCTGCTCGGTCAGGTGCGCACCGCCCTGACGGCGGCCTGGGGCGTGCCGGTGGGGCCGCTCGGGCTCCGGCACGCCTGCCCGCGCTGCGGCTCGGCCGCGCACGGCGTCCCCGCGCTGACCGGCCTGCCCCCCGGCCGGGTCGCCCTCGTCTCGTTCACGCGCGTCCGGATGCCCGGCACTGAGGACCGGGCTCGGATCGGGGCGTGGTGGGCGCCGGCACGGCCCGCCGACGGGCTCGGCCTCGGGGTGGACGTCGAGCGGGCGGACGCCGCGGCCTTCGCGGACGAGGACGGCCTGGGCGGGGTGGGCTTCTCGACGGCGGAGCGCGCCCGGGTGCGGGAGCTTCCCGCCCCCGAGAGGCCCGCCGCGCGGGCCCGGCTGTGGACGCGGAAGGAGGCGCTCGTGAAGGCCGCCGGCACCGGCTTCACGGGCGACCCCGCCGCCGTCGACGCACTGACCGTGCCGGCCGACGTCGTGCTGGTGGACCTCACCGACCGGCTGCCGGGCGGTCTCCTCGGGGCGCTGGCGCTGCGGGGCCGCTGAGTCGACCGCGCGGGCGCCTCAGCCCGGGAACGGCGGCAGCTCGGGCCGCAGCGTCCACGCGTCGAAGAGCTCGTCCACCTGCGCTCGGCTCACCCCGGCGTGCGGGGCCCACGCGTGCACGTGCGTGCGCAGCCCCAGGGAGTCGACGGTGCCGAACCGGTGCTCCCGCACCCAGGCGCGCAGCATGGAGCCGAAGAGGTCCGTGCCCAGCAGGTGCCGCAGCGCCTCCACGGTGAGCGCGCCGCGCTTGTACACCCAGTCCTCGAACATCTCCTCCGGCCCGGGCTCGGCCAGCGCCTGCTCCACCGGGTGCGCGGCCAGCTTCTGCCAGGCCCGCCGCGCCATCGAGGTGATGCTGGACCGCCCCGAGGCCTCGGCCCACAGCCACTCGGACCAGCAGGCGAAGCCCTCGTGCAGCCACAGGTCGGACCAGCGGCCCAGGGTCACGGCGTTGCCGAACCACTGGTGGGACATCTCGTGGGCGATCAGCCGCTCGGACTCCCACGAGCCGTCCAGGTGGTTGGTGCCGAACAGCGACATGCTCGCGGCCTCGAGCGGGATCTCGAGCTCCTCGTCGGCCACGACCGCGGTGTAGTCCTCGAATGGGTATGGCCCGTAGGCGTCGATGAACGTGGCCATCATGGCCGGCTGGGGGGCAAGGGCCCGGAGGGCCCGCTGCTCGGTCCGCGGGGAGACCACGAGGCGCAGCGGCGGCAGGCCCTCGGCGGGAGGGGCGGCGTCCACGAGCCGGTAGCGGCCGATCTGCACGCTGAGCAGGTAGGCGGGCACGGGCTGGTCGAGCCGCCACCGCCACGTGACCCGCGAGCCGCGCGTGCGCACGGGCGCGCCCACGCCGTTGGCGACGGGCAGGTAGCCCGCGTCGCAGGTGAGGGTGATCTCCGCCGTCGAGCGGGAGGTGGGGGAGTCCACGCACGGCAGCCACGTGGAGGCGCCGTGGGGCTGCCCGGCCACGAGCACGCCGTCCGTGAGCTCCTCCCAGCCGATCGTGCCCCACGGGCTGCGCCGCAGCGTGGGCGTGCCCGCGTAGACCACGGTCAGCTCCACGAGCGTGCCCTCCGGCCGGCTCTCGTCCAGGTCGACGACGAGGCGGCTCGGGGCGCGGCCCGGCTGGGTGAACGAGGAGGCGACGGCGCGGCCGTCGACGACGGCGTCCACCCGGGACACGCGCAGCCGGTACAGGTCCAGCTCGATGCGGCGGCTCTGCTTCGTCAGGCGCACGCGCAGGACGGCGGTGCCGGAGACCCGGTTCGCGGCCAGGCGCACGTCGAGGTCCAGTGCGATGTGCTCGACGGTGGCGGCGTCGGTGCCGACGCCCGGGACGTAGGGATCGGTGCTCATGCTTCCTCTCGGGAGGGGGTGGCCGCGGCGGCGGGGTCGCCGTCGGGACGACGCCACGGGGAGACCGGGTTGCCGAGCCACCACGTGCCGGCGGGCAGCTCCTCGCCGCGCATCACGAGGGACCCGGCGCCGACGGTGGTGCCGCGGCCCAGGCGAGCGGCCGGCAGCACCACGGAGTGGGGGCCGAGGGTGGCGCCGTCCTCCAGGACGACGGCGTCCAGGGACATCACGCGGTCGTGGAACAGGTGGGTCTGGACGACGCAGCCGCGGTTCACGGTGGCGCCGTCGCCGAGCTCCACGAGGTCGGCCTCGGGCAGCCAGTAGGACTCGACCCAGGCGCCGTGGCCGATGCGGGCGCCCATCGCGCGCAGGAACCAGACCAGGGCGGGGGTGCCGGCCGCGGCCCGGCTGAACCACGGGGCGGCGAGGAACTCGGTGAAGGTGTCCGCGACCTCGTTGCGCCAGATGAACGAGGACCACAGCGGGTGCTCGCCCGCGCGGATCCGGCCGACGAAGGCCCGCTTGGCGAGCACGGTCAGGCCCGCCGCGACCGCGCCGGCCGCGAGCAGGACGACGCCGCCCAGGACGAAGGCCAGCACCCACGTGCCGACCGCGATGAGGGCGGCCAGCGTCGCGCCGACGGCGATGGACAGGGCCACGTGCAGCCACACCGGGATCGCGCGCAGCAGCTCCCAGGCGGTGCGGGCGGCCTTGAGCCGGGCCGGCGGGTCGTAGGTGAGGGAGGCGTCCGCGGTGACCTCGTTGCGGCGCAGGCGCACGGGCGGGGAGCCCATCCAGGAGGTGCCCGCCTTGGTCTTGGCCGGGGTGGTGGACAGCACCGCCACGAGCGAGTCGCGGCGCAGGGTGCGGCCGCCGGGCACCATGCCGGAGTTGCCCACGAACGAGCGCTTGCCGACCTTCGCGGGGGCCACGTGCATCCACCCGCCGTCGAGGGAGTAGGAGGAGACCATCGTGTCGTCGGCGAGGAACGCGCCGTCGCCCACGCGGGTCATGCTCGGCACGAGCACCACGGTGGAGGCCTCGACGCCGCGGCCCACCTCGGCGCCGAGCAGGCGCAGCCACGTCGGCGTGAAGCGGGAGGCGTAGATCGGGAAGAGCTGGTCGCGGGCGGCGTCGAGGACGCGCTCGGTGGCCCACACCTGCCAGCCGACCCGGGAGCGCACGGGGTGGTGCCCCTCCGTGATGCCGAGCGCGAGCAGGCGCACCGTGACGAGCACGAGCAGCATCTGGGTCAGGAACCACACGCCGGCCACCAGGGGGCTCGCGGCCAGCAGGCGCGCCGCGGTGGTCCCGACGGCGGCCAGCGGTCCCGCCTCCGGGGCCGGCGGCCACCAGGTCAGCGACCACGCGGCCACCGCGGCCGCCGCGGCGGCGGAGACGAGCGGCAGGAGGGAGATGAGGGTCGAGAGGACGGTCGCCATCAGGCGCCAGCCCGGGGTCTCCCGCGGCGCCTCGGCGGGGCCGCGGGACTTCACCTTGCCCACCTTGACGGCGGGGGAGCCGGCGTGGCGCTGGCCGCCGCGCACCCGCCCGGCGACGGTGGACCCGGCCTCGACGTGCGCCCCGGCGCCGACCTGGGCGCCCGGCAGGAGCGTGGAGCGGGCGCCCACGACGGCGTCCGCGCCGATGCGCACCTCGCCGAGCCGGACGACGTCGCCGTCGACCCAGTAGCCGGACAGGTCCACCTCAGGCTCGATCGCGGCGCCCTCCTCGACCGTGAGCATGCCGGTGACCGGTGGCACGGTGTGCATGTCCACGTCCTTGCCGATCCGGTTGCCCAGCAGTCGCGCGTAGGCGGGCACCCACGTGGCGCCGGCCAGCGAGTAGGGGTCCACGAGGTCGCTGATCTGCTGGGCGAGCCACAGGCGCAGGTGGACGCGGCCACCGCGCGGGTAGGACCCGGGGCTCACGCCGCGCAGCAGCAGCCGGGCCGTCGCGGCGGTGAGCAGCATGCGGCCGGGCACGGTCACCACCAGCAGACCGGCCACGATCAGCACCCACCACGGCACGGTGGGCAGCCCGGGCGCGAGCCCGGAGAGCGTCAGCAGGTTCAGGGCCAGGCCGGTCCACACGCCCAGGCGCAGGGCGGGCAGGACGAACACGGGCAGTCCCACGAGGGTCTGGACCCACTGGGTGCGGTGGCGGGTGCGGTCGACGTGCCGGTCGTGCACCTCGATGCCGCGGGGGCCGTCGTCGCCCACGACGGCGGCCACGAGGGCCCCGGCGGTGGGGTTGCGGTAGACGTCCTGGACGGTCACGGCCGGGTGGCGCAGGCGCAGGCGGGCCACGAGCTGGGCAGCGGCGAGCGAGCCGCCGCCGGCCTCGAAGAAGTCGGTGTCGGCGTCCTTGGGGGGCGCGCCGAGCACGTCCGCCCACTGGCGCAGCACCCAGCCGTCGGCGGTGTCCTCGTTCGGCTGGGGCGCGTCCTCGTCCACCTCGGCGCCGGGCAGGGGCCACGGCAGCGCGTGGCGGTCCACCTTGCCGGAGGTCTTCGTGGGCAGGGAGTCCACGACGGCCAGCCGGGGCACGAGTGCGGCCGGCAGCTCCGCCGCGAGGTGCTCGCGGGCCATGTGCAGGTCGAGCTCGGCCTCGGGGTCCGCGGGGACGAGGTAGCCGACGAGGATCTGGTGGCCCGCCGGGGTGGTCTGCACGGCCGCGGCGCCGCCGTGGACGCCGGGCAGGGCCTGGAGGGCCGCGTCCACCTCGCCGAGCTCGATGCGGCGGCCGCCGAGCTTCACCTGGTCGTCGGCGCGGCCGACGAACAGCAGGCCCTCCGGCTCGAAGACCACGAGGTCACCGGAGCGGTAGGCACGCTCCCAGCCGAGGGAGGGCATGGGGGCGTACTTCTCGGCGTCCTTGGCCGGGTCGAGGTAGCGGGCCAGGCCGACGCCGCCGATGATCAGCTCGCCCGTCTCGCCCTCGGCCACGGGCAGCGTGGTCTGCGGGTCGACGACGGCCAGGTCCCAGCCGTCCAGGGGCAGGCCGATGCGGACCGGGCCGAGACCCGTGAGCGGGGCCGCGCACGCGACGACGGTGGCCTCCGTGGGGCCGTAGGTGTTCCAGACCTCGCGGCCGTCCTCCGCCAGGCGCGCGGCGAGCTCGGGCGGGCAGGCCTCGCCGCCGAAGATCAGCAGCCGGACGTTGTCCATGGCCTCGGTGGGCCACATCGCGGCGAGGGTCGGCACGGTGGACACGGCGGTGATGCGCCGCTCGGCGAGCCACGGGCCGAGGTCCATGCCGGAGCGCACGAGCGAGCGGGGGGCCGGGACCAGGCACGCACCGTGACGCCAGGCGAGCCACATCTCCTCGCACGAGGCGTCGAACGCGACGGACAGTCCCGCCAGCACGCGGTCGCCCGGGGCGAGCGGATCGTCCGCCAGGAAGATCCGCGCCTCGGCGTCCACGAAGGCCGCGGCCGAGCGGTGGCTCACCGCCACGCCCTTGGGGGTGCCCGTCGAGCCCGAGGTGAAGATGATCCACGCGTCGTCCTCGAGCCCGGGGGCGCGGGCCTCGGCGGCCGGGTCCACGGTGTGCTCGGGGTGCGGGGCGTAGACCCGCTCGTCGGTGAGGACGCCGGCCACCTTCGCCTCGCCGAACACGAGACGGGCGCGCTCCTCCGGATCGTCCGCGTCCACGGGGACGTAGGCCGCGCCGGCGGCGAGCACGCCGAGGATCGAGACGTACAGCGCGGCCGTGCCCGAGGCGATCCGCACGCCGACCCGGTCTCCCGCCCGCACGCCGGCGGCCCACAGGTGGCGGGCGGTCTCGTCGACGCGCTCCCGCAGCTCCGCGTACGTCAGCGGCTCGACGCCGTCGTCCAGGGCGGTCGCGTCCGGGTGCTCGCGCGCCGTGGCGGCGAAGAGCTCGACGAGCGTCCGGGCGGGCGGGGTGCGCTCGGAGCCGGGCAGCTGCGGCCGATGCGGCGCGCCCGCGGGGTCGAGGGGGACGGAGGGCGGGGTGGGCGCGGCGGACGAAAGGGACACAGGGGCCTCCGGGAGGGTGAGCGGCGAACCGAGGGTCGGACACGGACCAGGCCGCAGCGGAACATTCTATGCTCTGCCCGCGGCCGCGCGGGGCGCCCGGAAGGCACCGGGCGGGTCCGGCTCAGGACAGGGTGAGCAGCACCTTGCCCGTCGTCGAGCGGGACTCGAGGGCGGCGTGCGCGGCGGCCGCGTCCGCCAGCGGGAAGCGCTCGCCGATCCGTACGTCGAGCTCGCCGGAGGCCCACGCCCCGAACACCTCTCCACCACGCCAGCGGGTCTCCTCGCCCGTGCGCGTGTAGTGCACCAGCGAGGGCCGGGTGACGTACAGCGCGCCGGCCGCGTTGAGCCGCTGCAGGTCGAAGGGGGGCACCTGCCCGGAGGCCCCGCCGAAGAGCACGAGCGTGCCGCGCACGCGCAGCACCTCGAGCGAGGTGTCGAAGGTGTCCTTCCCGACGCCGTCGAACACGGCGTGCGCGCCCTCCCCGTCGGTCAGCTCCGCCACCGTGGCGGCGAGGTCCGGATAGTCCACCGCGGCGACGGCGCCCGCGCCCCGGGACAGCTCCCGCTTCTCCTCCGTGGACGCCGTGGTGACCACGCGGGCGCCGCGGGCCGTCGCGAGCTGGGTGAGCAGGAGCCCCACGCCGCCGGCACCGGCCGTCACGACCACCGTGTAGCCCTCCTCCACCGGGAAGGTGGACCGGCAGAGGTAGTGGGCCGTCATGCCCTGCAGCGGAAGGGCGGCGGCCTCGGCCAGGTCGATGCCCTCCGGGACGGCGAGGAGACGATCCGCGGGGGCGGTGAAGTGCTCGGCGTACGCACCGGTGGCCGTCGCGGTGGCGACACGGGCCCCCAGGAGCGCGGCGTCCACGCCCTCGCCGAGCGCGACGACCTCGCCGGAGCCCTCCGTGCCGGGGGTGAAGGGCAGGTCCATCGCGTAGACCCCGGAGCGCTGGTACGTCTCGATGAAGTTCAGGCCCGCCGCCGCGGTCCGCACCAGCACGTGCCCCGGTGCGGGGGAGGGCACCTCCGTCTCGGTCCACTGCAGGACCTCGGGGCCGCCCGTGGCGGACACGACGACGGCGTGGTGGGTGCGGGGGACGGCGGGGGTGTTCGCAGTGGTCATGGCCCCACTCTAGGAGCGGGCCCGGACATCCGGCCCGGCCCGGGGACCCAAGGCGCCGCATAGATATTCCGTGCAACGCATATCTACGCTAGGATGGGGCCATGACCCACACCGTCGCCGTCTCCGGAGCCAGCGGCTACGCCGGGGGAGAGGCCCTGCGCCTGCTCGCCGGCCACCCGTCCGTCACCGTCGGAGCCATCACGGCCCACTCCAACGCGGGGGAGCGCCTCGGCGCCCTTCAGCCGCACCTGCACGCCCTGGCGGACCGCGTCCTCGCGGAGACCACCGCGGACGTCCTCGCCGACCACGACGTCGTGATCCTCGCGTTGCCCCACGGGGCCTCCGGGGCGCTCGCGGCTGAGATCGCCGAGCGCTCCCCGGACACCCTGGTGATCGACGCGGGCGCCGACCACCGCCTCGAGTCCGCCGCGGACTGGGAGGCCTTCTACGGCACCGCGCACGCCGGGACCTGGCCCTACGGCCTGCCCGAGCTGCCCGGTCAGCGCGAGCGACTCGCCGGCACCCGCCGCATCGCCGTCCCCGGGTGCTACCCGACCACCTCGATCCTCGCCCTCGCGCCCGGCTTCGCCGCGGGGCTGCTCGAGCCGCGGGACGTGGTGATCGTCGCCGCCTCGGGCACCTCCGGGGCGGGCAAGGCGCTGAAGCCGCATCTGCTCGGCGCCGAGGTCATGGGCGGGATGCGCCCGTACGGCGTCGGCGGCGGGCACCGGCACACCCCGGAGATCGAGCAGGGTCTGGCCCAGGCGGCCGGCGAGCCGGTCCGCGTCTCCTTCACGCCCACGCTCGCGCCGATGTCGCGCGGCATCCTCGCGACGGCCACGGCGCGGCTGCGCCCCGGCGTCGCCGCCGCGGACGTGCGCGCCGCATGGGCCTCGGTCTACGGCCGTGAACCCTTCGTGCACCTGCTCCCCGAGGGGCAGTGGCCCACCACGAAGGCGGTCCTCGGCTCCAACCACGTGCAGCTGCAGCTCGCCGTGGATGAGCGGGCCGGCCGCGTGATCGTCTGCGCGGCGCTCGACAACCTCACCAAGGGCACGGCCGGCGGCGCCGTGCAGTCCATGAACATCGCCCTGGGCCTGCCGGAGCAGGCGGGGCTCGAGCAGCAGGGGGTCGCGCCGTGAGCGTCACCGCAGCACAGGGGTTCCGGGCGGCCGGCGTCACCGCGGGGCTGAAGGCCTCGGGCACGCCCGACGTCGCCGTCGTCGTCAACGAGGGCCCGCGCGACGCGGCCGCCGCCGTCCTCACCGAGAATCGGGTGGCGGCCGCCCCCGTGGTCTGGACCCGCCGCGCCGTGCGGGACGGTCGCGCGACCGCGGTCGTCCTGAACTCCGGCGGGGCCAACGCGGCCACCGGCGCCGAGGGCCTCGAGGACGCCCGTCGCACCGCCGAGCACGCGGCCGCGGCCCTCGGGACCTCCGCCGACGACGTGCTCGTCTGCTCGACCGGCCTCATCGGCGAACGCCTGCCGATGGACACGCTCACCGCGGGCGTGTCCGAGGCGGTCGCCGCCCTGAGTCCGGACGGCGGCGAGGACGCCGCCGTCGCGATCAAGACCACGGACACCGTGGCCAAGACCGCCGTGGCCCGCGGCGAGGGCTTCATCGTGGGCGGCATGGCCAAGGGTGCGGGCATGCTGGCGCCCGGCATGGCCACCATGCTCAGCGTCATCACCACGGACGCCGACGTCCCCGCACCCGCCCTCGACGCGGCCCTGCGCGAGGCCGTGCGCGCCACCTTCAACCGGGTCGACTCGGACGGGTGCATGTCCACCAACGACACCGTGATCCTGCTGGCCTCGGGCGCGTCCGGGACCGCGCCCGAGCCCGAGGCGTTCGCCGCGGCCCTCCACGAGGTCTGCGCGGACCTGTCCCGCCAGCTCGTCGCCGACGCCGAGGGCGCCCGGCACGACATCGCCGTGCGCGTGGTCCACGCCGAGACCGAGGAGGCGGCCGAGGCCGTCGCGCGCGCCGTCGGCCGCTCCAACCTGTTCAAGACCGCGATCTTCGGCCAGGACCCGAACTGGGGACGCGTGATCGCCGCCGTCGGCACGGTCCCGGAGTCGGTCGCCGCCTTCGACCCGTACGCCCTCGACGTGCGCTTCAACGGCGTCCAGGTGTGCCGTGCCTCCGGTGTGGGGGAGGACCGCTCCCGCGTGGACCTGACGGCCCGCGAGGTGCTCGTCGAGGTCGACCTGCACGCCGGCGACGCCGAGGCCACGGTCTGGACCAACGACCTGACGCACGACTACGTCCACGAGAACTCCGCCTACTCCACGTGAGGACCCCCCGCATGAGCCCGCACACCGACCCGGCCACGGCGGCCGCACCCGTCCTGTCCACCGCGGACCGGCTCGACCGCGCCGAGTCCAAGGCGGAGGTCCTCGTCGAGGCCCTGCCCTGGATCCGGCGGTTCGCCGGAACCGTCATGGTCGTCAAGTACGGCGGCAACGCCATGGTGTCGGAGGAGCTGCGCCGGGCGTTCGCCGAGGACATCGTGTTCCTGCACCACGTGGGGGTCCACCCCGTGGTGGTGCACGGCGGCGGCCCGCAGATCAACGCGATGCTCGACCGCCTCGGCATCGCGTCCGAGTTCCGCGGCGGCCTGCGCGTGACCACCGAGGAGGCCATGGACGTGGTCCGCATGGTGCTCACGGGACAGGTGGGCCGCGAGCTGGTCGGCCTCGTGAACTCCCACGGCCCGTACGCCGTCGGCTTCTCCGGCGAGGACGCGGGGCTGCTGCGCGCCCGCCGCACGGGCGCCGTCGTGGACGGGCAGGAGGTGGACCTCGGCCTCGTGGGGGAGGTCACCGGCGTCGACCCGACCGCGATCCTCGACGTGATCGAGTCCGGGCGGATCCCCGTGGTCTCGTCGGTCGCCCCCGAGATCGACGACGACGGCGAGCCCACCGGGCAGGTCCTCAACGTCAATGCGGACACCGCCGCCGCGGCCCTGGCCGCCGCCCTCGGCGCCGCGAAGCTCGTGCTGCTCACCGACGTCGAGGGCCTCTACGCGGACTGGCCGGACCGGGACTCCCTCATCAGCTCGCTCACCGCCGCCCAGCTGCGTGCGCTGCTGCCCTCCCTGGCCTCCGGGATGATCCCGAAGATGGCCGCGTGCCTGGCGGCCGTCGACGCCGGCGTGCAGCGCGCCCACGTCGTGGACGGCCGCCGCCCCCACTCGATGCTGCTGGAGGTCTTCACCTCCGCGGGCGTCGGCACCCAGGTGGTGCCCGACGCCGAACCCACCGCCCCGACCACCCCCGAGGAGGACGCATGAGCACCGACCAGTCCGCGCTGCTGGAGCGCTACCACGCCGCCCTGACCGGAGTCTTCGGCCGCCCCGCCCGCGTGCTCGTGCGCGGCGAGGGGGTCCACGTGTGGGACACCGACGGCCGGCGCTACACGGACCTGCTGGCCGGCATCGCCGTGAACGCGCTCGGCCACGGCCACCCGGCGCTGGTGCGGGCGGTGTCCGAGCAGATCGCCACGCTCGGCCACGTGTCCAACCTCTTCACCTCCGAGCCGCAGATCCGCCTGGCCGAGCGCCTGCTGGAACTGGCCGGCGTGCCCGCGGGCTCCACCGTGTTCTTCGCGAACTCCGGCACGGAGGCCAACGAGGCCGCGTTCAAGCTCGCCCGCCGCCACGGTGCGGACGACCCGTCCGGCCGCCGGACGCGGGTGATCGCGCTCGAGCGGGCCTTCCACGGCCGCACGATGGGCGCCCTCGCGCTCACGCACAAGGAGGCCTACCGGGCGCCCTTCGAGCCGCTGCCCGGCGGCGTGGAGCACGTGCCGGGCGGGGACGCCGCAGCCCTGCGGGCGGCCCTGGCCCCGGACGACGACGGCGCCACCGTCGCCGCCGTCATCCTCGAGCCGGTCCAGGGCGAGGCCGGCGTGCACGGCTGGCCGGCCGGCTACCTGGCCGAGGTGCGGGCCGCGACCCGCGAGGCCGGCGCCCTGATGATCCTCGACGAGGTGCAGTCCGGCGTGGGCCGCACCGGCACGTGGTTCGGCTTCCAGAACCCGGCCGTCACCGGTGCGGCAGAGCCGGTGGTGCCCGACGCCTTCACCCTGGCGAAGGGACTGGGCGGCGGCGTGCCGATCGGGGCGCTCGTGTGCGTCGGCCCCGCCGTCTCCGGGCTGCTCACCGCCGGCCAGCACGGCACCACGTTCGGCGGCAACCCCCTGGCCACCGCCGCGGGCCTGGCCGTGCTCCAGACCGTCGAGGACGAGGGCCTGCTCGGCCACGTCCGCGCCGCGGGCGAGGCCGTGGCCGCCCTGCTGGAGGACCTGCCCGAGGTGGCCGCGGTCCGCGGTCACGGCCTGTGGATCGGCGTCGACCTGGCCGACCCCGCGGGACCGGCCCCGGCCGGCGGGCTGGCCCCCGCCGTCGTCGCCGCCGGCCTCGAGGCGGGCTGGATCCTCAACGCCACCGGCCCCTCCACCCTGCGCCTGGCCCCGCCGCTCACCGTGCCCGTGGCCGAGCTCGAGCGCTTCGCCGCGGCCCTGCCCGGGCTCGTGGCCGCCGCCCTGACCCCCGCCGAAGGAGACCGCCCATGACCCCCGCTGCCGCCGTCCGCCACTTCCTGGTGGACACGGACCTCACCCCGGCCGAGCAGGCCGAGGTGCTCGACCTCGCCGCGCAGATGAAGGCCGACCGGTTCCGGCACCGCCCGCTGGCCGGGCCCCGGACCGGCATCGTGTTCTTCGACAAGACCTCCACGCGCACCCGCGTCTCGTTCGCGGCCGGCATCGCCGAGCTCGGCGGGACGCCGCTGATCGTGAACCCGGGGGAGTCGCAGCTGGGCCACAAGGAGTCCGTGGCGGACACGGCCCGCGTGCTGGAGCGGATGGTCGGCGTCATCGTCTGGCGCACGTTCGCGCAGGCCGGTCTCGAGGAGATGGCCGCCCATTCCTCGGTGCCCGTGGTCAATGCGCTCAGCGACGACTACCACCCCTGTCAGATCCTCGCCGACCTGCTGACGGTGCGCGAGCACCTCGGCGGCACGGCGGGCCGCAATCTGACGTATCTGGGGGACGCGGCGAACAACATGGCCCACTCGTACCTGCTCGGCTGCGCGACGGCCGGCATGCACGTGCGGGTCGCCGGACCCGAGGGGCACCTGCCTGCCGAGGACGTCGTGGCCGCTGCCCGACAGCGGGCGGCGGAGACGGGCGGTTCCGTCCTCGTCACGACGGACGCGGTGGAGGCCCTGGCGGGCGCGGACGTCGTCGTGACCGACACGTGGGTGTCCATGGGCCAGGAGGAGGAGAAGGAGGCCCGCCTGGCGCTGTTCCGCGACTACCAGGTGGACGCCGCCGCGATGGCGCGGGCGGCCGACGATGCGATCTTCCTGCACTGCCTGCCCGCGTACCGGGGCTACGAAGTCACGGCCGAGGTGATCGACGGGCCGCGGTCCGTGGTGTTCGACGAGGCCGAGAACCGCCTGCACGCGCAGAAGGCGCTCATCGCCTGGCTGCTGTACCGCTCCGGCCTGGCCGAGGAGCCGCGCTGATGGCCGCCCCCACGACGAAGATCGCCCGTCAGGCCGCGATCCGGGAAATCCTGGCCACCCGGGGCATCCGCTCCCAGGCCGAACTCTCGGACGCCCTGGGCGATCGCGGGCTGTCCGTCACCCAGGGCACGCTCTCGCGGGACCTGGTGGACCTCGGCGCGGTGCGGACGCGCGGGCCGGCCGGCATGGTCTACGCCCTTCCGGCGGAGGGCGACGACGCCGCCGTGCCGGGCCGCGGCTCGGACGCGCAGCTGAATCGCCTGGCGAGCATGGCCCGCGAGCTGCTCGTCTCCGCCGAGCCCACGGCGAACCTCGTGGTCCTGCGCACGCCCCCGGGTGCGGCGCAGTTCCTGGCCAGCGTGATCGACCAGGCGCGCGTGGAGCACGTGATGGGCACGATCGCCGGCGACGACACCATCCTCCTCATCACCACGGGGACCACGTCCGCCCCGGCCGTCGCGGCCCACCTGCTGGGTCTGGCGGGCTAACCGACCCGTCCGGCCCCGCCCGCGCGGGTGACGGGCACCAGGCACGAGGAAGGCCCCCGCCGATGGCGGGGGCCTTCCTCGTGTGGCACCGGTCCGGGGGACCGGTCAGGCGTCTCAGGCCTGCGGCAGGACGAGCTCCTGGCCGACGTAGATCACGGCGGCGTCGGAGACGGCGCCCTTGTTGGCCTCGTAGAGGGCGGTCCAGCCACCCTCCACCTCGTACTCGTTGGCGAGCTTCCAGAGGGAGTCACCGGACTTGACGACGATGGTCTCGGCCTCGGCGACGACGGCCTGCTCCGCGGCAGCGGCCTTCTCAGCGGCGGCAGCCTTCTGAGCGGCGGCCTTCTCCGCGGCGGCGGCACGCTGGGCGGCAGCCTTGTCGGCGGCGGCCTGCTCGGCAGCAGCCTGCTTGGCGGCCCAGCGCTCGGCGGCGGCCTGGTCGGCAGCAGCCTGCTTGGCGGCCCAGCGCTCGGCGGCGGCCTGCTCGGCAGCAGCCTGCTTGGCGGCCCAGCGCTCGGCGGCGGCCTGGTCGGCAGCAGCCTGCTCAGCCGCGGCCTGGTCGGCAGCAGCCTGCTCAGCCGCAGCCTGGTCGGCAGCAGTCTCGTCCGCGGCGGACTGGCGCTGCACGGTGGCGGTGCGCTCCACGGCGACCGGGGCGGCGTCCACGTCGCCGGCGTCCGCGTCAGCCTGGGTCAGGCCCAGCTTCTGCGAGCACAGCGGCCAGGCGCCCCAGCCCTGCAGGTCCTGGAGGATCTCGGCGCGCTTGATCTGCTCGGCCTTCGAGGCCTGATGCGGGTAGCCCTCGCCGCCGACGGCCTGCCAGGAGGACAGGGTGAACTGCACGCCGCCGTAGAAGCCGTTGCCGGTGTTGATGTCCCAGGTGCCGCTGGACTCGCACTCGGCGAGGCGGTCCCAGGTGTCCACGGTGGCGGCCTGGGCCGGGGCGGAGAAGCCCACGGCGGCGGCGCCGGCGAGGGTCATGCCCGCGACGATCGAGGCGGTGGCACGGCGGGAGCGGGTGGCGGAAGTGGTGAAGAGAGTCATGGTGTCCATGGCGAGTCCTCGCTGATCGGCGGCCGAGGCGCACCGGGGTCGTCCTTCTCCTTGGTCGGGTCATGCCCTCCGTCGGTTCGAGACGACCCAGCAGCGGGCGACCGTCGGAGGGGGTTCGATGTCGTGGCCTCCCCGTCCCCGACCTCTCGGTCAGATCACGGTTCGATCACGAATCGGCTACGGAAGAGTCAACGACGGGAGCCCCCCTCGCGTCAAATCATGGGTCGACGGATTCTTGCCCGTCTGTCTGAAATTTGAGAACGGGTGACGAATCGATCCTTAGAGTCGTGGGCGCGTGGATGAAATGCACGCTACTGGTCGGATTTGCTGTCATGGTGTCTGATCCGCCGGTGTGGACAACCTCCGTCACAGGGGCATGGGCGAAGGTCACGATCGACGGCCGAGGCCGTGACCTGAGTCGCGTTCGACCCGGGATTCGAGGGCGGAGCGATGGTCGCCCGTGGCCGTCGCTGTCGGCGCAGAGGGGCTGCACAGGGGCCATCGGGAGCTGATATTCCGTCAGTTGCATATTTATTCAAGATCCGGGTAGGATCGCCACCGAGCACGCCTCCGACGGCCACGTGCCGCGCTGGGAGACCCCCCCTATATAAAGAGGAGAAAACGTGAAGGAACGCATCATCCTTGCCTACTCGGGCGGCCTGGACACCTCGGTGGCCATCGGCTGGATCGCCGAGGCCACGGGCGCCGAGGTCGTCGCCGTCGCGGTCGACGTGGGCCAGGGGGGCGAGTCCCTCGAGACGATCCGCCAGCGCGCCCTGGACTGCGGCGCCGTCGAGGCCTACGTCGCCGACGCGCGTGACGAGTTCGCCGAGCAGTACTGCATGCCCACGCTCAAGGCCAACGCCCTCTACATGGACGCCTACCCGCTGGTCTCCGCGATCTCGCGCCCGGTGATCTCCCGCCACCTGGTCGCGGCGGCCCGCCAGTTCGGCGCCTCGACGGTGGCGCACGGCTGCACCGGCAAGGGCAACGACCAGGTCCGCTTCGAGGTCTCCATTCAGACCCTCGGGCCCGACCTGAAGTGCATCGCCCCGGTGCGCGACCTCGCCCTGACCCGTGAGAAGGCCATCGAGTACGCCGAGCGCAACGACCTGCCGATCGTCACCACCAAGAAGAACCCGTTCTCGATCGACCAGAACGTGTGGGGCCGCGCCGTCGAGACCGGCTTCCTCGAGGACATCTGGAACGGCCCCACGAAGGACGTCTACGACTACACGGACGACCCCGCCTTCCCGCCGGCGCCGGACGTGGTCACGATCGCCTTCGAGCGCGGCGTCCCCACGGCCCTCGACGGCCGCGCGCTGAGCCCGCTGGAGATCATCGAGGAGCTCAACCGCCGGGCCGGTGCCCAGGGCGTGGGCCGGATCGACATCGTCGAGGACCGCCTCGTGGGCATCAAGTCCCGCGAGATCTACGAGGCACCGGGGGCCATGGCGCTGATCGCGGCCCACCGTGAGCTCGAGAACGTCACCCTGGAGCGTGAACAGGCGCGCTTCAAGAAGCATGTGGACCAGCGGTGGACCGAGCTGGTCTACGACGGCCAGTGGTACTCCCCGCTGAAGCGGAACCTGGACACGTTCATCGACGCGACCCAGGAGCACGTCAACGGTGAGATCCGCCTGGAGCTCCACGGTGGCCGCGCCACGGTGCAGGGTCGCCGGTCCGAGACCGGCCTGTACGACTTCAACCTCGCCACATACGACGAGGGCGACTCGTTCGACCAGTCCTCGGCCCGCGGGTTCATCGACATCTTCGGCCTGTCCGCGAAGACGGCCTCCGAGCGCGAGCAGCGCCTGCGCGGCAGCGACGACCTCCAGGACGTCGCCCGCCTGTCCAACGACTGACCCCGCACGCCCCGTGCACGACGGCGGCCCGCCCGCGACCGGGCCGGCCGCCGTCGGCCTGTCACCGACCTCGAGGAGACCTTCGATGACCGAGAACACCGATGCCCGCCACGGGACCAACGAGGGCGCCCTGTGGGGCGGCCGCTTCGCCGGCGGCCCTTCCGAGGCGCTCGCCGCGCTCAGCAAGTCCACGCACTTCGACTGGCGCCTGGCGCCCTATGACATCGCGGGTTCCCGTGCCCACGCCCGGGTGCTGCACACCGCCGGTCTGCTCAGTGCGGACGACCTGGACGGGATGATCGCGGCCCTCGACCGTCTCGAGGCGGACGTGCGTTCCGGTGCCTACACCCCGGCGGCGTCCGATGAGGACGTGCACGGCTCGCTCGAGCGCGGCCTCATCGAGCGGGCCGGTCCCGAGCTCGGCGGCCGCCTGCGGGCCGGCCGATCCCGCAACGACCAGGTCGCCACCCTCGGCCGGATGTTCCTGCGCGACCACGCCCGCATCATCGCGCGGGGCGTGATCGCCACGGTGGACGCGCTGCTCGATCAGGCGCGGGCGCACCCGCACGCGCCGATGCCGGGCCGCACCCACCTGCAGCACGCGCAGCCCGTCCTGCTCTCGCACCACCTGCTCGCGCACGCCTGGGCGTTCGCGCGGGACCTGCAGCGGCTCGTGGACTGGGACGCGCGCGCGGCCGTCTCGCCGTACGGCTCCGGGGCCCTGGCAGGCTCCTCCCTGGGTCTGGACCCGAACGCCGTGGCCACCGAGCTCGGCTTCGAGTCGGCCGTGTGGAACTCGATCGACGGCACCGCCGCCCGCGACGTGTACGCGGAGTTCGCGTGGGTCGCCGCGATGGTCGGCGTCGACCTGTCCCGCATCTCGGAGGAGGTCATCTTCTGGGCCACCAAGGAGGCGGGCTTCGTGACGCTGCACGACGCGTACTCCACGGGGTCCTCGATCATGCCGCAGAAGAAGAACCCGGACGTCGCCGAGCTGGCCCGCGGCAAGTCCGGCCGCCTCATCGGCGACCTCACGGGGCTGCTGGCCACGCTCAAGGGCATGCCGCTGGCCTACAACCGCGACCTGCAGGAGGACAAGGAGCCCGTCTTCGACGCCGCGGACACCCTCGAGCTGCTGCTGCCCGCCGTCTCAGGGATGATCGCCACCCTCGAGTTCCAGACGGAGCGCATGGCGGAGCTGGCCCCGCAGGGCTTCGCGCTGGCCACCGACGTCGCCGAGTGGCTCGTTCGCCAGGGGGTCCCGTTCCGCGAGGCCCACGAGCTGTCCGGCGAGGCCGTGAAGGCGGCCGAGGCCCGGGGGGTGGAGCTGTGGGACCTCACGGACGAGGAGTACGCCGCCATCTCGCCGGCGCTGACCCCGCAGGCCCGCGAGGTGCTCAGCACGGAGGGCTCGCTCGCCTCTCGCGACGCCCAGGGCGGGACCGCGCCGACGGCCGTCGCGGCGCAGATCGGGGCGCTCGAGGACGCCCTGGCGCCGCTGCGCCGCTGGGCCGACACGCCGGGCTCCGTCGTCGACGCCCGCTGACGCGGTCGCCCGGCCGGGTCGGCGTCGGCCGGGCCGGACGCGGCGGTGCCCGGCAGGGCGCCGCCGCGTCACCCGCCGTTCACCGTGGTCGGCGTAGCATGGGTGGTCACTTTTCCGCCGGGCGGGCCGCAGCATGGTCCGCCCCTCACCGCACCGCGAGGGCCCCCGATGACCGATACCGTGTCCGTCCGCCAGTCCGAGCTCGACCTCGAGCGGGGTCGGGTCGCCGAGCGGTACGCCCGCCTCGACGCCCTGCGTGAGGAGAAGGAGCGCCAGCTCGCGGCCGTGCGCCGGACCGGCCCGCAGGGGTCGCTGCAGAACCACTCCGAGCGCGACGCCTTCGCCAGCCTCTACGAGGACCGACTCGCCCAGCTCTACGCCGTGGACGACCGCCTCGTCTTCGGCCGGCTCGACCTCGACGCCGAGCGGGAGGGTGGGGCCGACGAGCAGCGGTACATCGGGCGCATCGGCCTCACCACCGAGGACCACGAGCGCCTCCTCGTCGACTGGCGCGCGGCCGAGGCCGGCGCCTTCTACCAGGCGACGGCGGCCCACCGGGGCCGCGTGCGCCGTCGTCGTCACCTGATGCTGCGGGGGCGCGAGGTGCGCGACCTCGAGGACGACATCCTGGACCCGACGCTGCTGGGCGAGGACGGCGTGCGCGCCGATGCCCAGGGTGCGCTGCTGGCCGCCGTCACCGCCCGACGCACGGGACGGATGGGGGACATCGTCGCCACGATCCAGGCGGAGCAGGACGAGGTGATTCGCGCGCCCCTGCCCGGGGCGGTCGTGGTGCAGGGCGGGCCCGGCACGGGGAAGACCGCCGTCGCCCTACACCGTGCGGCCTACCTGCTGTACACCCACCGGGAGCGCCTCGCGCGCTCGGGCGTGCTGATCGTCGGCCCGTCGACCGCGTTCATGCGGTACATCGAGCGGGTGCTGCCCTCGCTGGGCGAGACCGGTGTCGTGATGTCCTCGCTGGGGACGCTGATGCCGGGTGTGCGGGCCGTCCCGGAGCGGGACCTCGACGCGGCGGCGGTGAAGGGCCGGCTGGACATGGTGGACGCCGTCGCCCACGCGGTCGCGCAGCGCCAGCGCCTGCTCGTCGAGCCGCGGCGCCTGATGATCGACGGCACGGCCGTCAAGCTCAAGCCGGCCATGGTCCGGCGCGCCCGGGACAAGGCACGGGCCACCCGCAAGCCCCACAACGAGGCCCGGGTGACGTTCGTGAAGATCCTCGTCCGCGAGCTCGCGGAGAAGCTGCGCAAGAAGCTGGAGAAGTCCTCGGGCACCCCGGTGCAGCGTGACCTCCTGCTCGAGGACGTGCGCACCTCGCGCGACGTGCGCATCGCGCTCAACCTCTGCTGGATGCCGCTGACGCCGGAGAAGCTCATCGGCGACCTCCTCACCCGGGAGGACCTGCTCCGGGCGGCCGCCCCGTGGCTGTCCGACGTCGAGGTCGGCGCGCTCCTGCGCCCGGCCGACGCCCCCTGGACCGAGGCCGACGTGCCCCTGCTGGACGAGGCGGCCGAGCTGCTCGGACGGCTCGAGACCCCGGGCCGGGGCGGCGAGTCCGCGGCCCAGCACGAGCGCAACCTCGAGAACGCCCGGGCGTCCCTGGAGAACATGCACCAGACGCTCGCGGACCTGGGCGTCGACGGCGTCGTGGACGCCGAGCAGCTGGCCGCGGCCAATGAGACGCGCGGCGTACGACGGACCACCGCCGAGACCGCCGCCCACGACCGCACCTGGACGTACGGCCATGTGGTGGTGGACGAGGCCCAGGAGCTCTCTCCGATGCAGTGGCGCCTGCTGGCGCGCCGCTGCCCGATGAAGTCGTTCACCATCGTGGGCGACATCGCGCAGTCCTCCCGTCGCGACGCGGCCGGCTCGTGGGCGTCCGTCCTCGCCCCGGAGTTCGGGGACCGCTGGCGCCTGGAAGAGCTGACCGTGAACTACCGCTCGCCGGCGCGCGTGATGCGCTGGGCCGCGCAGGTCGCACGGGCGGCCGGGCTCGAGGTCTCCCATCCGCGCGCCGTGCGCGAGGGCGACCACCGCCCGCGTCTGGTGACGGAGCCGGGCGGTGACGTCGCCGCCCTGGCCCTCGAGGCGGTCGAAGTTGAAAGGGACCGCGTGCCCGAGGCCCTGACCGCCGTGATCGCCCCCGCCGGGCGGACGGGGGAGCTGCTCACGGTCCTCCGGGAGCGGTGGGGGGAGGCGGCCGTGGACACCGCGCCGCTGCCCGGCGTCGAGATCGTCGTCGCCACCCCGTGGGAGACCAAGGGACTGGAGTTCGACACCGTCGTCCTCGTCTCGCCCGAGCGGATCGTGGCCGACGCGCGCGGCGTGGTGGGCGATCTGTACGTGGCGATGACCCGCGCCACCCAGTCGTTGTCCGTCGTCGCCGGGACGGACGCGGCCGCGCTGCCGGCAGGGCTGGCGGACGTCCCGGAGTGAGCCCCGCGGGCGACGTCGCACGTGCGCGGCGTCGCGGAGGCGCGCGGGCGCGTCGCTAGGCTGGGGCCATGGCACCCCAGAACGAGGAGCGCGCGGCCCGACTGCGCGCACAGGCGAACGACCCGAGCTTCGAGAACGTCTGGCAGGAGCTGCGCTGGCGCGGGCTCGTGCACGTCTCGACGGACGAGGCCGCGCTGGAGCAGGCGCTGGCCGGGGAGCCCGTCTCGTATTACTGCGGCTTCGACCCGACCGCTCCGTCCCTCCACCTGGGACACCTCGTCCAGCTGCTCACCCTGCGCCGCCTGCAGCTCGCCGGCCACCGCCCGTACGCCCTCGTGGGCGGCGCCACCGGGCTCATCGGCGACCCGCGGCAGACCTCGGAGCGCGTTCTGAACTCGCAGGAGACCGTGGCGGCGTGGGTGGAGTCCCTGCGCGCGCAGATCGAGCCGTACCTCTCCTTCGAGGGGGAGAACGCGGCGACCATGGTCAACAACCTGGACTGGACCGCGGGCATGAGCGCGCTGGACTTCCTGCGGGACGTCGGCAAGAACTTCCGCGTCGGCACCATGGTGAAGAAGGAGATCGTGGCCAAGCGCCTGAACTCTGATGAGGGCATCTCCTACACGGAGTTCTCCTACCAGGTGCTGCAGGGCAACGACTTCCTCGAGCTGCACCGCCGGCACGGCGTGACCCTCCAGACCGGCGGCTCCGACCAGTGGGGCAACCTCACCGCCGGCACCGAGCTGATCCGCAAGGTGGAGGGGACCCACGCCCATGCGCTGGGCACGCCGCTGATCACGAACGCGGACGGCACCAAGTTCGGCAAGTCCGAGGGCAACGCCGTCTGGCTCGACGCGAAGATGTGCTCCCCGTACGCCTTCTACCAGTTCTGGCTCAACACGGCGGACGCGGACGTCGTCGACCGGCTCAAGGTCTTCACGTTCCTGACCCGCGCGGAGATCGAGGAGTACGCGCAGAAGGTGGCCGACGAGCCGTTCCGCCGGGAGGCCCAGAAGCGCCTGGCGTGGGAGGTCACGGCGCTGGCCCATGGAGAGGAGACGACGACGAAGGTCATCGAGGCCTCCCATGCCGTGTTCGGAGGCGGCGACCTCACCACCGTGGATCCGGACACGCTGACCGCCGTGCTGGCCGAGCTGCCGCAGGCCGACCGGACCCAGTGGGAGGGGGAGCCGGGCACCGTGACCGCGGTCGAGCTGCTGGTCTCCACCGGGCTGGTCGCCTCGCGCTCCGAGGCGCGTCGGACGGTGCGCGACGGCGGCGCCTCGGTGAACAACGTGCGGGTGACGGATGCCGACCAGGTGTTCACCCGAGACGACGCCCTCGCCGGCCGACACCTGCTGGTGCGCCGGGGCAAGAAGAGCATGGCGGGTGCGGACCTGGGGGAGGGCTGACCGCGGCTGCAGACCACCGGTGTCCACCGTGAGTCGCGAAAAGTGACCGAGGACACGACGGGCGGCGACGGCGAAGCAACCGCCCACGGGAGGAGCACAGGGCCCCGTTCCCCGCAGGATTCTGCGGAGAACGGGGCCCTCCTTCGTGCCCGGACGCCGGGTGTCGCCCCTGGTTTTGTGTTCGGTGGGATTCGTGTGTAGAGTTCCATCTCGTGCTCAAGACGCCGACCGGGTGACCGGGAGGCGGGGTGAAGAACACAGAATCCGCGGATTCATGCCGAGAATGGCAGGTCCAGGGCGGGTGGTGCTCACCGGGTGCGCGGCCGGCAGTGATGCGGGTCGGAATTCCTGAAGAAGATGATCTGGTTTGACAGCCGGGAATCATGTGGTAAGCTTTGCGAGGCCTTCCACGTGGATGGTCCGGTGAGTGTCTGGCCCTGCGGAAGCGGAGTTGACATGGTCGGATCGCGTGGTAAGGTTTTCTAGCCCGGCCATGTGAACAGACGGTGAATGCTTCGGACACGGAGTTGACACGGTCGAAACGGATGGTCTAGGATGGAGAAGTTGCTCCAGAGCGAAACGGCCCGCGGAGCGGGTCGCTGAAGCTGGAAGCGCCTGTTGTTTGAGAACTCAATAGTGTGCCAAGTTTGTTGATGCCAATTGTTTTAACATATATTGGTTGATCATCGCCTGCCACCCCCGTGGTGTGGTGATGGTCTGCTAGGTATTGAATGGATGTCGTGGTGGTTATTTCCGGCTGCCACGGTGTTGTTCTGTAATTTTTTTACGGAGAGTTTGATCCTGGCTCAGGATGAACGCTGGCGGCGTGCTTAACACATGCAAGTCGAACGATGAAGCCCAGCTTGCTGGGTGGATTAGTGGCGAACGGGTGAGTAACACGTGAGTAACCTGCCCTTAACTCTGGGATAAGCCTGGGAAACTGGGTCTAATACCGGATAGGAGCGCCTACCGCATGGTGGGTGTTGGAAAGATTTATCGGTTTTGGATGGACTCGCGGCCTATCAGCTTGTTGGTGAGGTAATGGCTCACCAAGGCGACGACG